>JAJDEV010000100.1 GCA_029259605.1 Planctomycetota bacterium | reverse complement strand
GCGAAGTCGTCGGCTTCGACCTCGAACGTCACCGTTTCGCCTTCGAGGCTCGTCAACATGGCGATGCCGCGGCTGTCCGTGATCGCTTCCGCGTCCGCCGGGTTGACGCTGACGTGCCCCTCCTCGATCGTCGTCTCGATGCGGAAGCTGCGCTCGTCGCCCTGTTGCGGGTCCTCCTTGCGCATCGAAACGTGCGCCCCCACGACCGGGTCGCCGGTGCGTCGATCCGTCACCGTGACGCGCACGACGGGCACCGGGTCGAGGAAGATCGTCCCGAGGTCGAGCTCCTGACCGATCGCGATCGCGATCTCATCGCGCGAGTAGCTCTTGTATCCGGTCGCCTCGACGCGCAGGCGGATGCGATCGTCCGGCCCGTCGGGACGCAGCTCGCCGACTCGCTCGCGTCCCTCGGGGTGCGTGGCGACGCGTTGGCCGTCGCGGCGCAGGGGCCGCAGGAAGTCGGTCCCGGATTCGACCTGGTACTCGGTGATCGGCTCGCGCGTCTCCGAGTCCACCACTTGGATGAGCAGCGCCGCCTCGGGGAGATACGGAATCTCGACGCCGACGTCCCCCGCCCACGCGCGCACGGACTCCGAACGCGACTGACCGGAAAAGCTGAACTCGTTCGATTGGGACTCGCTGCGCGCGCCCAGCTCGTACTCGGTATCGAGCCGCAAGCCTTTCAGCTCGAAGCTGCCGTCGACGGCGACGTCCGCGGTGCGCCCGCGCAAACGCTCCATCCATTCCCCTTTCGTCTTCGACGCGCGCACCTTCAGCCGTCCCCGTTCCCCCGCCGGCACGTCGGTCACCTTACCGGCGATCGATCCGCCGGGTTCGAGGACGAACTCGAGCCCCGAGACGACCTCGCCCGGGATCTCGGCCAGGCCTTTGAAGACGCGCTCGGGATAGTCCTCGGTCTCGACGACGAGAGTCCATTCACCACAGGCCAATTGATCGACGCGAAACGAACCGTCGTCGGCGGTGACCGCGATCGGCTCGCGCCGGCCCTCGAGCAGAGTGAAGCCGCCTCGCTGGATGTTCGACACGTTGACGAGCTCGGCGCCCGGAACGCCGTTGCCGTCGGGGTCGAGGACGTAACCCGTCAGGATCGCTCCGACCGAGAGCGCGATGTCGTCGAGGACGACTGCGTCATCCGCGGGGAGCATCAGGTCCGAGCGATCGTAGGGTGCGAAACCGGCGGCGCGCACGCCGAGCTGGAGCGCGCCCGCATCGAGTCCCTCGAGCGCATAGCGACCGTCCTCGTCCGTGATCGCGTCGATGCGCCGCGACCAGGGCGCGTCGAAGTCGTCGATCGCCATGAGCATCTGATTGGAAGCGAGGACCTTGGCGCCCGCGACGGGCTCGCCCGCGCGATCGAGAACGCGCCCGGTCACCCGCGGCCCCTTGTGCTCTTGCTTGCTCGCCGCCGCCTTCGTCGGCGCGACGGGCTCCGTTTCGCGCGCAACCCGCTTCGCGGCCGCGGGCGCGACCGCGCCGTTCCCGTCGGACGCGACGGGGCGCGCGAGGTCCCCCGGCGCCGCGCGCTTCGCGCTCTCGGCCGTCGGACGCGCGCCGGGGGTGGCGCGATCGGCGGGCACGCCGGTCGACATCCACCAGAAGAGGGCGCTCGCACCGACGGCGGCGCAGAGGACGAGCGGCAGAGCCAAGCGAGAGTTCATCGGGTTCTCCTTCGGGGCGAACGACTGTGCGGAGGTCGCTCGTGATGGCGTGGGGGCGCGATGGGTAGCCTGCGGACCGCCTGTCCAGGCGGCAAGAGCGGGGTTTTGGCCCCGGCCCGCCATCTACGAAGACTTTCGGAGTCGGTTGGGCGCGGGGCTGCCGTTTGCACGACCCTTGCGAAGGGTGCGCGGAATCCGACGCGCGCCCGGCTGCACCGCCCGCGCGCGTGAAAGTCCGTCGCGCACGCTACATTGGCGCCACGGAGCCCCGCCCCATGCGCCTCGCCCTTGCCTCGCTGTTCGTCGCGCTCGCCCCCACCGCCGATCGCCTGGTCACCAGCGACGGACGCGTCATCGACATCCAACGTGCGCGCCGACTCGCGAGCGGCGACTACAGCTTGCACTTCGAGAGCGGAGTCGTCGTCTGTCCCCCGCACCTGATCGCGTCGGTCGAGATCGAGGGCGACATGGCGGACTACATCCCGCGCGACGACAACGAGCGACAGCGACTCGAGCAGGGCTTCGTGCGCTACGGCGGCAAGTGGATGAGCAAGACCGCCTACGCGGCGGCCCTTCGAAGAGAAGCGGACGTGGCTCGGCGGGCGACTGACGAACTCGCTGCGCACAGCGAGTTCGACGCCGGATGGGAGACGGAGACGCGCCACTTCGCGCTCAAGACGAACACGTCGCCCGAGCACCTCGCGGAGTACGCCGAGCTGTTCGAAGCGTACTACGCCTTGATGGAGCAGAGCCTCGACATCAAGTCGACGCCGACGCACTCGCGAAAGAAGATGCGGATCAACATCTTCAAGAGTCGCGCCGACCTGAATCGCGAGACCGGCACAGGCAACGAGGTCGCCGGCTTCTTTTCGTCGCGCGACAGGGAACTCAACTTCTACCACGACTACGACGACCCGCACCTCGGGCAGTGGATCGGGCTCCACGAATGCACGCACTTGATCACGCATCTGCTCGATGCACAGGCGCGTGTTCCCATCTGGCTCAGCGAGGGCGTCGCGGACTTCTACGGCTCGTCGACCGTCGCGACGAACGAGAAGGGTGAACTCCAGATCACGCCCGGAAGACTCCAGCTCGATCGAATGCTGACCGTGCAACAAGCGATCGAGGACGGCGACTCACTCCGCCTGGAGAAGCTACTCACGCTCGCGAAGCGTGACTTCTACGCGTTCGAGTACGCGCACGCCTGGTCGTTCGTTTACTTCCTCAACATGTCGGCGGAGTACGCGCCTCGCTTCCGACGCTTCTTCCGCGACGTCTACACGACGCCTCGCGGCGTCGAGCACACGTTCAGCGGCCGCACGAAGAGCGTCGCTCCCGACGAAGTGCGCCGCTTGCTGATGGAGGAGCTCGGGCTCGAAGACCTGGACGCACTCGAGCGTGAGTGGCTGGCGTACGTGCGGGACATCGAAGTCGATGGACAGGAGGCGCTCTTCCGGCGCGGCTATGGCGCCGCGCTGAACGGACAAGTCGACGACTTCGCGCAGGCGCGCGAGGACCTGGACGCCGCGATTCGGTCCGACCGCGGCAACGCGCGCGCCTATTGGGCGCGCGCGGTCGTCCGCATGGTCGGCGAACGCGCGGACCGACCGGGCGGAATCGCCGACTTGCGCCGCGCCGTCGAGCTCGCCCCGCTCGATCCCCGCTTTCGATTCACGCTCGCCCAAACCCTCACGGGCAGCCCGTTCGTGCCCGGCGGCTCGTTCCTGAGCATGTCGAACGACGCCCCGCTCCTCGGGACGCCGGCCGAGCTCTCCGAGGCGGCGACGCTGATGGCCATGACCTGCGAGCTCGCGCCGGAGAACACGCACTTCCGGGACTTCTTCGACAAGTATCGTGAGCGACTGCGTGAGCATCGCCAGTCCGCCAAGTAGCCTCGAACGCCCCCGCTCAGCCCCGCGCTCTCACGAACTCCAATGACCGCACTGCGCCGCTCGCCGAACCGTCTTCGAACCGTTCTTCCGTTCCTCGGATGCGCGACGCTCGCGTCCGCGTGCGTCGTTGTTCCCTCGATCACGGCCGGTCCGAGTGCACCGGACCCGACCATCCGCCTGGCGACCGACGCGACCGGCGAGCTCGGCGTTTCGACGCCCTACGGCGTCGTCTTCCTGGGGCGCGGAGCGCACAGCGGCGAGGTCGAGTTCGCGGCCTGGTTCCAGGACGGGCCCAGCTACGAGAGCGGAATCATCGAACCGCTCGGCGGCGGGCTCTTCGTCACCGAGGCGGAGATCGTGCTCCCCACGGTCGACCTCTCGCACGCGACGCCGAAGCCCGGCTCGCAGGTCCTCGTGCGCGGCCGCGAACGCGCGGGCGCGTTCCAGATCGACGCCGTCGTCGCCTCCGACGAGCGCGTCGACGGACTCGTCCTGACGTCGAACGAAGCGTTGCGAGCGCTCCCCCCCGGACAGATCGGCGCCGGCGTCTACGTCGAAGAAGGCGGCGAGCTGCGCCTCGTCGGATTGCTCTCGGGCCGACTGCAGCTCGAGTTCGGCGGCGAGACGCGCGACGTCTTCACCGTCGTCGGACCGAACGAGCTGTGGCGCCTCGTGGCGCACCGGCGCAACCTCGACCAGCCGCGTCGCCTTCCGCGTCGCGGCGACGTCGTGCCGCGCTAGCCCGGATCATTCATGAGGCTTTGCCGAGATCGTCGCGGATGCGCGTCAGATCAGCGCTTCGCGACCGAAGCGCGTGGAGGCGACCTTGACGGGTCGTCGAACCCGGTG
>JAJDEV010000099.1 GCA_029259605.1 Planctomycetota bacterium | reverse complement strand
AACTCACGCCACCCTCGAACGGCGCTGGCGTGAGTTTCACCACGGGCTGCTAGGCCGCGTTCTTCATGAGGCTTTGCCGAGATCGACGCGGATGTGCGTCAGATCAGCGCTTCGCGACCGAAGCGCGTGGAGGCGACCTGGACGGGTCGTCGAACCCGGTGAGGGAGGGAAGTGCAGAGATGGCGCGTCGCTGCGTCGATCTCGGTGAAGCGTCATGAATCATCCGCGCTAGTCCGTTCGCGAGTCCTCGTCCTTCTGCTCGGTCGCGCGCAGGAGGACGGGGATCATGCGCACTTCGTCGAGACGCGACTCCTCCGGCTCGAAGCGAAAGCGCAGCACGAAGGCCTGGTCCGACTCTCCGGAGCGCGCCAGGACGTCGAAGCCCGCTTCGGTTCGCGCCTGGCGCAAGGGCACGAGCCGGCTCGCGTGCTCGCGCAGCTCGTCGAGGAGCCAGAGGCGCTCGCCGGGTGTCTCCGCCGCGCGCGCCGTCGCGAAGGTCTCGGCGAAGAGCGCGCGCATCTCGGCGTCCGCCAGCGTGAGCGTCTCGAAGTACATCACGAGGCACTCGCCCGCGCTCGTCGCGCTCAACGCGTCCGCGTCGAAGCGCAGCGGCTCCACGATCGCGGGCGGCGTCTGCGCGTGTTCGGCCAGCACCGCATCGATCCACGGCGCGTAGTGCGACACGCGGTACGAGACGTCGCGCGCGCCGTAACCCGCGACGACGCCCGCCGGCGACGACTGTCCGTGCGAGCCGATCCCGGCCACGTAGCGCTTGCCCGCGGATTCGACGAAGGCGGGTGTGCCGCTGTCGCCCGGTCCCCAGAAGCCTTCGAGCTCGGTGCACGCCGCGTCGCCCGGCGCGTCGAAGCGGAACACGAGCGCGTTCTCGCGCAGCTCGACCGGACGATTCGTCGCACCACGCCAGCGGCCGTCGTTCCCGACGGCGCCGGTTGCGCCGGTGCCGAGGTCGCCGTCGCCGACCAGCGTGAAGAGCAGGTCACGCTCGACGCCGGCGCGCAGGATCGGCACGGGCTCGATCCAGTCGACCGGCTCCGCCAGACGCACGAGCGCGATGTCGTGGTCGATCTCGCGCGGCGAGAGGAGAAAGCCCGGATGCAGAACGACGCGGTCGACGCGCGCGCGGCGGCCCCGATCGGGATCCGCATGCAGGAAGCGCACCGTCGGCTCGAAGAACGTCAGGTCGCGCGCGACGTGCGCGGCCGTCAAGATCCAGCGCGGCGCGATCAACACGCCGACGCCGTCGAGCCCGACGTGGCACGTTTGCCCGTAGTCGAGCGCGAGCTGGAGGTAGTCCGCGTCCGCGCGATCGTGTCGGCGGACGACTTCGGTCTCGTGCACCGAATGGGCGAAGGGAAGCGTCAGGAGCGTCGCGGCGAGAATCATGGGATCGACCTGCGGAGCGCGGTGAAACCCACCGCGGACTGGTAGATTGCGCACTTCCGTCGGCGCGATCGCACTCGGCTCCCCTCTTCTTCAGCGACATTGACCCAGTGACAATCCCGTGGGACTTCGAGGGCGCCGGCAAGCCCTCCGCGCGCGAGATCGTCGATCGGCTCGAGGAGACGATTCGGAACGGCGAGCTCGATGCGGACACGCAGCTGCCGACGCAGCGCGCGATCGCCGACCAGCTCGGGGTTTCGCTCGGCACGGTCGGACGCGCGATCGCCGAGGCGCAGCGACGCGGGCTCGTGCGTTCGACCGTCGGGCGCGGCACGTTCATTCGCTCGACGTTCGAACCGCTGTCGCCGGTCGCACCGGTCGCGCGGGCGAGCTCCGGCGAGATCGAGCTCGGCTTCAACACGACGTTCCCCCTTCCTCTCGAGCGCGAAGCGCTGTCCCGGACGCTCACCGAGATCGCGGCCGACCGCGGACTCGACGCGCACCCGAACGGAATCGAAGACGACGCTCCCTACGCGGACGTCGGCTGGCGTTGGCTCGAGCCGCTGGGCTTCGCGCGTTCGGGGACGAGCTTCGCGCTGGCCGCGAGCGCGCAGAACGCGATCCTCAGCATCGTGCTGGCGCTCGCGCGCCCGGGCGACAGCATCGCCCACGGCACGTCGATCTTCCCCGGCGTGCGCAGCCTCGCCGAGCGGTTGCGGTGTCCGTTGCTCGAGGTGGAGGAGGACGAGGACGGCCCGCTTCCCGGTGCGCTAGCCGACGCGCTCGAACACCGGAGCATCGCGCTGCTCTATCTCACACCCACCGTTGCCCCGGTCGGGAACCGGTGCATCTCGGAGGCGCGGCGTCGCGAGCTCGTCGAGCTGGCGCGCGAGTTTGCCTTCGTGATCGTCGAAGACGAAGACGATGGCGCCCTGATCCGCGCGCATCCACCGCGCCTCCAGAGCCTCGCTCCCGACGTCGTGGTCGCGGTCGTCGAGACCTCGAAGAGCTTCGCGAGCGGATCTCGGCTCGCCTTCGTCGTCGCACCGGAGAGCCAATCACGCGGAATCGCCGTCGGCAATCGCGTGACGACTTGGAACGCGCCTTGGCTACCGGTCGAAGTCGCGAAGCGCTGGATCCTCGACGGAACGGCGGCCGCCGCGGCGGATGCGCGGCGCGCCGAACTGGCGCACCGCCAGGGCCTGGTGCGCGCGGCTCTCGACGGCGTGGTCCGTGCGCCCGTGCTCGGACCGGACGACGCGCACACGGCCTGGGTCGAGCTCGATCCGCCGTGGACGTCGGAGGACGCGGCCGCCGCGCTGCGCGCCCGGGGAGTGCACGTCGAGGCCGTCGGGACCTACACGCGGCGCGAGCGCGCCGTTCCGGCCGGCCTCCGCCTCTGCCTGGGCGCCGAGACTCGCGCGCGCCTCGCCGACGGCCTGGCCGAGCTGGAGCGCGTGCTGCGGGGCCCCTACCGCCCCGCGCGACTGTCGAGCGGCGCCTGACTGCGTTCTGGACTTCGCCGCAACGACGGCCGTCCCGGCCTCAAGTTCGCTCTCCTCGGATCACGATACTCCGTGGGCGCGAACCCGCGCCGAGTGACACTGCGGCATGCACGACCTCGCTCAAATCGCCCGCGGCGCAACCGAGATGGAAGCGCTCCCGGGAACCGCGCTCCGGCTGACGTCGATCATCTCGACCGACGATTGGATGATCGCGGACATCGTCGACACGATTCGACACGACCTCACGCTCACCGGTCGACTCATCCGCCTGGCGAACTCGGCCGCATCGGGCGCGATCGCCGAGATCTCGAACGTCGACGACGCCGTCATGCGCGTCGGAACCGGTCCGCTACTCTCACTCGCGCTCGGAGCGGCGATGCAGGGCGAGCTCTCGCGCGCGGTCCCGATCCTCGGTCTCGACGAGAACGACCTCTGGCGCCACTCGGTCGCCGCCGCGCTCGCGCTGAGCAAGACCGCCGAACACTGCGACCAGGCTCCGCCCGCCGAAGCGTTCGTCGCGGCGCTCCTGCACGACGTCGGCTTCCTCGCCGTCGATCGCTTCGTCACGTCGGCCCCGGAAGGCACATCGGCGCACGCGATGCGGTTCACGGCGCACCAGCTCGATCACGCGCTTCTCGGCGGGATGATCGCGGCGGAGTGGTCGTTGAGCGATTCGGTGCAGCAGGGCATCGCGCATCACGACGCGCCGGACGACGCGCCGGATCCGGAAGGCGCGAAGGTCGCCGACTTCGTCGCGGTCGCCGACTGCGTGGCGCAACGCATCGGCGGGAAGCTCGAGATCGACGCCAACAAGCTCCAGCGCAGCACGACGACGCGCCTGAACCTCACGCGGAGTCGCTTCACCGCGCTGTGCGAGTCCACGGCGGCGAGCCTCGACGAGGTCCTCGCGATCTACTCGTAAGTCGGGCGCTACTCGCTGCCGCCGATGTAGCCGAGCCCCTCGAGCTTGGCGCGTTCGTCGGCGGTGAGCGGCTCGCGTTGCGGCACGGTGCGCCCCTCGCGCAGCTTCGCGTCGCGCGCGCGCCGCGCCTCGGCCACCGCACGCAGCTCGGCCACGCGCTCGGGATGATCGGAAGCGACGTCGTGCGTCTCGTCCCGATCGGCGGCGAGGTCGTAGAGCTCGAACGTGTCGCGCCCGACGTTCCAGATGCCCTTCCAAGTGCCGTCGCGCACGACGATGTTCTCGTCCCCGCGCACGGCGTCGAACGGCGCGTAGAACTTCTTCAGGTTGAAGCGGTAGGCGGTCACGCGCGGCGTGCCCGACGCCTGCTGACCGGCGCGAATCGCGTCGAGTACGCTCGACCCGCTGCATTGCTCGACGAACTCGGTCGCGCCCAGATAGTCGAGCAGCGTCGGCATCACGTCGATCAGGCTGACCGGTGAGTCCACGCGCGTCCCGGCGAACTCGTCGTTCGGGAAGTGGATCAGGAGCGGGATGCGCACCAACTCCTCGTAGACGGAGTGGTCGTGCTCCCAGCCCCCGTGCTCGCCCATCTCTTCGCCGTGGTCCGAGACGACGACGAAGATCGTGTCGTTCCAGGCACCGCGCGCTTTCAGGACGTCGACGACCTCGCCGATGATTTGATCGATCTGTCGCACCTCGCCGTCGTAGAGCGCGTTGATCGCGTCGACGCGCGACGCGAGCTCGTCCATGTGCTTCGTCTGCAACGGCGACGTGTCCTCGCGACCGTTGCGCTGACCCGGTCGGTTGCCTCGCGTGAGCGCGCGATAGTCCTTCTGGATCTGCCAGATGCGCGCCGCCTCTTCGTCGCTGACGCTGCCGAAGCGCTCGAGATGCTCGCGTTCGGGAAAGTATGGGTCGTGCGGCAGGGCGTTGTGCAGGTACACGAAGAACGGATCGTCGGGCGCGATGTCGAGCCAGTCGGACAGCTCCTCGGCACCCGGACGGTTCTTCTCGACCTGTAGGCAGAGGTCGAAGCCGCGGTCGAGTCCCGACAACGGCCCCGCGTACGGGTTCTCGTAGTAGGACGCGGTGGTGAAGCCGAGCTCCTGGGCGCGCGTCGCGAGCGTCGGCGTGGTCGGGTCGACCACATCGCGATCCCTCGCGACGCCGTGCTCGCTGAGGAACGAGGAGACCATGAGCGAGACGACCGACGGCAGCGTCCACGGTGCGGCGGCGTTGGCCTCGGTGAACAGCACGCTGGAAGAGACGAGCGCGTCGAACTCGGGCGACGTGTCCCGCTCGTAGCCGTAGGCGCCGAGTCGATCCGCGCGCAGCGTGTCGATCAGGAAGATGACGATGTTCGGCGGATCGCCGTCGCGTCGCGCACGCTCCTTCGCTCCGCAGCTCGTGATCGCGATCGCGCCGAGCGCGCACAACGCTCCCAAGGCGACAAACGTGCGCGCCGTCTTCGGCGAGCGGCCTTCGGAGGAATCGCTGGGCATGCCGAACACGGAGGTGCGCGGGGAGGGATGTCGGACGCTACCCATTCGACGTGTTTTGCGCTAGCGCCTTTACCGATCGAGAGTCGCACGGTACCCCTGTCGACACGCGCGCGCTCGCGCCGCGCAATCGATGCCCGACCTCCTCTACCTTTCCCGCGCCGACGTCGAGCGCGTCGCGCTCCCGATGGCGGAGATCATCGCCGCCCTCGAGAGCATGTTCCGCGAGAAGGGCGCCGGCCGCGTCGAGATGCCGCCGAAGCCCGGCATCCATCCGCTGCCCGATGCGTTCCTGCATGCCATGCCCGCGCACATTCCGGCGCTCGGCGCGACGGGCGTGAAGTGGGTTTCGGGCTATCCGCAGAACCAAGCGCGCGGGCTGCCCTACATCAACGGACTCCTGATCCTGAACGATCCGGAGACCGGCGTTCCGACCGCGGTCATGGACTGCACCTGGATCACCGCGATGCGCACCGGAGCGGCGAGCGCGGTGGCCGCCAAGCACTTCGCGCGCCCCGACAGCGCGACGCTCGGAATCGTCGCGTGCGGCGTGCAGGGACGCAGCCACGTGACGGCCATGGCCTGCCTCTACGACCTCGAGCGCATCTACGCGTTCGACTTGCACCGGGCCGTCGCGGAACGCTTCGCGATCGACGTCACGCGCGAAACCGGCGTCAAGGTCGAGGTCGTCGACACGCCGCGCGCCGCCGTCGAACGGTCGGACCTGGTCGTGACGAGCGGACCGATCCTGCGCGCACCGTCGCCGGTCGTCGAACCCGATTGGCTCGCCGCCGGATCGTTCGCGAGCCTGGTCGACTTCGACTCCTACGTCACCGGCAACGCGATGCGCGCGGTCGATCGCATCGTCACCGACGACGTCGCGCAGATGGAGTACTACCGCGGCGCGGGGTACTTCGCCGACACGCCGGCCGTCGACTGCGAACTCGGGGACGTCGTCTGCGGCAAGCGCCCGGGACGCGCGAGCGACGACGAGCGCGCGCTGTGCATCAACCTCGGCATTGCGCTCGACGACATGGCGACGGCGATCCTCGTGCTCGAGCGTGCCGTCGCGTCCGGCGTGGGCACGCGCCTTCCGCTCTGAGCGCACGACCGCTACTTCGCCTCGAGCAGCGAGATCCCGAAGCGCGTCTCGGGCTGCAACGGATACCCACCGCGCGGGTCGGTCCACGCGTGGGCGTAGTGCTCGCGCACCCAACCGGCGAGCACCGTCCCGTAGTCCGCGCCGAAGAACGGGAAGCCGTACTCGGCCGTGCTCTTGTGCGCGAGCACGACCACCGCGGGCGGGTTCGCTTCGAGCGCGGCGACCATGTTCGCTTCGCCGAAGAGCAGGAGCTCGGGCGGCATGAAGTTCACGAAGGACGTGGGCGTGCGGCGGCGCGCGAGGTAGTTGATCGTGATCCCCTCCGGGAGCACGAGCAGTTCGTCGCCCGGCGCGAGGCGCGTCTCGAGCTGGCGCAGGACGGCGTTCACGTACAGGCCGCGCTCGTCGGCGATCATGCGGTCGCGTCCGCTCCCGACCTCGACGTTCTTGCGCGCGAAGAACGCCGTGCTCTTGTGCCACAGGTCCGCGCCGCAGGCGGCGTAGACGCCGAGGGCGCCGGCGATGAGCGTCGCGCGCGAGGCAGACGCGAACGGCAGCGCGAACACGGGCAGCCAACCGACGACGAACACGAGCACGGCGCACGCCGCCGGTCCCGCGAGCGCGAAGCCGTAGTGACCGAAGCGCGCTTGTAGAAGCATCTTGCCCAGCAGCAGGAACGCGAAGGTCGCGAAGCCGAGGAACGCGCCCCAGCGCTCGCGCTCGACGTCGTCCGTGATGCGGCGCCCGCGCGCGACACCGAGCGCGAGCAGGGCGACGAGCGCAAGCGGCAGCGCGCGCGCGAACCAACGCCACGTGGTCGGCAGCGCGAGGCAGACGACGAGCGTGAGACCGAAGACCACACACGCCGCCACGGCGCGCGGGATGCGCGCGGGTTGGAAGCGCGCGAGCAGCAGCGCCGGAAGGAACGCTCCGACGAACAGCGCCAACGCGACGGCGGCGCGCCCGAGGTTCGTGCCGGTCGCGTCGAGCCCCATGCCGTGCCGGTAGTACGCGAGATCGGAGACGCCGCCGGTGAACAGGCTCGTGACGGAACCGAACGCGGTCTCGAGCGCGAGCTGCGCCGGCAGCGCGGATGCGAGCAAGCCGAACGCGATCAGGGCGGGGAGCAGCGCCGCCGCCGCGAGCCACGCGACGCCGCGCACGCCGAGTCGCAGCGCCGAACCGAAGCGCGCGCGAAGCAGGAACGTCATCGCGACTCCGCCCACCGTCGCGAGGAACACCTCGGCCTTCGTCAGGAACACGAGCCCAACGAACAAACCCGTCAACGCCAGCCAACGACGCTCGGCGCGACCGGCGCGCCGCGCGCACACGAGGCTCGCCAAGCCGAGCAGGAGACCGTGCGTCACCTCGTGCGAGTACGGGCTGATGAAGTTGTAGTTGCCGGCGGGAACCTGCTGGCCGCCCGCGAACACGGCGAGGAAGAAGGCCAGCGCGGCGGCACCGGCAATCGGCGTCGAGACTGCGGCGAGGTGGCGCACGAGGAGTACGCAGAACACGACGAGCAGCGCGATGTTCGCCCACGCGAGCGTCCAGAAGCCCACGCCGAAGAGCCGGAACCAGAGCGCGTTCACGTACGGAGACAGCGGCCCGTTGAACCAGGCTAGATCGCGCGCGAGCACCTCGCCCTCGTTCAGGCGCCACGGCACGTAGAGCTCGCGGCCGAAGTCGATGAGCACGTCCGGCCACTTGCCCCATCCCGTGTGCAGCACGAGAACGAAGAGGGCCGCGGAGAGGACGAGCAGCGCGCGGGGAACGAGAGTCTCGCCGGAAGCCTTCATTCGTCCTCGCCGAGATAGCCGAGCGCGCGCAGTTGCTCGGCCATGTCATCGGAGACTTCGAACTCGTCCGCGGCGCGGTCGAGCGCGTCACGGAACGCCAGCGTGCGCGCGATCGCCAGCGCGAGCTCCGACTGCGCGCGCTCGCGTTCGTCCTGACGCTCGCGCGAGTTGGCATGGATCGGGTCGCGCTCGCCGGGGTCGAGCGCGAGGTCGAACAGCACGGCGGGCGCGTCGCGGCGCGGCTCGATCACCTTGCGCGAGGGGTCGCGGAGCGCGCGCAACTCGCCGCGATCGATCAGGAGCTCGGTCAGCGCGTCGCGCTCGGGAAGCGTGCTCCCGCGCGTGATCGCCGGTCCGAGGTCGCGCCCCTGCACGGCGAGCGGCCGCTCCCAACCGGCGCACCGCGCGAGCGTCGGCATCAGGTCGATGATCTGCACCTGCGTGTCGATCACGCTGCCGGCGCGCTCCGGTGCGAGCCCGGGCATCCGAACGATGAGCGGCACACGCAACACTTCGTCGTAGAGCGACTTGTTGTGCCCCTTCTTGCCGTGCTCGAAGAACTCCTCGCCGTGATCCGCCGTCACGACGACGACCGCGTCGGCCAACATCCCGCGCGCTTCGAGGTCGCCGAAGATGCCGCGCAAGACGTCGTCCGTGAAGCGCACCTCCGCGTCGTAGAGCGCGATGACGTGCTCCAGATCACGCGCGCTCATCCCCTCACGAATCGCCGCGTTGGTCATCAAGCGCCCGTCGATCTCGCCGGTGTAGTCCGGATCGAACAGCGCGGCGTACTCGGCCGGCGGAATGAAGTCGTAGTGCACGTCCCACAGGTGAACGAACAGGAAGAACGGCCGGTCGTCGCGCGCGGCGAGCGTGCGGTCGGCCCAGCTCGCGATGCGTTCGCGCGTCCGCGGTCCGGTGATGTCCGCGTGCGACGGCGACCGGTGCTTGCGCGCGGAGGTTCGCACGTCGTCGTCGCCCGCGTCGTCCGGCGCCGACATGCAGCTCACGTAATCGTCGAAGCCCTGCGCGACTCCGAATGCGGGGTGCAAGTACGGGCCGCCGAAGAAGCCGGCCGTTCGATAGCCTTGGTGTTGGAGGAGCTCGGCCAGCGTCAGGTGCTCGGCCGCGAGACGCAGTCCGTTGTCGACCAAACCGTGCACCGAATCCGAGAGCCCGGTGAACATCGCGGCGTGGGACGGCAGCGTCCATGACGTCGTGCTGATCGCGTTCGCGAAGCGCACCCCCTCGCTCGCCAGCTCGTCGAGGAACGGCGTCGTGTCGCGCGTGTAGCCGTAGGCGCCCACGTGATCGGCGCGCAGGCTGTCGATCGAAACGAACACGATGTCCGGTCGCGCGAGCCCGTCGCCGGCGGGCGGCTCGGAGGTCTCGCCGCCGCACCCGGCCGCGACGGCGAGCACGGCGCAGACAGACGTTGCGCGACGGAACATGCGCGCATGCTAACCGTGCGCGGGTCGGCCGTCCTACGCTCGCGCACGATCCGGCCGACCGACGTCAGCGCGCGGCGACGACGTCGTCCAAGCGCCGGTCGAGGTCCGCGCGTTCGTGGATGTCGCCGCGGCGGACGACGGCCGCGATGCGTCGCGCGTTGCCGATGTCCTCGAGCGGGTTCCCGTCGAGCAAAACGAGGTCGGCGCACTTGCCCGGCGCGACGCTCCCCCACTCGCTCTCGGCGCCCACGAAGCGCGCGGCGTTGATCGTCGCCGCGGCGAGGATCTCCGCCGGCTCCAGACCCGCTTCCGTGAGGCAATCGAACTCGACGAACATGCTGAAGCCGGGGGCGAGGAAGCTGCCGCCACTCGAGCTGACGAGCATCCCCACGCCCGCGCGCGCGAGCTCGCGCGTCGCGTCGTACCGCGTTTGCATGTTCGCTTCAAAGCGCTCGGGGTCCGCGCTCGCCGCGTCGATCCGTTGCACCGCTTCGTCCGTCCACAGATCGACCATGTCGGGATGCGCGAGCTCGACACCGGGCCACGCGAGCATCTCGTCGAGCGTGCGCTGGCCCTCCCACACGACGCGGAAGCCGAGCGTCGGACACACCCACACTCCCGCGTCGCGTGTGCGGCGCGCGAGACTCGCGAACGCGGTGGGGTCGTCGCCCAGCGCGCCGGCGTGGCCATGCAAGTGCTCGATCGACGCGAACGGCGCCGCCAGCGCGTCCTCGATCGACACCGCGTCGGGAAGGTGACCGGCGATCGGAAGCGCGTGCGCGTCCGCCTCGTCCGCGAGCGCGCGAAAGACCTCGAGCGGGAACCCGCCGAGCACCTTGAGGAAGTCGTACCCCTCCGCGGCGTAGGCGCGCACGAGTTCGCGCGCGGCCTCCGCATCCGTCGCCCACTGGCCGCTCACCCCGGGGCTGCCGAGGAGCAGCCGCGGCCCGCGGCGCTCGCCGCGTTCGATCGCGTCGCGCAACGCGACATCGCCGTCCGCTCCGCGCATCGAACGCATCGTCGTCACTCCGGCGGCGAGCAGCACGTCGAAGGACTCGTCGGTCGTGAACTCGCCGGGGTCCCGGCCGCGCGGCAAGTGTCCGTGCATGTCGGCAAAGCCGGGCAGCAAGAACTTGCCGCGCCCGTCGACGACGCGCACGTTCGAGGGCAATGCGCAATCGCTCGCCGCTTCGACGCGCGCGATGCGATCACCCGCGATCCAGACCGTGCGATGCGGCTCGAGCTCGACCGGACGCTCGCCGCCGTGTCCGGCGTCGACCATCGACACGAGCGCGACGTCGACGATGTCGGCGGTCGCGCCCGGCGGAGGCGTCGGGTCCGCGTGCGGAACGACACGGCAGGACGACGCGAGAACGAAACAGACGGCGGCGGGGATGGTGGCGCGCATGGAGAGCTGAGGGGCCTGGGACGAGATGGAACCCCTGCATGTCGCGAGTCGAACGGCACCATGCACGCTCCACCCGAAGTTCGGCGTGTTCGCGCTCCACGAATCTTCGGGCCGGAGCCGACGCGTCCCGACGCCGTCGATTAGAGTGGCCGGCATGCACCTTCTCGAGCGAACCCTCTGCACGGTGCTCGCCACGGCGGCGCCCGTGAGCGCGCAGGAGCAAGCACCGCGCGAGGTCGCGCGCGCGATCGAGTTGCCGGCCGTCGCGGTCGACACGCTCGACGCTTGGCGCGCACACATTCGACCGGCGAGCGACGAGGCCGAGTACGAGTCGATCCCGTGGATCCCGACCTTCTACGAGGGAGTTCGCGCGTCAGCCGCCGCGGGCAAGCCGTTGCTCTTCTGGGCGATGAACGGTCATCCGCTCGGGTGCACATGAGCGAACGGCGTCGCGGATCGGAGATCCGTGTTCACCGACGCGCGCGTCATCGAGGCGGCGCAGAGCTTCGTGTGCGCAGCCGACGAAGTGTGGCGGCTGCAGCGCGGATCCGAGGCCGACTGCGTGTTCTTCCAGCACATGGTCAACGGCGGCGAGCGCATCACGGACCGGGGCTCGCGGCAGGGAGTGTGGGTGTGTGCGCCGAGCGGGTTGCTGCTCGCGCACGTCAACACGCGCAACATCGAGCGCTTGCTCGAGTGCCTCGACGACGGCGTCGCGGCGTGGAACGCGCTGACCGCCGAGGAGCGACGGCTCGACCCCGACGCCGCGCTCACACCCGCGCACCGCTGGGAGATGAACGTTCCCGTCGACGGCTTGGTGCTCGAGCGCATCGGGCGCGAGCTGACGCCGGAGGGGCTCGACGCAGAACCGCACGCGAGCTGGAACCGCGACTTCGCGTGGTTCTCCGCCGGTGAAGTGCGCGACGCGTTCGCGGAAGTCGCGGCGCGTGACATCGGGGCAGAGTTCGAGTTGCCCTTCGTCGCATCGCGGCTCGCGCAGTTTCACTTGATCGACAACGTGCGCGGGCAATCGCTCCCGTTCGCGCCGAGCGAGGTCACGACGGCCGACCTCACCGCGACGATCGTCGCGCGCGACGAGGGGCGCGTGAGGCTCACGCTCGACGGTCACACGGCGGCGGATTCCGACGGCCCGTGGCTGCTCGGCGACAACTCGTGGAAGCCCAGCGCGACGCATCCGCACGGCATCGAATGCGAGCTGACGGGTCGCGCGGTGTGGAGCGCGGCCGAGCGCCGCTTCGAGTCGTTCGAGCTCGTCGCCGTCGGGCGCCGGTGGGGCCGCACGGTGATGAACGGCCGCGGCCGCGACGCGTCGCCGGGGCTCGTCGCGTTCCACTTCGAGATCACCGACATGGTCCTCGCTCCGACGTTCGTCGCCGTCTACGACGCCGACTGGATCGAGGCGCCCGCGATCGGCACGTGGCGCGACGCGCCCGAAGAGTGCGGGCTCGAGGACGGCTAGCCTGGGCTATTCATGAGGCTTTGCCGAGATCGACGCAGATGCGCGCCAGATCAGCGCTTCGCGACCGAAGCGCGTGCAGGCGACCTTGACGGGTCGTCGAACCCGGTG
>JAJDEV010000098.1 GCA_029259605.1 Planctomycetota bacterium | reverse complement strand
GACCAAACGAGCGCGCCGTAGCGCTTCAGACACAAACCGACCGCATCGGCATCGCCGCGCGCGATGCGTACGAGGAGCGGAGTCGGCTGCGGCGTCGGTTCGTTCATGCGGACATCGGCGCATCCGCCGACGTTCCATCGTGTCGCCTTCAGCGGGCGCGCCTCACTATCGGGCTCCGGCTCCGCGAAGGCAACGGACGAGCCTCCGGGTTGCGGATTCCAGTCGAGCGCGATGCCCCACACGACGAATCACTTCCACGCCAGAGCGACGAGCGCGCCCTGGCTACGGACGAAGAGTTGTCGACCCGCGGGTGCGATGTGCGCCCATGACTCGCGCTCGGTGACCTGGCGTTCCGCCAGAACTTCGAACTGTTCGGGGGTCGCGCGAACGAGCCGCAGCATGCCCGTATCGGAGAGCGAGAGGATGCGGTTCCCTTGGACCGCGAGCGACCAGTAGGAATCGCCCGTCGGCGGTGAGGTCCACTGCTCCTCGCCCGTCTCGAGGTCGATGCAGCCGAAGCGATTGCTGCGCAGGAAGATGTACGCGTACGAACCGACGACGACGGGAGAGGACATGTAGCCCTGCATCGGGCTGTCCCATGCGCGCGTCGCTTGGACGCCGGTGGCCGAAGACTCGAGCTCGATGTGTTGTGCGCGACCTCCGTACGCGGACGTGAACACGCCGCTTCCGTACGGAGTCGGAGTGAGCACGTTCGTTCCCCGGAACGCCTTCACGTCGGTGGACCACAGGACGGCGCCGTCCGCGAGGTTCAGTCCCGCGAGGGTCGTGCGCGACTGAACGACGAGCTGCGCGCCCCCCGGGAGCTCGGCCAGGATCGGCGACGAGAAGGCACCGCTGCTCATGATGTCGCCGGCGTCGACCATCGCGCGCCAAACGATGTCTCCGGTCCGCTTGTCGAGCTTCACGCAACCCGCTCCCGCCTGGATGTAGACGTGCGCGTCGGTGACGAGCGGCGAAGACACGCAGCCGAACGGAGGCAGCTCGGAGTCGAAGCGCTCGGCGAAGTTCACGGACCAGCGCACGTCCCCGGTGCTCGCGTCGAGGCACTCGAGGACGTCGCGCATGCCGGCGA
This sequence comes from Planctomycetota bacterium, assembly GCA_029259605.1. Classification (GTDB taxonomy): domain Bacteria; phylum Planctomycetota; class UBA1135; order UBA1135; genus OFTM281. The sequence goes on along the minus strand of JAJDEV010000098.1, from coordinate 34,060 downwards.
CGTAGAGCGCTTCCTCATCGACCGCGGGCGTGCTGCGGATCCACGAGCCGTTTCGCGATGCGAAGAACGGCACCTCCATGGCGCCCTCCCACTCCGTGCGCCACAGTTCGTCACCCGACGCTCGCTCGAAGGCGCGGACGACTTCGCGTGAGTCGTCGACGGTCTCGGTCGTGTAGACGCGCTCGGCGTCCGCGATCGGTCCGGAGTAGCTCGGGCCGAGGTCGTCGACGCGCCAGGTCTCGGTCAACGCGTCGTCGTCGAGGTCGTCGGCCCAGAACGAGCCGGCGGCGGAACCGTCCCGCGCGGGTCCGCGCCAGTTCGGCCAGGTCGCGTCGACGGTGGGCGCGTCGGACTGCGCGTGCGCGCTCGGAGCGGCCAGGCATGCGGCGACGGCGAGGGCGGCGAGCGATTGGACGGGATGGATCGGGTGCATGGCGCGGCTCCGTGGGTGGGGAATCGGTCTCGTCCGGACATTCGTCGGGCAGGGCGTGCGGGATGCGCGGGAGCGCGAGAAGAAGCGTGCACGAAAAAGGGAGGCGTGAGGCGCTGGCCTCACGCCTCCCAGGGCAACGGGAAAGGAGTGCGTCGCCTACTTCGGGAGAAGCACCGAGTCGATGACGTGGATCACTCCGTTCGAGGTCTCGATGTCTGCCTTCACCACACGCGCTCCGTTCACGAACACATGTGCTTCGTGGGTGCGAGTCTTGATGGATTGACCTTGCAGAGTCACGAGTTCGGTACCCGCGCCCACCGCATCCGCGTAGACGCGACCGGGGACGACGTGCAACTTCAGAATGGCAGCAAGTTTGTCGCGGTTCTTTGCCTCGAGCAGGCTCGCGACGGTTCCCTCGGGTAGCTTGGCAAACGCCTCGTCGGTCGGAGCGAAGACCGTGAACGGACCCTCTCCCTGCAGAGCTTCGACGAGATTCGCGGCCCCCAATGCAGTCGCGAGCGTCTCGAAGGAGCCGGCCGCGACAGCGGTGTCGATCAGGTTCATCGTGCTCGGAAGAATGACCGAGTCGATGACGTGGATGACACCGTTCGAGCACGCGATGTCCGTTTTCAGGACCTTCGCGTTGTCGATCATGACGCCGTCATCCGTGACGTCGATGTCGATGCGTTGACCGTTGAGCGTCGTCGCGAACTTCGCACCGAGCACGTCTTCCGCCATCACTTGGCCCGGGACGACGTGGTAGGTGAGGATCGCGCGCAGCAGCGGCTTGTTCTTCGGATCGAGCAGGTTCGCGAGTTGGTCCGCGGGGAGCTTCGCGAAGGCTTCATTGGTCGGGGCGAAGACCGTGAACGGGCCGTCGCCTTGCAGCGCGCCGACGAGATCGGCGGCCGTCAGGGCCGTGGTGAGCGTCGAGAACGCGTCGTTGGCGAGCGCGGTCTCGACGATGCTCTTCGAGTCCTGCGCCGTGCGCACCTGGGACGACGAGCAGGTTTCATCGGTCGTCGCAGTGAGCATCGCGACGGACAAGAGGGTCGTACTTAGGAACATGGCGGATGTGTTTGTCGGGGGACGGTGGGGGAATCGAGTGCCGCTAGGCACGGGGCAGTTCGCCGTTGGCATCGGGCCGGATGCACTCGATCGAGAAATTCGACTCGATCGCGAAGACGCGAGAACTCGCATCCATGTCCCTTGCAGGGGCGAACAGAGGGTGCATGACGACTCAAACGGACACTGCACGCCCGCCGGACGTGGGCGAACACGACGCGCGGCAACGGTCGGCCGGGCCGTCGATCCTGGTCACGGGGTCGAGCGGACTCGTGGGCCGAGCGCTCCTCGATCGACTCCGCGCCCGCGGTCAGCGCGTGACCAAGCTCGTTCGCCGGGCTCCCGGTCGCGATGAGCTCGAGTGGGATCCCTATCGAGGGGAGCTCGATCTCGCCGCGGCCGAACCGTCGGCGGTCGTCCACCTGGCCGGCGAGAGCATCGCCGACGGGCGTTGGACGCAGGCCAAGCGCCGCGCGATTCGCGACAGCCGGGTCGACGGGACACGCCGCCTCGCGGAAGCGCTCGCTCGACTCCCGCGACCGCCGTCGGTCCTGGTCTCCGCCTCCGCGATCGGTTTCTACTCGGGCCTCGGCGACGGCCCGCAGGCCGAGTCGGATCCGGCCGGAAGCTCGTTCCTCTCCGAGGTTTGCGAGGAGTGGGAAGCGGCGACGCGCGTCGCCGCGGACGCCGGAATCCGCGTGGTCAACCTGCGGATCGGCGTCGTGCTCGCACGCGACGGAGGTGCGCTCGCGAAGATGCTGCTCCCGTTCCGACTCGGTCTCGGCGGTCGCGTCGGCGGTGGCCGGCAGTTCATGAGTTGGATCACGCTCGACGACCTCGTCTCGGCGATCTGCGCCGTTCTGGATGACGAGTCGTTCGAGGGGCCGGTCAACGCGACCGCACCGAACCCCGTGACGAACGCCGAGTTCACGCGCGCGCTGGGGCGCGTGCTCGGACGCCCGACGCTGCTGCCGCTCCCCGCGTGGGCGGCGCGCCTCGCGTTGGGCGACATGGCCGACGAGCTGTTGCTCTCGAGCTTCCGCGTCCTTCCGGGCGAGCTGCTCTGGCGCGGATTCAAGTTCCAGTCGAGCGAGATCGAGCCGGCGCTCCGACACGTCCTCGAAGGGTGACCCGTATGACTTCCAACTTCACGCTCGAGCGCGAGCAGACCATCGACCTTCCGATGAACGAGGTCTTCGACTTCTTCTCGGACCCTTACAACCTCGAAGCCCTCACGCCGCCGTGGCTTCGCTTCCGCGTGCTCGCGTGCTCGACGCCGACGATGCGTGAGGGAACGACGATCGATTACCAACTGCGCGTGCGCGGAGTTCCGATCCGCTGGCGCAGTCTCATCTCGAGCTGGGCGCCGCCGCTCGAGTTCGTCGACGAGCAGGTCGCCGGACCCTATCGGTCGTGGGTCCACCGGCACTCGTTCATCGAGACCCCGGATGGCGTGCTCATGCGGGATCGGGTGGACTATTCGCCGCTCGGGGGCGCGCTCGTGAACCGATTGTTCGTGCGAAGCGACCTGCGACGCATCTTCGACTACCGTCAAAAGCAGCTCGTCATCGCGCTCCGAACGAGACCGATGCCGCGCAAGGAGAAGACCGCATGAAGCCTGCTGCAAAGAAGACCACCATCGTGCTCGCGATCCTCGGTGCGCTCGTCGCGACGATCGGCGTCTCGTGCCGCGCGACGGTCGAGAACCGCGACCCGACCGGCGAGACGTTCCCGAGCGTCGCGGGCGAGAGTCTCGACGGCGATTCCGTCGCCCTGCCGCTCGCCGAGCCCTCCGTGTTGCTCGTCGGCTACGTCCAGAAGGCGCAGTTCGACGCGGACCGCTGGCTCATCGGCCTGCTGCAAGCGACGCCGAAGGCGCGCATCTTCGAGGTGCCCGCCGCGGCCGGGATGATCCCACGGCTCATCTCGGGGACGATCGACGCGGGCATGCGCTCCGGCATTCCGAGCGAGGACTGGGCGTCGGTCGTGACGTTGTACGGTTCGAGCGCGGACGCGGTCGTCGAGTTCACCGGGAACGAGAAGCCGCGCAACATGCGCGTGTTCCTGCTCGACGCGGACGGCAAGGTCGTCTGGTTCCACGACCGCGGGTTCTCCGCGTCGAAGCTGCTCGAGCTCGGCGAAGTGGCGGACGGTCTCGACCACGGGCCGCGTCCGTGAGAGACGCCGCGACCCAAGGCATCGAGAGCTGGCGCAACTGGCACGATGCCGACGAGCCGCTGCGACTCGGCGTCTCGTCGTGCCTGCTCGGCGAGAAGGTACGCTTCGACGGCGGGCACAAGCTCGATCGCTTCGTCGCCGACGTCCTCGGCGAGTGGGTCGAGTGGGTGCCGGTCTGTCCCGAGGTGGCGATCGGCATGTCGATTCCGCGCCCGACGATCCGGCTCGTGCAAGAGCAGGACGACGAGCGCCTCCTCGCGCCGAAGACCGGCGAGGACTTCACCGAGCGCATGGACGCGTACTCCGACGAGAAGCTCGGCGAGCTGCACGAGGTCGGCCTGGACGGCTACATCCTCAAGAAGGCCTCGCCGTCGTGCGGGATGGAGCGCGTTCCGGTGTATCGCAACGGCATGCGCATGAACCGCGCCGGCGTCGGTCGCTTCGCCGCCAAGATGATCGAGCGCTGGCCGCAGCTCCCGATCGAAGAGGAGGGACGGCTCAACGACTCGCCGTTGCGCGAGAACTTCATCGAGCGCATCTTCTGCCGCAACCGCTGGCGCGTCGCGTTGAAGCGCGGGATGACGCGCGGCCGTCTGGTCGAGTTCCACACCGCGCACAAGCTGCTCCTCCTGGCGCACAACGAGGCGAGCTACCGCCGGCTCGGCGCGATCGTGGGCTCCGCCGGAACGATCGAGAACACCGAACTCTTCGCCAGGTACGAGCACGAGTTCCAAACCTGCCTGCGGACGAAGGCGACGAAGAAGCGCCACACGAACGTGCTCCAACACGCGCTGGGGCATCTCAAGCACCTGCTCGACGCGGACGACAAGCGCGAGCTGATCGGCGCGATCGACGACTACCGCCGCGGGTTCCTCCCGCTCGTCGTCCCGCTCACGTTGCTGCGCTTCAACGTCAAGAAGCACGACGTCGAGTACCTGCTCAACCAGATCTACTTCGATCCGCACCCGAAGGAGCTGATGCTCCGCAACCACTCGTGAGTACCGGAGCGACGCCGGCGACGCGCATCCGCGTTCTCTGGGATCGACCGCCGCGCGGCGACGGCGACTACGTCCTCTATTGGATGGTCGCGGCGCGCCGCACGCGTCACAACTTCGCGTTGCAGCGCGCGCTCGAGCTGGCGCGGGAACTCTCCCGCCCGCTCGTCGTCCTCGAGCCGCTGCGCTGCGGCTATCGCTGGGCGAGCGATCGCATGCACGCCTTCGTGCTCGACGGAATGCGCTCGAACCGGCGCGCGTTCGAGCGCGCACGGATCGACTATTACCCCTACGTCGAGCCGGAGCCCGACGCGGGCAAGGGATTGCTCGCGGCCTTCGACGAGCGCGCGTGCGTCGTCGTCACGGACGACGCGCCGAGCTTCTTCCTGCCGCGCATGCTCGCCAGCGCGCGACTCGACGTGCGGTCGCGCATGGAGGCGGTCGACTCGAACGGGCTCCTGCCGCTGCGCAGCGCGAGCCGCGCCTTCGCGCGCGCGGTCGACTTCCGCCGCTTCCTGCAGCGCGAGCTGCCGGCGCACCTCGAAGAACTGTCCGCCGCCACGCCGCTCGCGAACCGTGGACTGCACCGCCTCGGTGCGTGGCCCGAGGCGATCGCGCGGCGCTGGCCGATCGCGAACGCGCTGCTCGAAGGCGACGCGCGCGCGACGCTCGGCGACCTGCCGCTCGACCACACGGTCGCGCCGGTCGCGGGCGTCGACGGAGGCGAGGAGGCCGGCGCGCGAGTGCTCGACGCGTTTCTCGCCGAGCGCCTCGCGGCCTACGACGAGGGCGACAAGCACGTCGAACGCCACGCGACCAGCGGCCTCTCGCCCTACCTGCACTTCGGCCACGTCGCCGCGCACGATGTGTTTCGTGCGGTCGTTGCGCATGAAGAGTGGGCACCCGAGCGGTTGGCCCCGACGGCAAACGGGAAGCGCGCGGGTTGGTGGGGCATGAGCGCGGCGGCGGAAGCGTTCCTCGACCAGCTCGTCACCTGGCGCGAGCTCGGGTGGAACGCGAGTACGCACGAAGCGGGCTTCGGCGCGTACGAATCGCTCCCCGACTGGGCGCGCGCGACGCTCGCCGAGCACGAGGACGACGAGCGACCGCACACCTACTCGCTCGAACAATTCGAGCAGGCAGAGACGCACGACACGCTGTGGAACGCGGCCCAGCGCCAACTCCGCGGCGAGGGGACGATCCACACCTACCTGCGGATGCTCTGGGGCAAGAAGATCCTGCACTGGAGCCCGAGCGCGCGCGCCGCGCACGACGTGATGGTCGAGCTCAACAACAAGTACGCGCTCGACGGCCGCGACCCGAACTCGAACAGCGGCATCCTGTGGACGCTCGGCAAGTTCGACCGAGCGTGGGGTCCCGAGCGCCCGATCTTCGGCAAGGTGCGCTACATGACGAGCGACAACACGCGGCGCAAGCTGCGCGTCGACGCCTACGTCGAGCGCTGGAGCTGAGGCGCGCTCCGTCGCGCGATGGCGAGGGAGGCATGGCGTCACGAACGCGCCCTCGATCCCCGGCGCCGAGCTGGCGGTCGTGCCGCTTGCCGGTCACTATCCACACGAAGAGCGTCCGGCCGAGGTCGTGCGCATCCTCGCGAACTTCTTCGACCGCCTTCAGGACTCCCAGTGAACGCCCCGCTCGCGCTGTTCTCGCTCACGCTCCTTGCGCCGAGCGTCCCATCGCCCGCCCCGCAGAACGACGACCCCGACGAGTTCGAGGTCAGCGCCGAGCGTCTGGCGTGGAGCGAGTTGTCGCCGAAGGTCTTCGATCGGCGCTGGACGCTCCCCGCGCCCCGCACCGTGCCTGGCCGCGACCTGCTCGTCGAGATGCAGAACCTGCTATCGCTCCGCTTCGATGCAGAGGGGGCGAACGGCACGCGCTATCGCTGCTTCGGAGATCTCGTTCGGGCCAGCCGCGACCTCGCCGTCGATGAGCGGCGGAGCTGGTACGCGGAGCTCGAGCGTGCGGCGCCGGAGCTCTGCTCCGACTGGGGCGCGGGACTCACCGAGCTGCTGTTCGACCACCGCCTGCGGTCCGAACGCTGGCGGCCCTCCAAGGACTACAACGCCGACGGCTTCCTGATCGCGGACTCGTGGGACATGCGCGGGGAAGGAGCGCCGTGGTCCGACCTCGACGTCGAGCCGTTGACGGAGCAGTGCGCGACGCTGATGCGCGCGGACCTCGCGTCGATCAAGGCGGCCGAGAACGACTACCGCGTCTACCTCGACAACATTGGCACGAACTACGACGAGATCTTTCCCGTCGACGGCTCGTACTTCGTCGGCGACGACCCGGGCGGGCGCCCGTTCTCGACGCTCACGATCCGTTTCCGCTCCGACCTGCCGTTCCCGTTCTCGAGCTACTCCACGCGGCTGGCGATCCTGAATCGCTTCGACGGAGCCGGTGTCCTGCACACGGACATCTACTCGACCAGCTCGGACTTCCAATGGCTCGCCGGGCGCGACGTCTTCCTCCCGGTCGCGACGTCGGATGGCGAATGGATCGCGTTTCTGCTCGTCCGCCACTTCGGCTTCGACCTCGACGGCGTTCCCGACGGGCCGAACAACCGCGACGAAGCGATCCGCTGTTCGCTGGGCAACCTGAAGCGCAACGCCGAGCGTCTGTTCGGCGAGTACGAGGGCGCACCGCGCAACGAACCCGGCGTCCTGCGCGACGTGCGCGTCTTCGGGAGTCGCGATTGAAGCGGCGCGCTTGGATCGCCGTCGCGCTGGTCGTCGGGACGGCCGGTGGTTTCGTACTCGGAGCCGCGTGCACGGCGATCCCGAGCGACATCGGCCTCGCGAGCGGGCACCTGCGCCCGTGCCCCGCGTCGCCGAACTGCGTCAACAGCGAGGACGCGCTCGAGGCGTCCGCGGTCGAGCCCTTCGCGTTCGCCGGCGACGCTCGGCGTGCCTTCGAAGCGCTCGTCGCCTTCGTGGAGTCCGAGCCGCGTGTCGAGCTGGTGACGCGCGAGGAGACCTATGCGCACTTCGTGTTCCGCACGCCCTTCCTGCGCTTCCGAGACGATCTCGAGCTGCGGCTCGACGAAGGGGCGAGCGTCATTCACGTGCGCTCGGCGTCGCGCATCGGGCAATCCGACTTCGGCGCGAATCGCGAACGCGTCGACGACCTGCGAAGCCGCTGGGTGCCGCCGACCCCGACAGAGCGCTAGCGGCGCCGCACGCTGACGCAGAGCGAGCCATTCCAGGTCAGGCCTAGCGTCTCCAGCTCGACGACGAGCGCGGCCAGCGTCGCGCGCTCCGCGTCGGCGTCCTGAAGGCTCGCGACACGCTCCTCCGCGCGCGACGCGAAGTCCGCGATCGAGCGCGCACGCAGGCGCAGGGAGCGCTGCGCCTCGACCTCCCACTCGGCGTCGACGTCCGACGGCAGGGCCGCGAGCAGCGCACCGAGGTCGAGCACCTCGGCGTGGAACATGCCGCCCTCTCGATCGAGGCGCTTCTCCCACCGGTCGAGCGCGAAGGCGCCGCGTTGCGAGGGGAGGCTCGTGTCGAAGTGCGGCTCGGCGATCAAGACGCCGTGCCGCGCGACGCGCAAGGCCTCGGCGAAGGCGCGCGCCGGGTGCTCGAGGTGATGGGGGATGTGGCGCATCGTCACCCAATCGACCGAGCGATCCTCGAACGGCAACGTGTACGCCGTGCCTTCGCGCGCATCGATGCCGCGCTCGATGAGCTCATCGAGCCGCGGCCCGGGCTGGTCGAGCCCGAACGCGTGGATGCCCCGCTGCGCGCACGCATCCAGCAGCTGCCCCGTCCCGCACCCGACATCGAGCACGGACTCGGGCGCGCAGCGAAAGAGCAGGTGCAGGAACTCGCCGAGCAAGAACTCGTGGTTCGCGCGCGCGTCGAGGTCGGGTGCGTCCGTCACACGCGCTCTTCTACCCGATCCGCGCGCGAACGCCACGCGCCGTCGCCGTCAGCGGTTGGCCGATGCGTCCGGATCGACGTCGATCGCGGGCGCGAGCTGCGCCGCTTCCTCGCCCTCGTGTCTGGCGTCCGGCGCGCTCGGGTCGAGCGCGGGGGGCAGGAGGGCCGAGGCGATCCAGGGGAGCGCGCACAGCGCGGCGACGTAGCAGAGGTTCGGAAGACGATACAGGGTCTGGAGCTTCATGGGTGGCAGTGCGCCTCGGGAGAGGCGAACCGCAGCTTGATGGGAATCGTGGCTCGGGGATTCCACATCCGGTGGCATCGCGGACGCCTTGGCGCGGTACGCGAGGCCCCGCGTCCGTCCGTCGCGCCGTTCAGCGCATCGGATGCGACCACGGGGCGACGTCCGCCGCGCCCGCCACGTGGAAGGGAACGAGGTGGACCGTGTCCAGCGTGGCGTTCGCGAGCGGCGTCGTGTTCACGCGCTTGCCGATCGGAACCCTACGCTCGGAGGTGTCGTCGAGCGGGTAGAGCGTCGTTCCCGCGAGGTCCGCGCCCGAGATCGAGAGGCGGTGGTGCGTTCGATCCCGTGCGGGGCCGAGCGCGCTGCGCGGAATCCGAGCGGCCCAGCGGCGCGCGTCCGCATCGACCGGAGCGAGGACCGGGACGAACCCGATGGACGGGTCGATCGACTCGATCGCGGCGACGGACATCGGTTCGCTGAACTCGATCTCGATCAGGATTCCGTCTCCTCGCGTTCCATCGGGCCGCGACACGGTCAACGGTCCGGGCGTCGACGTCTCGCTGTAACGCAGCACGACGTCATCGCTGTCGAAGCGCCAGCGCGCGTCGTAGAGGATCCGTCGGAGGTCGTGGCGCTGGACGCGGACCGCCTCGACGTAAGGACGGAAGTTGTCGACGAGCAGGTCGAACGTGCTCTCGGTCTCGAACACGAGGTCTTCGACGAGTGCGTGCACGCGATAGCGGCCATCGGGGAAGCGCGCTTCGTGGATCTCACGCGCGATCCGGCCGCCCGTTCCGTTCGGACTGCCGGTCTCGACGCGCGCGTCCGTGCGCCAATGCTCGCTCTCGTCGACTTCGCTCGCGAGCCCGGTCGTGCCGCTCGTGTTCGTCACGATGTAGTTCGCGAGGTCGCGAAAGCCCGTGACGGTGTTGCCTTGGCTCACCAGGTACCGTCCGCTCGTCAGGAAGATCGAGCCGATGAGCGAGTCCGGTGCGCAGTGCGAACCACGCCAGGCGTCGTTGAAGCGAACGAGGCGGTAGGGCGCTTCGGGGCCGCGGACGTTCTCGCCGCCCGTCAGCGCTTCGATCCAGTACCCGACGCCGACGACCGTTTGGTTGTAGAACAGAAAGTCGTTCTGGCGATCGGTCGCCTCGACGATCAGGTCGACGCCGCGGAACGCGTTCTCGATGAAGTTGTACTTGCCCGACGAACGCGTGATCGCGAACACCCATCCGTCGTTGTTCGCGTCCTGCGGCCCCGGGAGCATCATCTGCGGATCGCGGTAGCGCGGATCGTCGAAGATCCCGAACGGCGGCAAGATGTTGGGGAGCACCTTCGGTCTCACCGTCACGCCATGACCGCCCGTGTAGTCGCGATAGCGCGTGATGTGCACGTGGTCCGCGTAGGGGCCGAAGCGCTCGTCGAAGTAGCGGTCGCTGACGATGCCGATCTTGTCCCCGGCTTCGATCGTGTCGCCGACCATCCACGGCGCGGGGAGGATGTGAACGTAGAGGTCGGCATCGACGCGGTCGCCGACCTCGACCTGGACGGCCACCGCGCCGCCGACGAACTTCGGGTCCACGTACGAGACGACTCCGGAACGCATGGCGACGACCTCGCGACGCGTTCCGGCGATGTCGACGCCCTCGTGCAGGTATGCGAAGCTCGGAACGGGGTGCTGAAACCCGCTCATGACGTCGAGCGTGCCGTCGCCGATCGGCCACACAGGCTCGTCGGTCTGGGCCGCGAACGAGGGCGTCAGTGCCACGATCAGCGTCGTCGTGCACGCCGCGCGTCCGCCGTTTCCGAGTGCTTTCAACGTGACCATCCGTAGACCTCCCGCGCCCGATACCCGTCGACCCATAGTTCATCCCCGTTGCTCACGAGCTTCATCTCGCCGGGTGCGCCCGGTGCTTCGACGTCGACGGATGCGCGCAGCGCTCCATCGACGGTGTCGATGACCAAGAGCGTGATCGGCGGCCGAGGTTGCCCGCGCCGCTGCACGTTCGTCGCGAGCACGCCCAACCACTCGCCGGACGACGTGCGCCAGAGCGTCCACGCGTCGGGCGACGCGCGGCGGATTCCGGCGTGCGTCCTCCACGACACGCGACCGGACTCGACGTCGACCCACAGGAGCTCGTCACGCGCGACCACGAGCGCGTGATCACTGCCGTCGAAACCGACCAGCCCGACGGCCTCGGGCGCGGAGAGGACGGATGTCGATCCGCCGACCTCGACGCGTACGATCTCTCCGTCGACGCCCTCGCCGAACATGCTGTGCACGCGAACGAGCACGCCGCTGCGCGTGAGAACGGGGTCGCGGCCCTGCATGCCGACCGGAAGTGGCGTTCGAAAGAGCTCCGTGCCGTCCGCGTCGAGGACCGCCGCGAACCAATGTGCGGAATCGCCGGCCGGACGCGCGACGAGCGCGACCCTCCCGTCCACGCCGACGCTCATCGCGGTGTCGATGCCGAGCTCTTCGTCGAGGAACGCGACGCGTTGCCCGTCACGGAAGACGCTGACCTCGACCTGGAAGGGATGCTCCGGGGCGGAAGGATCCCCCGCGCCCACGAGCGTTCGTCCGTCCGGGGAAGCGATCCAGCTCCGATACGCGGGCGCAACCAGATCGGCTCCGCCTGGCAAGCACGACTCGATCCGAACGGCGGGCTGCTCTGCCGACGCGCTCGCGAAGGGCGACGCCGCTCGCACGAGCTTCGGGCGCGCGCCGACCGACTCGCCCGTCACGCTGCGCGTCGCGACGACGCGACCTTCACGGTCGCAGATCGGGAGCACGCGGTTCGTCGATCCGATGCGAGCGAGCGGTTCGAGCGTGGTCCGCGCCGTCCGTTCCAGCGTCGAGCCGGGCTCTGCGCGCAACTCGGTGGTCGACGAACGCGGTCGCGCGACCTGCGCGATCGCCGCGGAGGAGAGCAGCGCGAGCGCGACGAAGGCGCGGGCACCGAGGGCGACGGAGATGGGGATCGGGTCGTTGTCTGGAGTGTTGCTCGAATGCATGGTTGGAAGCGCGGGTTGGCGCGGCCTGAACGAGACACGTTGATGGACTGCTCGGAGTCGCGTGACGACGAAATCGATTCCGCCCGGTTCGTGCGCGCCCCCCTCGCCCTTCAGGTTCGAGTTGGCGCTCGTGCCGAGCGCTACTCGTCGCCCGAGACGTACCCGAGCGCGCGCAGCCGCTCGTACGAGTCCGCCGGCCGCTCGGCGTGCGTCGACTCGAACGCGTCGACGAGCTTCTGCTTGTACGCCTTCAGCGTGGCCAAGCGGTCCGCGTGCTCGGCGTTCGCCGCGTCGAAGATGTCGACGAGCTCGAGCGGATCGACCGAGACGTCGAAGGCCTGCTCGACCCAGCGGTCGCTGCCCGCGTTGCGCCAGCGGTACACCATGTCGCGGTCCTGCAGCCGCACCCAGATGCGGTTCACGTCCGTGTCGCCGAACAGGTCGCGCGTGACCTCGTACGCGTTGACGTTCTTCATCAGCATCGGGCCGACCTTGGTCGTGTGCGAGAACGCGAGCTGGCGGGGCGGCGGCTCCTCACCGCGCAACGCGGACGACAGGTTCGTTCCGTCGAGCCGCAGTGGCGAAACGTCGATGCCGGACAGACCGGCGAGCGTCGGGAACACGTCGATCGAGCGTGTCACTTCGGCGTAGCGTCCCGGCGTGACGCCCGGCGCGCGTAGGATCCACGGCACCGTCAGCACCTCGCGCGCGAGTTGCAACCCGTGCGCCCAGTGGAAGAGCGTGCCCTCGCGGTAGAGCGTCTCGCCGTGGTCGGCCGTGAACGCGATCGCCGAGTTCGCCGCGTAGCCGCGCGCCTCGATCAGGTCGAGCGTCTCGCCGAAGAGCGCGTCGAGCAGCGCGACGTCCGCCGTGTACGTGAGCCGGAGCGAGTCCTGGAAGCGTTGGAAGCGCTCCGCGTCCCACCCCATGCGGCGCACCATTGCGTCCGTGTCGCGGCGCCAGTCGAGCACGTTCTCCGACATGAGCGCCCAGTCCTCCTGCAGCTCGTCGAAGTCGATGCCGGGCGCCAGCTCGGGGTGCGCCGCGAGGAACTCGGCGTAGTACTCCGGGCTCTCGCTCCGGTGATACGGATGGTGCGTGACCGTGAAGTCGACGAGCACGAAGGCGCGGTAGTCGGGATCGTCGTCGAGCTTCTTCAGGATGCGCCGGAACAGCGCGTCACCCTTGTGCAGCATGCGCGCGATCTTGCGCTTGTGGTTGCGCGTTCCGAGGTCGAACACGTTCTCGTCCGGCACGCCCTGCCCGTACGCGAGGTCGTGCGACGCCATCAGGTGCCCGCTGTAGAAGAACGGCTCGTACCCCGCCGCTGCGAACGTCTCCGTCACGGTCGTGAGCTCCGCGGGCAGCACGGTCGGATGCGCGTACACACCGTGCCGGTCGGCCTGCACGCCGGTGAAGATCGACGCGAACGCGATCCCCGAGTGCCCGGCCTCGCTCAGGTGCCGCTCGAAGACCACGCCCTCGCGCGCGAACGCGTCGAGGTTCGGCGTGACGGAGGGGCCCGAGTTGTACGCGCCGAGGAAGTCGCGGTTCAGCGTGCACGTGGCGTAGAGCATCACGAGCCTGGGCTGCGCCGGTGGCTCGACGGTCGGGCCGCAGGACGTGAACGCGAGGACGAGCGTGGCGCAAAGACCTCGCAGCGCGCCGCAGGTCCGGATGGAGTTCGGTGCGAGCATGAAACCTGAGAACGATTCTAGGGGCGACCGGTGGCTCAGCCGTCGGGTCCGTGCGGAAAGACGCCGTCGTCGATACGAGGGAGCCGTCTTGGCCAACTCGGACGATGACCGAAAGGCGGACGCGTCAGCGCGAGCCGGCCGCGTCGACCCGCACCTCGAGGTCCTCGATCCCCGCGCGCGGAACGGTCAAGGGCTCCCGATGGGTGAACGCGCCGTCGAGGAGTTGCGCGCGCGTTCCGACACGGAGCTCCCACGTCCCGACCGGCACGAGCTCGAACGCGAAGGATCCGTCCGCACCGAGCTCGGTCATCGGTTGCATGCTGCTGAGGCGTACGTCGAGCGGGATCAGGCGTCCGGTCTCGACGGCGGCGACGGCGGCAAGGAGCTCCCCCCTCGCGATGGTGCCCGTTGGTGTGCCGACCACACGGCCCGCGACGCGCGCCCCCGGCGTGAGCTCGAAGCGCAAGCGATACTCGCCCGCGGCGACCTGCACGAGGCCGGTGCCGATCGGGAAGCAATACGTACCGTCCTTCGTACGCGCGTTCGCGCCGATCCAATACGCACCTTCGTCGAGCTCCAGTGTTCGGGTGCCCCCTTTCAGTTTGTAGAAGTACTGACCGAACGACAACGAGAGCTCGGGCGGCCATCCGAAGGGCGCGTCGTACGTGCTGTCGAACGGAAGCTCGGGAAGCGTCGGCGGGATTTCACGCAGCGCGACGGGCCGCGCGTAGACGTTCGCCGCGTCGAGTTCGACGAGCGAAGTCACTTCGACGCTCACGCGCGCAGGCCGCGGGCGCACCAGCCGGATCACGATCTCCTCGTCGCCTGCGTCGGTGTCGAGTCGGACCGCCGCGTAGCCTTTGTACGACGCCTCGACTCGATAGCGGCCCGCGTCGAGACCCGACAGGCGGAAGGCGCCGTCCTCCTCGGATATGCAGACCATCGGCGTCGCGGACGAACCGCCGTCCGTCGCGACGACGGTCACGAGGGTGGCGATGCCTGTTCCCTCGGGGTCGATCACGCGGCCCGCGAGAGCGAGCGTCGGCGCGAGCGTGAGGTCGACCCGGACGTCGTCCTGCGAGAGTGGGTCGAGTTCGAGCTCCGCGTAGGCTCTCCGTGCTGGTCCGTGACCCGGCCGTTCGCGGCCCTTCCAGTTGGCTGCCCTCACGCGCACGCGTTCGAACGGGCTGGCACCGGGAGCCGTCAGCTCGTACGCGCCGTCGGCGTCGGTCACGGTCGAGCTCAGATCGCGCTCGTGTTCGGGCACGCCCCTACGGAGCGTTTCGAGCAGCACACCGGCCTTGTCGACCGGGCTGCCGTCGGAGTCGAAGACGAAGCCGCGAATGCGCACGAGGACCACGCTCACCTCGCGGCGACGACCGGGCGTCAGTACGAGAGGCTCTCCCTTCTCGCCGGCGGTGTCGGCGACGACGACGCCCGCACGGAGAACGGCGCGATTCTGGACGACGCGTTCGAACGAGTGGTGGACTCCGTCGCCGTAGAGTTCCACCGCGAGTCGCATGCCGGCCCAGACATTCGGAACGTCGGCGATCCCACTCGCGTCCGTTCGGGCCTCGAGGAACGGGCGACTCGTGCGACCCCACGAACGGTGGGAGACTTCGGCCTCGGTCGTCGAGAGTGCGACGCGCACCTGCACGTCTGCGACCGGACGATCGGCGCCGGCCCGCACCGCGACGCGCAAGGCTCCGGACTCGGTCAGAACGAGCCGCATCGGATCCCACGTGCCGTCTCGGTTCGGTGTGGGCGTAGGACCGTCGACCAACAGGAACCCCGCCTTGTGTGTGGCGATCTTGCGACCGCCCGACGCGGTCGGCAGAAGGAACATGCCGTTTGCATCGGACACGGCGACGACCGGCGTGACGTCCTCGCGCGGAATGGAGACCTCGACCCCTTCGATCGGATGACCATCGAGGTCGACGGTGACGCCCGACAGGTCGCCGCAGCGCGGACGCAAGAGCTCGAGTCCCGCACGACTTCGCTCGTCGTCGGCGAGCGTCAGGCGCAGTTGACCCGAAAGACGACCATCGACTTCTTCCACGGTGACGAGGAGCATCGAGCTCGGCCGTCGAGCCGGCTCGTCGAACGCGAGTTCGAACGATCCATCGACGCGCGACTTCGTTCGTGGGGCGTCGCGGGACTTGCCGAGACCCTCGACGCGGATCGAAACGCCCGCCGCGGGAATGCCGCTCGCCGCATCGCCGCCCGCCTCGACGTCGAAGACGCGACCGATCAAGTGGATCCTGCCGTCGTCCGGGATCGTCGCTTCGGCGCGCTCGGATCCGTCATGCGTTCTCGGCAGGATCGCGTCGCGCGCAGGTGCGAGCGTCGTCGGCTGTCGGGGCGCGGCAACGGGATCGTGCTCTTCCGCGGCGACCGATGCGATCGGGCGTGTGGCCGGAACGTCGTCGTTCGAATCGCGCGAGAGCAGCGCGAGAAGCACGAGCAGCGCCAAGGCGACTCCGACGAGCGAGAGGAGCGCGCGCATGACGCGAGTCTAGCCCGGGCTGTTCATGAGCATGCACGTCAGAAGCTCCAATCGACCGGCTCCGCCGTCGGTGCCTCGGCCCCTGCCGGCACTTGCGAACGCCGGCGTCCGCAACGCACCAGCAGGACCGGGTTGGAGCTTCTGCCGCACATCCTCATGAATGACCCGCTAGCGCCGCTCGTGCGTCGATCGCGCCAATTCTCGGCGCTCGACACGACACCACCGGGGGCGCTGTAGAATCCGCGAATGCGCTGTCCAAGTCCTTCTCGTCCGCAGCGCTCGCTCTCGAGCGTCCTCGTCGCCGTACTCTTCCTCGGCGCGTGCGATTCGGGCGAGAGCGCCTCGCCGAGGGAAGCGACGCAACACAGTCGCGCCGTCGTCATCGGCATCGACAGCGCTGACTGGCGTGTGATCGACGCGCTCGCTGCCGAAGGCTTGATGCCGCACCTCACCGCTCTGCGCGAGCGCGGCGTGTCGGGGCCGCTCCAGACGCTCAACGACATCGCGCTCTCGCCCGTGATCTGGACGAGCATGGCGACCGGCAAGACGGCGGCGAAGCACGGCATCACGTGGTTCATGGTCGACCAGCCGGACGGGACGCGCGTGCCGGTGCGCAGCACGAACCGCAAGACGCAGGCGATCTGGAACATCCTCGCGCAGAACGGTCTCACGCCGGCCGTGCTCGGGTGGTGGGCGACCTATCCGGCCGAGGACGTCGGCGACGGGGTGATCGTTTCCGACGCCCTCGGCTTCCACGGTTTCGGTGCGACTGCGCGCGACGGCGATCCGCGCGTGAAGACCTATCCGAGCGAGCTGTTCGCCGAGGTCGACGGGCTCGTTCCCACCGAGCAGCAGGTCTCGACCGAGTTCGTCCAGCGCTTCGTGCACATCAGCGCGGAGGACTACCGCGACGAGATGTTCGACCCGGCGCGCTTTCCCAAGCGCAACCCGTTCAATCCGATCCACCTCTTCCAGCAGTACACGGTCACCGCGCAGGGCTACACGGCGATCGCGGAGAAGCTGCTTTCCGAGCGCGACGACGACCTCGTCCTGATGTACTTCGAGCAGGTCGACAGCTTCTCGCACCTGTTCATGAAGTACGCGCCGCCGCGGCGCGAGGGGATCGACGAGGGCGAGTTCGAGCGCTACCGGGACGTCGTCCGCAACTGGTACCTCTACCAGGACGAGCTGCTGGGTCGCGTGCTCGCCGAGATCGACCTCGAGACCACGGCCGTCTTCATCGTGTCGGACCACGGCTTTAAGAGCGGCGAGCGGCGCATCAAGAGCGACCAGGTCGTCGACGTGCGCAAGGCGCACCTCGACCACGAGAAGGACGGGATCTTCCTCGCCGCGGGTCCGCACATTCCGCGCGGCGGCACGGTCGAGGGCGCGTCCGTGCTCGACGTCACGCCGACGCTGCTCTACTACCTCGGCCTGCCCGTCGGCAAGGACATGGACGGTAAGGTGCTCGCGGGCTCGTTCGACGCGGAGTACGTGCGCGCGAATCCGATCCGCTACGTCTCGACGCACGAGGACGGCAGCGAGCGTCGGCTCGCCTCCGACGTCGTCGCGATCGATTCCGCTGCGGCGAGCGAGGCCTTGGACGGATTGCGTGCGCTCGGCTACCTCGGAGACGACGGCGAAAGCGAGAGCGCCGCGCCCGATTCGGAACCGGAGGTCGCCGAGGCTTCGTCGCCCGAGCTCCACAACAACATGGGGCGCATCCACTTGCGGAACGGCGACGTCGACGAAGCGCTCGAGGAATTCCAGCAGGCGCTCGCGCTCGACGCGAACAACGCCGAGGCGCTGCTCAACATGGCGTCGATCCAGCAGAGCAAGGGCAACAGCCAACTCGCCCAGCACTTCATCGAACGCGCGCTCGCCGTCGATCCGAACTCGATCGGCGCCCTCGCGCAGCTCGCCGAGCTGAAGCGCGACGAGGGCGACGTGAACGAAGCGATCCGCCTGTTCGCTGAGGCGCTCGCGCTCGACGACTCCCAGCCGTTCCTGTTCCAGGGCGTGGGGGACGTGCTGCAGCGCGCGGGTCGCTACGAGGAGGCGGTCACCGCGTTCCAGCACGTGCTCTCGCTCGAACCGGACTCGTTCAAGGCGCGCTACAACCTCGGCGTCACGTACACGAACATGGGCCGCGTCGACGACGCGATCGCGATCTTCGACGAAGCGCTCGAGCTCGACCCGAAGAACCCCGAGGTGTCGGCGACACGCAACAACCTGGGCGCGATTTACCTTTCACGCGGAAAGGCCGACCTCGCGCTCGAGCACTTCACCGCCGCTTCGAAGGCCGCGCCGTTCAACCTGGAGGCGCGCTTCAACGCCGCGCTCATCCACTTCGACCGCGGCGACGCGGACCAGGCGATCGAGCTGTGGGAAGAGGCCGCCAAGCTGCAGCCCAACCACGAGCAGGTGAACCTGCGGCTCGGTCTGGCGTACGTCGCCGTAGGCCGTGGCGAGGACGCGTACCGCTGTCTGTTGCTCGTGCGCCGGTTGCACCCGGAGAACTGGGCGGCGACCGTGGGGCTCGCCGTGCTGCACGCGCGCGCCGAACAGCCCGACGTGTCGGGCGAGCTGCTCGCCGACGCGTTCGCGCGCGGTGGCGAGAACGCGCGCGCGCTCGCGGCCGGTTATCCCGCGCTCGCCCCGTTGCTCGGTTCAGCGCAGGGGGACTAGCGCGCGCTCGTCGAGCTCAGTTCGCAGGCTCGACGGGCGTCGATACGGGATCGAGTTGCGGGTCGTGCTCCTGATCGACGTCGACCTGTTCCGCCTCGGGCTCTGCGCTCCGGACCGGGACGATCTCGATGTCGCTGAGGACGGGAGTGTTGCGGTCGCGCACAACCTGGAGTTCGGCGCGGGCTTCGCGCAGCGCGGCGCGCAACGCTTCGAGTCGCACCGGGACGTTGCGGCGCACCTCGACCTCGTGCACGAGGTCGTCGACGCAGGGGACGAGCGTCTCTTCGCGCAGCGTGAGGATCTGGCGCAGGCGCTCTTCGAACGCCGCGGCGAAAACGGCGTCCACGTCGCGCTCCAATCCGGCGAGCGTGGCCTGGATGAGCTTGCCGTGCGCGCGCTCGAGCGCGCCGACCATCGAGGCGCGCGCGGCGTCGCCGAGCAAGCGCGCCTTCTGCAACGGAGGGATCTTCTGGGTCGGCCGGTCGGCCGCGCCGAGGAGCCGCTCGCTGACCGTGTCGCGGTTGCGGAAGAGCAGCCAATCGACGAAGCGCTTCTTGACCGGCACGTCGTCGGTCGAGAGCGGCCACTGAATGCGCGGCCCCTTCGCCGGCCGGCTCTCGACGTCGACCAACGCCTCGCGACCGAGCGCCGCCAGGTCGAGGTCGAGCAAATCGATCGCGTCGCGCAGCTCGTCCGTGCTGTTCAAGGCCGGAAGGCCCGTGTCGATGCGGCGTCGTAGATCGTCGAGCGCGAGAACACGGAGCTTGGCGCGAGCGTTCTTCAGGCTCGGGACCAGGGTCCCCTCGACCAGCGTGTCGAGGCTCGCGTCCGTCCCGAACCAATCGGTCAACGCACGATCGACCTGCGAGCGGAGCGCGTCGCCGACGAGTTGCGAGCGCTCGCGCGCGCCGGGCGCGGCGGCGCGACGCTCGATCTCGAGCGCGCCGGTCCAGTCGAACGCCAGCGTGTCGCGCGTCGCCTGCAGGAGTCGGCGCTGCTCGTCGCGTGCGTCGACCAGGTCCTCGAGGCGCTTGACGAAGTGGCGGATCGAATGGTGCACCGCGGCGCCCTCGAGCTGGTCGAGCAGGATCCCCGAGCGCGTCAGGCTGTCGCTGATGAACGTGTTGAGGTGATCGTTGCTGTCGAGGAAGTCGGTGAGCTCGTCGCGGAATTCGAGGAAGCGACCGGCCGGGTTCTCGCCCTCTTTCGAATCCTGGGCATCCGCGTCGTCCAGGGCAGTGCCCAACGCCTGCTGCAGACGCGCGGAAGCGGAGCGCAGCAGGTCGATCGGAACGATGCGCAGGCGCCCTTCCTTCTCGGCCTGCTTCATGCGCGCGTTCATCGAGTACTCCTCGAAGGCGCGCACGATGCGCTCGGGCTCGGTCTGCTCGAGGCTGGGCACGAGCCGTCCTTGCGCGTCGACGTCGACCTTGGACGAGTCGTAGTTCAGCACCAGGAAGACCCGGCTGAAGAGGTCGAGCAGCTCGGTGAACTCCTCGAACACCTGCTCGAGAAAGATGTTGTCGGAGCGCACGACGAAGATGGCGATCGACGCGGCGTGGCGGAAGTCGCGCGTCATCGCGTCGTAGCCGAACTTCATCCGCGTGTAGAGTCCGGGCGTGTCCACCAGGACCGTGTCCGACGCCTCGAGCTCGCCGGCCGGCAGCCGCACGTCGATGCGCTTGATCGTGCGCGGCAGGTCGACCATCGGATCGAACGTCCGCGACTGACGCTCGGCCTCGAGAATGGCGTCCGCGAGCTCGCTGTGAGCGACCTTGATCAACCCGTGCAGCGCGTCGGGGTTGTCGGCCTCCTCGACCGTCCCGTCGAAGCGCGTCACGCGATGCGAGTACGTCCCGCTGTGCGAGACGAACACGACCGTCGGGTAGGCGGGCAAGCTCGTCACCTCGCTGACGTAGGCGCCGGCGAGCGCGTTCATCAGCGTCGACTTCCCGCTCTTCAGCGGGCCGAAGATCATGACGTAGGTCTGCTGGCTCTCCACCTTCTCGAGCAAGACGCCGAGCTGGTCGCGCGCGTGCTTGAAGTCCGGAAGGATCTCCGCGTGCAGCTCGTCGTCCGGGGCGGTTTCGACGGCCCCGAGGGCCGCGTCGAAGGGCTCGAGGAGGGGACGAACGGAGCGAGAGAAATCACGCGAGAAAGACGTGAACGCGGTTCTCATGGTGGGCCTGCCTGCTTTGGGTGGAGGCCTATTCTAGCGGGCGATCGGGAGACTCCAAACGGAACGCGCATTCCGTACACGAGCGGCCGAGGTCTCGATCGCCGCCGCGCCGAACCGCCCGCGTGGGCGGACGGCGTCAGTCGAGCGTCACGTCGACCGTCTGCGTTCCGATGACCGCGCCGTCGGCGAGGAACTCGACGACCGCGCTCAGCGACGTCGTTCCCACCGGAGTCGAAGCGGGCACGGCGACCGTCATCTCGAAGTCGAGCATCCCGCCGAACAGCGCGAGCGTCGACGGGTGGCTCAACGGCCCGTCGATGAACGGCGGGTCGAACGTGATCTGCAGCCCGCCCGAAGACGCGACGCGCGGCTCGATGCGGTCGTACTCGCCGCTCCCGATCATCTTGAACATCTTGCGCGTCAGGTCGGCGCCGGACGGGACGGTGCCATTGGTGTTGATGCGCGCCGAATAGCCGCCGGTCGACTTCGCCCAGTCGGCCCAGGTGCAGAAGTCCTGGGTCTGCGTTCCGCTGTAGATGGCGAGCATCTTCGTGAACTCCGACCGCAGGCCGGCCAGGGAGGCGTCCTGGAAGTCGATGTCGTCCGCGGTTCCGAGCAACTCGTCGCGGCCCGGATCGACGCCGGTGGTGAGCCGCGTCGTCGCGCACGGGACACCCGCGCGCAGGTCGCAGTCGTGGGGGACCTCGTCGCCGAACAGGAGGACGAAGCGCGATGAACCGCTCCGGAACTTGATCCCTGAGTCGGGCTGGCTGACCTCCCACAGGGCGCGCGCGTAAGCCTCCGCGGCGTCGGCCCCGCCTTGCGCGACGAGGTTGCCGACCGCCGTGATGACCTGGTCGTCGGAACCGATCGGCGAGTCGACGCGGAACGCGTAGTCGTTGTCGAACGCGTAGCGGTTGTTGTAGCCGCACGACATGAGCGTGACCGGATAGTCGCGGAAGCTGACGAGCCCGAAGAGGACCTGGTCGGTGGCGATGACCTCGCGCAGCTTGTTGATCGCCTCGATGGCGCCGCCCTTCACGTTGGCAATTTCCGGCATCATGCTGCCGGTCGAGTCGATCGCGATCACGATGTCGACCTTCTTGGGCAGCGGCGGTAGCGCGACCGCGTCCGCGACTTCGGTCGAACCACCGATCGCCAGTTCGAGGTTCACCGCGGGGGGAATCGCCAGGTTCGCGTCGCACACGTCGCCGATCCCGTCCCCGTCGATGTCGAGCTGGTCGGGGTTGTAGGTGTTGACGCAGTTGTCGAGCGGGTCCTCGATGCCGTCGCCATCCGAGTCGATCGCGAACGGCAGCGGATCACCCGCGTCGCCGATCCCGTCGCCGTCGGAGTCCAGTTGGTCCGGATTGAAGTGCCGCGGTGCGTTGTCGACGTTCGCGCCGAGCCCGTCGCCGTCCTCGTCGTTGTTCGGGTCGTAGAGGAACGTGTCGCACGCGTCGCCAATGCCGTCGCCGTCCGTGTCGTGCTGCAACGGATTCGGGATGCTGACGCACGTGTCCGCGAAATTCGGTACGCCGTCGAAGTCGTCGTCCCGGGTGTCCCGCTCGAAGCGCAAGTTGTCGAGCGCGAGCGCGCCGGTCGACGGGTTCATCAGGTCGATGCGCAGCTCGTCGAAGAGGCGCGTGCTCTCGAGCCCGGCGACGCCCCATGCGTTGCCCGCGTTGAATGCGCGCGAGGCGAACGGGACGTCCCGGTCGAGCAGGGTGACGATCAGCGTCGCGTCGCCGTTGTCCGTGCTCTTGATCTCGAACGCGGCGCGCGAGATCGGCGTCTCGAAGCGGACGCGCAGCGCCGGCGTGTAGGGGAGCGCCGAGAGCACGTCGTTCGGCATCGGCGACGGCCACACGTCCGGATCCGTCTGTTGGAGGAAGAGCGCGTGGTCGAGCTCGGTCGTGCCGCTCGCGCGCAGCTTGTTGCCGGCCTTCCCGCGCACCGTTCCGGCGGAGGCGCGCACGCGAATCCCACCGTCGAGCTCGAGCCACACACCGCGCGTCGTCGCGTACTCGTCGAGCGAGAGCGTGTCGTCGAAGTCGACGGACTGCTGCGCGGCTCCGAAGCGCGCGAACTCGAGCACCTCGGCGACCTTCAGGTACGGCTCGGCCGCGTTGGCCGTCGTCGGCGCTCCGAGTTGCGCGCGCCTGGTCTTCTGCGCGTCAGTGTTCGAGGCGAGCAGTGTGAACGAAACCACGAGTACGACGGGAAGACGCATGGCTGAAAGCTCCGGCAGGGGGCGAGTCGCGAGACGGCGTCCCCCGATGCTGGGGCATTCGAACGCGAGCGGGGCAAGAAATCGGGATCTCGTCGCGGGCCGCGCGTCCGGTCCGACCGAGGCGCCTCAGGCGTCGCCCGAGCTCATGAGATCTGGTACTCGAACGGGACTTCCTGCGGTCCGCTCGTGAAGAAGAAGAGCCAGATCGCGATCGCCATGTACAGCAGCGCGATCGTGATCAGGAACCACTTGTACTTGCGCAGGAACTCCATCTATTCGCCGCTCTCCGGCCGCGTGAGGAAGTCGAGAGTGTACTCCGCGATCAGCGCGTGCGCGCGCGCGTTCGGGTGTGCGTCGTCGAGCGAAACCCAGAGCGTTCGCGGGTCGGGCTCGTCCTGGAATCGCGGAGTGAGGTCGCGCGCGCGGATTCCGTTCGCGGCGAGGAAGCCCATCACCTGCTCGTACTCGGGGGCGAACGTGTACGGATCGAGCTGGTGGAGTTCGGGGAGCAGCACGACGCGCAGACCGATGCCCGCGTCCGCGCACGCGTCGCGCAGCTGGAGGAGCGCCGCCTGGCTCTTCGTCCAACCGTCGGCTCCGTCGCGGTAGAGCGCCGAGTAGTACTCCCGATAGTCGGCCGTGTCGGGCGAGAGCCGCGCCCTCGCCGCCTTGATGCGCGACCAGAAGAACGTGATGAGGCGCGAGTGCCCGACGACCGGCACGCCGGCCTTCTTGGGCAGGGGCTCGGCGTCGTTGATGAAATAGAAGAGCACGACGTCGTCGGGTGCGTACTTCAGCCCCTTGTCGAGGAAGAGGTTGACCTCCTGCGTCGTGTTGTAGTTTCCGACGCCGAGGTTGATGACCTCGGTCGGTTCGAGCGCGTCGAGCTGCTGTTCGAGGTGATGCTCGAACGTCTCCTCCTTCTCGACGCCCCACCCGAGCGTGAGCGAGTCGCCCAGGAACATGAAGCGGCGCTTGTCGCCCTTCTCGACTGGGTAATCGTCGTCGCGGAACCCGTCGGCGTTCGTGCGCACGTCGACGCCCATCAGGTGCGCGTCGCCGTTCGCCCGGTGGTGGTGTCCGATCTTCCGGTTCGGCGAGTCGACCTTGAGCGCGAGCGCGTAGCGCGACATCTCCACGTCGTAGAACATGTGGCTCGCGAGATAGACGCGCAGCACGATCTCACCGATCACGCCGAAGACGAGCAACGGTACGAGAACCAAGAGCAGCGCGTGGGCGACCTTCTTCTTCATGCAGCAGGGGAATGCGCGAGGGCGTGGCTCGACGGCGCGATGCTAAGGGAACGCGCGCCGATCGGCGACCGCGCGACGGCGTCAGTTCTCGATGAGTTCGCTCAGCAGGCCGGACGAGCGGAGGAAGCCGTCGATCGCATCGGTGAAGACGATGTGCGCCCGCGCGTTCGGATGCGGATCGAGGTCGTAGAGCCAGAAGTCGCGCGCGCGACGGCCGGCGAAGGCGTCGCGCGTGTCGAAGTACTTCACCCCGAGCATCTGCGCGACGCGCTCGATCTCCAGGTCCGTTTCGTTGCGCGGTGACGCGTCGTACTCGAGGCGAACGAGCGCGATCGGTACGCCCTGGTTCGCGCGCATGCGGCCCATGCGCACGAGCGGGGATCCGCGGTCCTCGACCGACTCCGCGCGCTCGGCGCGCCGGGCGCGCCGAGCGCCGGCCTTGCGCTCTCTCTCTGACGGAGCGCGAGGCGCCTCGCTTTCGGGTTCGTCGTCGTTCACGAGCGACATGTAGAAGCGCTCCAGCGTGCCGATGTAGACGCCCGGCTCGATGGCTTCATCCGCTGTGCGCAGCTGAATCAGCCGGATGAAGAAGCTCTGCAGGAACGGATAGGACTGCGCGAAGCGCTCCTCGCGTCCGACGATCGGCGCGCGCTTCTCGCCCGTCTCTCGCTCCGCCTCGTCGTCCTCGGTCACCTCGAGCAACCCGCGCGACGACTGCGCCGTGGTGGTGAACAGGATCAGGTCGGGGTCGTAGTCGAGCGCACGCTGGCGCGCGACGCGGAGCACCTCGCCCGCGTC
Source organism: Planctomycetota bacterium (assembly GCA_029259605.1). GTDB lineage: Bacteria > Planctomycetota > UBA1135 > UBA1135 > OFTM281. The sequence continues at coordinate 8,874 of JAJDEV010000098.1, read as the reverse complement.
ATACGTGCTCACCGCGAAGTTGATGAACTCGACGCGCGTGGGCGCGAACTCGCGCGAGAGGCGCTCCTCGAGTCGGCTGTGGAACGCGTCCTCGATCGCCACGCCGGCCGGGAGGGCGAACGACGAGCCGCACACCGCGACGCGAAACGTGTTCGCGGGCTTCTCGAGCGCGTACTCCTTGTCGCGCAGACCGTCCGAGTTCGTCACGAAGCGCGCGAGCTTGAAGTGCCCGTCGACGTTCGGCTTCAGCTCGAACGGCAGACCCTTCTGCCTCGACGGCAGCGTGTAGCCCGTCTGTTGCAGTCCGTGAACGCTGTTCACCCGCGCCGGCACGAGCCCGGCGAGCCCGAACAGATAGACGCGCGCCGAGACCTCGAGCAGCAGAAACAGAGCGAGCCCCGCCACGGCCAGTTTGGCCAGCGCCCGCGACGCGCGTCGCACAGAGAACTTCATGGGCATCGGTACCGTACCAGGTCCGCTTTCGCACGCGCCTCGGACACCGTTCATTCCTCGGTCGTGTCCGGCGGGCGTGCGACAGCGCCCCTCGTAATGCGCCGATGCTCTCAGTCACCCCGCGACCAGCGGTTGTCGCCCGGGTTCTCGTCGGGAAAGCGGCGGAAGGGATCGAGCGTGATTGACGAGATCCTTTGCCCGTCGAAGTCGAGCTCGGCCTCGAACGTGCGGCTGCCGTCGAACCACACGTCGACCGGCCACGTCACGATCACGGTCCCGTCGTCCGCGAGCACGGCGTTGTCCATCGAGGAGAGGTCGGGAGCGGAGTCACTCGCCGCGAACTCGACACCGAGCACGACCGGCGACGGCATCTCGCCATCCTGTCGCACCGTGACCACACAGTGCTCGTCGTCCAGCGCGACGCTCTCGATCGAACCTTCGACCGACTCGGTGGTGAAGAGCCAGTAGTACCAGAACCAACCGAGGTCGGCGTCGAGCTCGTTGCTGACGAAGTGCGCGAAGTCCCACGGCGAGGGGTGCTTGAACTTCCACGCGTGCGCGTACTCGCTGATCGCCGCCTGCACCGCTTCGTCGCCGTAGATGCCGCCGAGCATCGAGAGCATCATCGGTGCCTTCATATACGTCTGGAACCCGTACATCGGGCCGCCGTAGTTGGCCGACCACATCATCGGCGGCTCTTCCTCGTTCCCACTCCACTGGCCGTAGCCCTGACCCTGCCCATCGAGGCTCGGCGCCTGACCGTTCGCGTGCGCGTCGGAGAGGATGTTCATGTAGGTGTTCAGCCCCTCGTCCATCCAGCCGTACCAGGTCTCGTTCGTGCCGACCATCATCGGCCACCATTGGTGCGCGACCTCATGGTCCGCCGCACCCTGGTTCGAGTTGATGACCATCGGGTACTCCATGCCGTCGCTCGGTCCGTCCTGGAGCGTGAGCTGCGGGAACGGATACGGCGCCCACAGGTCGGAGTAGAACTCGAGCGCGTGGCGCGAGATCGAACCCGCGCGCGCGAACCGGCCAGCGCGTTCCGGGAGGTAGACCATGTGGATCGGAATCGGCCCGCTACCGGGGATCGTCGCGCGCGTCGCACGCCACACGAAGTTCTCGGCCGTCGCCCACACGAAGTCGTTCACGTACTCGGCGAGAAAGTGCCACCGCAGTCGGTCGCCTTCGAGCGTCGCCTGACCCGCGGCCGTCTCCGCCTCGGTCACGATCATGATTTCGTCATCCGAGTCGAGCACGTGCGACAGGCGCTCACGCGCGGTCTTCGTCAGAACGTCCTCGGGGTTCTGCAGCACACCGGTGCCCGACACGATCCAGCCCGCGGGTGCGTCGATCGTCACGTCGAAGCGGCCGAAGTTGTTGAAGAACTCGGCGGGCCCCAAATACGGGTTGCGATCCCAACCGCGCAGGTCGTCGAACATCGCGAGCCGCGGGAACCACTGCGTCGGTTGGAAGAGCGTCTCGCCCCAGCGCTGCGTCATGCGATGCCCACGCCCGTCGCTCCCGCCCGGTAGCTTCGTCGTCCAATCGATCTCGAGGCTCGCGCCCAGTCCGGCCGGGATCGGCGTTTCGAGCGTGATCACCGCGACGGTGCGGTCGAGGGCACGCGCGCCCAGCCGACCGCGACCCGCGCGCGCGTCGAGGTCGACCTCCTCGCCGTTGACCGCGATGCGCGAGACGACCATGCCATCGGTCACTTCGGCGGGAACGGACGAACCGCGCTCCGAGAGCCCGCGGAAGATGTTGTGATCGAGGCGCAGCACGATCTCGGTCAGATCCGACGGACTGTTGTTGTGCAACTCGATCTGCTCGGAGCCCGTGATCGTCTGGGTCTCGGGGTCGATGCGCGCTTCGATCGTGAAGTCGGTTTCGATCTGCCAGTAGTTCTTCCCCGGCCGCCCGCTCGCGTCGCGTGTTCCCGCGTCGAACGCGCGACGGATCGCATCGGTCATCGGGATCGTGCGTCGGATCCCGCGCGGCGGCTCGTCGGTGGCGCGCGCGTCGACCACGGGCGCGTCGAGGGGAGTGGCGGACGCCTGCACGTCGCTCGCCGGCGAAGGTGCGGCGGCGCACGCGTTCAGGGCGAACCAGGCAAGAGGCGAGAGGAACAGGATCGTGCGTAGCTTCACTTTGGGTACCTACCGATGGGCGGAATCGATTCGAAGGCGAAGAGTCTAGCGGTCCGAATGAGGGGCGGGTAACGCATCCCGCTCGCGCACGCGGGTGTCATTCAGATTCGAGTTGGTGCAACCACTGCTCGACGCTCGCTTCGAGCAGCCGCAGCGGGACCGCGCCGATGCGCAGCACGAGGGAGTGAAAGGCGCGGACGTCGAAGTCGTCACCGAGTCGCTCGTGCGCGCGCTCGCGTAGCTCGATGATCTTTCGCTCGCCGACCTTGTAGCTGAGGGCCTGGCCGGGCCAGACGGCGTAGCGCTCGAGCTCACGCCGCAGAAAGCCGCCGCCGCCGAACCCGTACTTCGCGCCGAACGCTTCGCAGTCCTCGAACGACCAGCCCTTCGCGTGCAGGCCGACGTCCCACACCAAGCGCAACGCGCGAATCGCCTCGGACTCGAGGCGACTCACGTCCTGCAGCGGATCGGAGTACAGCCCCAACTCGCGGCCAAGGCTCTCCGCGTACAAGCCCCAGCCCTCGATGAACGCGTAGTAGATGCCGTTCTTGCGGAACGCCGGCTGATCGGACTCCCGCTGCAGCGACATCTGATAGTGATGTCCCGGGATCGCCTCGTGCACGAAGAGCGCTTCACCGATGGCCGCGGGGCCCGAGCTGCGCAAGAAGCGGAAAATGCCCGGTCGTGCACCGTCGGGAGAGCCGGGTTCGTAGTACGAGCCGTTGTCCGACGGCTTGATCTCGAGCGGCGTCTTCGGAACGAGATCGAACATCTCGGCGAGCCGCGGCTGCGATCGAGCGAGCGTGTCCTCGTACGCCTTGGCGACCAGCTCCGGCGTCGCGAAATGCGGAAGCGAGTGTCCGTCCGGAACGTTCGCCCGCGCGCGCTCGAGCTCCGCTCCGATGCGCTCGATCTCGCTCACGCCGAGGTCGAAGATCTGCTGGGGCGTGAGGTCGGAAGTCGTGAACGCACCGACGAGCGCTTCGTACCACGCGCGCCCGTTCGGGAGCGCGGTCCACGCGAGGGTCTCGCGGCAGTGGGGTGCGTAGTCGTACTCGAGGAAGTCGGCCAGCATCGCGTAGGCAGGGACGATGCGCCGCTCGATCGCCGCTGCGTACGCGGACGTGAGCGCCGTGCGGTCCTCGGCCGAGAACTCCGCGGGCAGGTCGCGGATCGGCGCGTAGAAGCCGCTCGCGGTCGGGTCTTCGACGACGAGCGCGCGCACGCGCGCCGCGGCCTTCACCGCCGAGAAGCGCGAGATCGTGATGTCGCGCTCCACGCCCTCCGCCATGTTCTCGATCGCGGTTTCGACCCACGCTTCGAAGCCGTCGATGCGCGCGAGGAAGTGGCGGTAGTCTGCGACCGTGTCGAAGGGGTGCACGGATCCGCCGCTGCCCCATTCTTCGAACGTGTACGCGGTCGAGAGGAAGTGGTTGATCGGAACGAGGTGGTTGGGGAACGCGAGCTCGTCGAGCTTGTTTTCGAGCTGATCGACGAACAGGTCCAGGTCGAGCCGCCCTTCGGCATCGAGCTCGGCGCGCGCGAGTCCGGCCGCGCGCTTCGCGTAGCGCTGGTACAGTTCGGCCTGCTGCGCGCGGTGCCGCTCGCTGATGTCGTTCTCCCAGAGGTGATCGAAGCGATGGTCGCCGGCTTCGATCGCGAAGCGCGGGAAGAGCGCGAGGTACTCCTCGAAGTAGGCCGCGTAGACCTCACTCGGGTCTTCGGGGTCGCGAGCGTCGGCGAGTGACGCGGGCGCCGCGACGAGGAGAGCGAGAACGGCGAAGAGGCTTCTCGTCACGGTGGAGGCGTTCATGGGAGGCGCGCGGGACCGGCGCGTCGCGTCGAAGAGCTGAGTATCGCGCTACGAAGTCCTTCGCGCTTGAACCCGTCACGACTCTTACACGCCGCGCGCGCCCCTCCATCGGGACGCATCGGTCGCTATAGTGCGCCGCTATGCGATGGAGTGATCGAACCACACGCGCGTTGCTCGCCTCGTGCGCGCTCGCATCCTGCGCGACCTATGCTTCGGGCCAGGAGGCGGACCGTCACGGGCTGCAATCGCGGGTCGGGACGGGCGCGCTCGACGAGTGGGATACGCTCACGCACGACTGGAACGGCCTGCGCCCTTCGCTCGACAAGGACGGGATCGAGGTCGGCCTGTCGCTGACCACCGATTCGTCGCGCCCGCTCGGCGGCGACGCGCGGCACCGTTTTTCGCACCGCATGCTGTTCGAGGCGGGCGTCGAGTTCGACCTGGAGCGCCTGTTCGGATGGAGCGACACGACCGTCGTCGTCGAGGGCTACCTCCAATCGGGTCGCAACGGCTCCGAGGACGTGGGGGACATCCAGACGTACTCGAACATCGACGAGCAGAACGTGACGCAGCTCTCGGCGGCGTGGATCGAGCACGGCACGCACAGCGGACCGCTGCGCGTCAAGGTCGGCAAGATGGACGCGAACTCGGAGTTCGCGCACGTCGTTGCCGGCGTGCCGTTCGTCTCCTCGTCCGCGGGTTACTCGCCTTCGATCCACGTCCTGCCGACCTATCCGGACCCCGCGTTCGGCGTGAACGTGTTCGTTCGTCCGGCTGCTCACTGGCTCGTTCGCGCGGGGGTCTTCAACGCCGATGAGGGCGGAGTCGTCAGCGGTCGGCGCGGCGTGACGGCGGACTTCGACGCGGCGTTCTGGATCGGCCAGGTGGATCGCGAGTGGGACGGCGGACGCTTCGGGTTCGGCGGATGGCACCACACCGGAGAGCTCGCGCGCTTCGACGGCGGCAGCGACGACGGAGCGAGCGGCGCGTACGCGCTCCTCGAACAAGACCTCGACGCGTCGCTCACCGGCTTCCTCCAATGGGGCGTCGCGGACGAATCCGTTTCGCCGATCGAGCGCCACGCGGGCGCCGGACTCCTCGCGACGGGCCTCTGCCCCGAGCTCGGTGAAGCGCGCACGGGACTCTACGCGACGCACGTCAACTTGACGGACGAGCCGGGGGCAGGACTCGGCGGCAGCGAGCTCGCGATCGAGCTGTTCCAAGAGGTCCCGCTCACGCCGGCGGTGATGCTCCAACCCGACCTGCAATGGATCGGGTCGCCGAGCGGCAGCCAGAGCGACGTCTGGGTCGCGACGCTGCGCGTTCGACTGACGCTCTAGCGAAGACGGGACGGGTGCCCGCGCGTCGCGCGTGATTCGCGGTACGATCGGGGCTCGCCGCTCTCCGTTATCACGAGGTCGATCGCCATGCGTCTCCGTGTCCCGCGCCTGTCCGTTCTCGCAGCTGTCCTCGGATTCGTCGTCGCGCCGAGCGTTGCGGCGCAGACGCGGAGGCTCATCGAACCGCTGCCGCGCACACTGGCGGAAGCGTTCGACCTGCGCGGCGGGACCGTGCAACGCCTCGCGCTCCCACTCCGGCGCACGCGCGGCTGGAAGGCGTTCCAGTTCGACGTCGTGCTCGACGGCGATCGAGTCACCGTCTACGCCGAGCCGCACAACCTGCGCAGCGACGACTTTCGCGTCGTCGGTTCGAGCGCGCCCTTCGCTCCGACGAGTTATCGCGGGGGCATCGTCGGCCTGCCGGGCGCGACCGCCGCGCTGAACCTGTACGAGGGTCAGCTCAAGGGCGTGCTGCTCATCGGCGACGACATTTGGGGCATCCAGCCGGCGAGCGAGGCGCTGGCGTGGCTGCCGCGCGACGCGCACGTCGTCTATCGTCGGCAGCAGATCGAGGCGGCGTCGCTCGGCTGTTCGGTGATCGATCCGTTCGGTGGACCGACCGAGACGAGCGCGCCGACGACCGAGAAGAAGGTGTCGCGTAACACGCTCGGTGCGCCGCGCCCCGCGCCCTCGAGCGCGCCGCGGAACGCGCCGTACGTCGCCGAGCTCGCGATCGAACTCGATCCGAGCTATCAGAAGGACTGGGGCGGAACGGAGTCCGCGATCCGGCAAGCGACGGCGGTCATCAACGCGTGCGATGCGGTCTACCGCCGCGATGCCAACGTCACGCTGCGGCTGACCGGCATCGTGATCCGCGACGGCAAGGGCTATCCGTTCTTGAACGGCAGCGCGGTGCTCGGGGCCTTCCGCGACGCGTGGAAGGACCATCCGGTGACGCTGAAGCGCGACGTCGCGCACCTCTTCACGTCCTACAACGGCGGAACGCTCGCCGGCCTCGCGTTCCTCGGAACGGTCTGCCAGCCGAGCTTCCACTACAGTGTGTCGTGGGACTACTCGCTGTCACTCGTCACCGCGACGACCGTGACCGCGCACGAGATCGGTCACGTGTTCGGCGCCGCGCACTGCAGCAACAGCCAGTGCTACATCATGTGCGCCTACATTGGCGCGTGCGCCGGCACGGCCAACAAGTTCGGAAGCACGTCGGCAGGCATCATCCGTCGCGGCGCGAAGAACGGCGCCTGCATCAACAATTAGCCCTGCTAGAACTCCTGCACGAGTCCGCCGCCGTTGTCCTCGGCCAGTCCGCGCAGGTGTTGCGCGGGGAAGTCCTGGCCGAGCGCGACGGCGTTGACGACGACACGGCCGAGCAGGTTCCAGCGCGAGACCGCCGCGCGGATCGCCTCGAAGGAATCGGCCTCGAACATTCGATTGCGTCCTTCGGCGCGCGGGCGCGTCGGCAGGCCGTCGGTCAGGAGGTAGAGCGTGTCGATCGCCGTTTCGAAGGGCGCGTCGGTCGCGGGGCAGCCGCCGAGCTGGAAGCCGTAGTCGAGTCCGTCGTACAGCATCGTGCCGCCGACCAGGTCGACCGAGTCGAGCCACGCGCGCGCCTTTGCCACGTTGTCCGCCGTCGCGAGCTTCATCGTCTGCGCGAACGCGGTCGTGCCGGTCGAGAACACGACGACGTTGAAGGTCGACGTCTCCGGCAGCGTGCCGAGCACGCGCGCGAGTTCTTGCTTCGCACGGTCGACGCGCGTCAGCGCTGCGCCGTCCTCCGCGTGCGCGTCGCGCATCGTGGCCGACATCGACTCCGACCGATCGAGTAGGAAGAGCACCGCTTCCCCGTCGACCGACAAGCTGTGGTAACGCCGCGTGTCGTTGTCGAGCGCGCGCCCCTCGCGCGGCGCGCCGGTCACGAGTGCGCTCGACGTGCCGGAGGTCAGCTCGAACTCGCCGGCCATCACCGCGTCCTCGTGCTCGCGCCACCAGTCCTGCCAAGCGCTCGGGCGATCGCCGAGTTGGGCGCGGGTGACGATCTCGAGCGCCGCGGCCATGCGCCCGCGCGTGCGGCCGCGCTCCTTCTCGAGCCGCCGAACGAGCGCCTGCACGCCCTTCGGATCGGGATGGTGCGCCAGCGCTCGCGCCGCCATCTCACGCACGAGCGCCGACCGGTGCCCGAGCTGTTTGACCAGGATCGGGATCGCCTGGACGGCACGCTCGTCGCGCGCGATGTAGGCCGCGATCGCGACGCACGCCTCGGCCACGTCCTTGCGCTTCATCTTCGCGATGAGCTTCGACGCGAACTTCGCGTCCCCGTCGCCCGCGCGCTCGGCGACGGCCATTCGCAGCCGGAACGGAAGGTCCTCGTCGTCGAGTGCGGCGGACAGAAGCGCGTCGAGCGCTGCCTTCTCCCCGACGTCGAGCAGGTGCCACGTGATGAGCTGTCCGAACTCGCGCAACGGATCGAGCACCTCACGCCGCTGCAGCTCGATGTCGGGCTCGGCCGCTTCGAAGAGCGACCTGCGCCGCTGCTCGACGATGCGCGCCGCCTCGAGCTCGACTGTCGTCGCCGCCTCGAGCAACGCCAACGCGATCGGCTTCGAGTCGCCCTTCAGGTTGTCGAGCGCGACGCGCCGGCGCTCGATCGTCGTCGCGGGACTGCGCGACTCGGCGAAGGCCGCCTTGAACTCGTCGAGCTCGTCGGCGCGCGTTCCGAAGGACGCCAGGGCGGCGAGGGCGATGCCGACGGACAGGGAGAGGTGCTGCATGGGTTGAGGAGTGCGCTTCGAGGCCGAAACGCGGCGGCACGAGCACGCGCCCGGCGAGCGCTTGGAGTGTCGCCCGGATCGCCCGGCATTCTTCATCGCCCGTTCCCATGTTAGCAGGCCGCGCGAACCCTCACGGCGTGCCGCATGGACAGTTCTGAGACCGACTCCGAACGCAGCGGGCAGCCGCGCTCGGCTAGCAGACTGTGGCAAAAGTCATTCACCCGCAGAACGCCGTCCTCCACTCCGGCTTGGCCCCCGAAAGCCTCGCCGAATCCACCGATTCGCCTACGTTTCCGGAGACCAACCCGGAGCGGATGCCGACGCTCTGCGGG
>JAJDEV010000097.1 GCA_029259605.1 Planctomycetota bacterium | reverse complement strand
ACGAGTGGAAGGAGCGAAACGGCGGAGACGGGTGCGAATCCGTATCGCCACTCGCGGTGCCGATCTGCGATCACTCCCCGGCCAGAGCGCGCGCGCGTTGGACGAGCAGCTGGAACTCGAGCCGATAGCCGCCGGCGTCCGCACCTTGGCCTTCGCGTGCGAGGTCGAGCGTTTGGTCCCAGTTCGCGTCGCCCTTGTATTTCGAGTCGCGCAGCAGCATCCCGAAGGACGCGACGGCGGCGGCGAAGCGCAGGTCGGGGCTCGCGGCGTCGAGCGAAGCGCCTCGATCGCGCACGGGCACCTCGAGCTTCTTGCTCGTCGAACCCTCGGGCTCCTTGTAGCGCAGCTTGAGCGTGAGCAGCTCGCCCGAGCTCGCCGCCGTGCTCTCTTCGGTCGGCGTCTGGTAGCGCAGCGGATCGACGCCCGGCGCCTCGAGCGACACGCCCTTCGGTACCACCTCGTACAGCGCGGTGACCGTATGCCCCGAGCCGATCTCGCCCGCGTCCTTCGTGTCGTCGTTGAAGTCCTGGTGCGCGAGCACGCGGTTCTCGTAGCCGATCAGGCGGAAGGCCTCGACCTCGGCCGGGTTGAACTCGACCTGGATCTTCACGTCCTTGGCGATCGTGACGAGCGTGCCGCCGATCTGTTCGACGAGCACTTTGCGCGCCTCCATGCGGCTGTCGATGTAGGCGTAGTTGCCGTTGCCCTTGTCGGCCAGCTGCTCCATGGTCGAGTCTTTCAGGTTGCCGCTGCCGAAGCCGAGCACCGACAGGAACACGCCGCCCTTTGCCTTGTCTTCGATCAGGCGCACCAGCTCGCCCTCGCTCGTCGTGCCGACGTTGAAGTCGCCGTCGGTGCAGAGGATCACGCGGTTCACGCCGCCCTCGACGTAGTTCCGCTGCGCGACCTCGTACGCGAGGTGAATGCCCGCGCCGCCGTTGGTCGAGCCGCCCGCCTGCAGGCGCTCGAGCGCGGCGAGGATCATGGGCTTCTCGCTGCACGTGGTCGAGTCGAGCACGAGGCCCGAGTTGCCGGCGTACACCGCGATCGCGACGCGGTCGGTCGCGTCGAGCTCGCCGACGAGCATCGACATCGCGTCGACGAGCAGCGGCAGCTTGCGCGGCGAGTTCATCGAGCCCGACACGTCGAGCAGGAAGACGAGGTTCGCGTTCGCGCGCTCGGCGAAGTTCACCTCGCGCCCCTTGAGCCCGATCTTCACGAGCCGGTGCGCGGGCTGCCACGGCGCGGACGCGATCTCGACGCTGGTCGAGAAGGGCTGGCCGGCGTCGGGCGCGGGGTAGTCGTAGGGGAAGTAGTTGATCAGCTCCTCGATGCGCACCGCGTCGGCGGGCGGGAGCGTCGACTGCTGGAGCAGGAAGCGGCGGACGTTGGCGTAGGAGGCCGTGTCGACGTCGATCGAGAAGGTGCTGAGCGGGTCGTCGGCGACGCGGACGAAGTCGTTGTCGACGATCGGGGCGTAGGCTTCGGCGCTCGGGCCTTCGCCGTATCCGATGTCCTCGACATAGCCGAGCGATCGCAGACGATCGCTCCCGTCGTCTCCGCCGACTCCGCCATAGCCCAATCCGTCGCTCGCGTATCCGAGACCTCGCAGCGACTCCAGCGCGTGCGTGCTTCGTCGGTGCGCGGCGTTCGATGGCCGGACGATGCTCGACGCGTGCGGCGCGTTGTCTGCTCGTCCGATGCGAAAGCGCTTGCTCATCACATTCGGAAAGCAAAGCGAGACGACGACCGCCGCCGCAGCCAGTCCGGTCACCGCGAATCCGACGCGCCGGACAACTTTCCGACGCCGCAGTTTCCCAAAGCGCTCCGACCGCTCACCGATCGCACGTCGCTGCGTCGCCGTGAGCTCTCTGCCTTCACTCGTCGAGAGCTCACTTTCGAGCACGACCGCGAACCCGCGGATCGCCTCGACCTCAGCACGCGCCTCCTCACTCGTCGCCAACCACGCTTCGACCGCGCGCGCTTCCTCACCGTCCAGCTCCCCCAGCGCGTACGCGGTGAGCCGCGGATCATCGAGATCGAAGGGTTTCGTTTCGTTCTTCTTCATGATGCATAGCCCCCTTCCTGAACGCCGGCGTGCTTCGCACGCAGCGCCTTGATCCCCACGTGGATCAGGTAGCCGACGTTCGAGATCGTGTGTCCGGTCACGCGGCTGATCTCGCGGTAGGCGAGGCCGTGGCGGAACTTGAGCAGGAGCACCTCCTGCTGCGCGTCAGGCAGGGACTCCATGCTGCGCAGCACGCCGGAGAGCTGCTCCTCGTGCTCGAGCGCCGCGTCCGGTTCGGACGCGCGCTCCGCCTGTCGATCCCGCCCCGCCTCGCTCGTTGTCGTCATGCGACTCTCCTTGCGGCGCACGTCGAGCGCCCGGTTGCGACACACACGGAAGAGCCACTCGCGCAGCCGGCCGTCGAGCGCGGCCGGCTCCTGCGCGCACAGCTCGAGGAACGTCTCCTGCACGACGTCGCGTGCCCGTTCCGTCTCCCCCGTGATGCGCGCCGCGAAGGACACGAGCCCGCGCTCGTGCTCGAGCAGCGCGGCGTGGACCCAATCGCCTCGAGCGGCGCCCCTCATGCTGAGTTCCTCGGCTGCATCACCGACAGGACGAACGGGCACCGCCCGCTCTTAGGAGCAAATCGAGCTCGACCCCCTAAGCGCATGCCGCGCCTCGACTTGCGAACGGCGATACGGAGTCGCACCCATCTCCGCCGGTTCGCCTCAGCGCAGGTTCGGGAGGTCGTCGACCTGGCGGATGGCGCTCGACTGTTCGATGGCCGAGAACGTCACGCGCGTGCCGTCGGGCGAGATGCCGAACGACTCGTACACGGCGTTGCCGTCGAAGCCGACGAGCGCGCGGCGTGAGTCTTGGAGGTTCTGCTCGGGGTCGAAGTCCTGGATCCACAGACCCGTGCGGCCTTCGTCGTCGATGCCGACGAAGACGATCGCGCTGCCGTCCGGCATCCAGCGGCCGCGGCCGTAGGTCACGTTCGGGGAGCGCAGGTTGAACTCGATCTCGACATCGAACGCCGTAGGCTTCCCCGTCGCGACTTCGACCACGCGCAGCGTGTTCACGAGGCGCGCGTTGTCCGAACCGACGAAGAGCGCGTACTTGCCATCCGGCGAAACCTCCGGCTGGATCCAGTTCCCCGGCACGAGGATCTCGCCGTCCGTGCCGTCGGTGCGGATCTTGTAGATCCCGGAGTGCTCGGCCTGCGCGCTCGAGTAGACGATCCACTCGCCGTCGCGCGTCATGGTCGGGTTCTCCGCCGCCACGCCGTCGTTCGTCACCTGGCGCGCGTTCGACCCGTCCGCATCGGCGAGCCAAACCTCGAGCGTGCCCGAGCGGTCGGAGCCCCACACGATCGACTTCCCATCGGGAGTGAAGGCACCGTCCCAGTCGCTCGCCGGGTGATCCGTGAGTTGCACGATACGCCTCGACGCGAACTCGTACGCGCAGAGGTCGACGCCCCCCGTCCCGTTCGACGTGAAGAGGATGCGACTTCCGTCCGGATGGTAGGCCGGCTGACGGTCGACGGAGATCCCGTGCGTGATGCGGCGCGGCGGTCCCGCGTCCGGCGACACCCCGACCTCGAAGAGCGGCTGGGTGCTCGAGAACGAGTCGAACACGAGGCTGTGGTCGTCGATCACGCCGATCTGGGTCGTCGGGTTGAGCGAGCCGCGGAACGGAAACAGGTCCGGCGCCCAGAAGAGCAGGCGCCGCTCGTGCGTCTCCACGTCGTAGCGCGAGACGCTGCACGGGAACGGCGTGCTGCTCACCGTGGTCGGCGCGCTCGCGAACACGAAGGCGGTCGGGCTGACCCACGTCACGCCCGAGACCGGTGCGCGCCCGGGGGACAGCTCGAGCGTCTCGACCTCGCCGCTCTTCACGTCCACGAGGAGCGTCTTCCAGTTGCCCGCTCCCCCTTGGATGCTCGACTGCGTCAACGACAACCGACGTCCGTCGGGCGACCAGCCGAGGCCGATCAAGTCCCAGCCCTTGGTCGTATGGAGGATGCGTTCCTCGCCGCTGTTCACGTCGAGGATGCCCGCCTCCGACCCGAGGCTCTCGTTCCCGCTCGCGGCGCCGCGGAGGAAGGCGAGCTCGCGTCCGTCGTGCGACCACTCGACCTCGGTCACGTTGTCGAGCAGCTTGCGCGGCTGCCCGCCGACGACCGGCACGCGGAACGCCGCGTAGTTCCCCTTCAGGCTGCGGATGAAGGTCACCGACGTGCCGTCGCGCGAGAAGCGCGGACGCCAGTCGGGGCCGTCGGTGAGCGGCTGTTCGCCGCCGCCGACCGTCTGCCTCAGCCAGATCTGCGAGACGCCCGCGCGGTTCGACGTGAACGCGATCAGGCGGCCGTCGGCGGAGACGTGTGGCTGGTGGTCCGCGCCCGAGAACGTGAGCTGCGTGACGCGCGGGGGTTCCGGCGCCTCGAGCTCCGCACCGCCGCGCAGGAAGGCGAAGATCGCGATGGCGGTGACGATCGCGACGCAGAGCCACGGGAGCACGGACGAGCCCTTGGACGACGCGAACGCCGGCGCGCCCGCATGGCGCGGAGCGCGCAGCAGGAGGCGCGCGTCGCCGGCGTCGCGCAAGCGCTGCTCGGGATCCTTGGCGAGCAACCGGTCGAGCAGCGCGCGCAGGTGCGGCGGCGTGTCCGGCGGCAAGCGCCTGAAGTCCACCTCGTCCGCGAGCACCGACGCGAGCACGTCCGAGATCGTCTCACCGTCGAACGCGCGCTTGCCCGTCAAGCACTCGTAGAGCACGCAGCCGAAGGCCCACAGATCCACCCGCTGATCGATCGCCTTGCCGCGCGCCTGCTCGGGCGCCATGTACGTCGGCGTGCCGAGCAGCCGTCCCTCCTCGGTCGCGAGCACGCTGTCGACCGACGAGCCGGGACCGTGCTTCGGCCCCGTCGGCTTCGCGAGCCCGAAGTCGAGCACCTTGACCTTCTCGTCCGGCGTGATGCGGATGTTCGCCGGCTTCAGGTCGCGGTGGATCACGCCCGCGGCGTGCGCGGCTTCGAGCCCGCTCGCGATCTGGCCGCAGATCGCCAGCGCGTCGTCGAGCGGCATCCGTCCGCGGGCGAGGCGCTCGTCGAGCGGCTCGCCGGGCACGAGCTCGAGCACGAGAAAGCACGTGTCGTCGACCTGGTCGACACCGAAGATCTGCGCGACGTTCGGGTGGTTCAGGCTGGCGAGCGACTTGGCCTCGCGCTCGAACCGGCGCAGGCGCTCCTCGTCCTCGGCGAAGTGCTCGGGCAGGACCTTGATCGCCACCTCGCGGTCGAGGCGCGTGTCCCGCGCTCGGTAGACCTCGCCCATCGCCCCGGCGCCGAGCGAGCCGAGGATGTCGTAGTGCGAGAGCGAGCGGCCGGAGGTCAGCGACATGCCGGACAGTCTACGCGCGCGCACGACCGGCGGTGAGTCTTGGGTCACTTCCGGGGCTGGATCGACTCCGCCGGTCGGAAGCGCACGCGCCCGTTCGCCTGATCGAACGTCACGGAGTAGTCGACGAGCATGTCGTGACCGATCAGGGGCTTCCCGAACAGCTCGCTGAACGCGACTTGCTGAGCGCGACGTTCGTGCCCCGCAACGACGAGCGGGTCGGCGAGCTCGGCGCCGAAGATCTCGGCCTCGCTGTACACCGTCTTGGCGCGCCCCGCGACGATCGCCGGCGCCGCGAGCTCCACGCTCTCCATCCACGACCCGGGGAGCGAGAGCGCCGACTGCGCGCCGGAGTCGATGCCGGCGAGGAACTGCCGGTTGCCGATGCGGAGCGGGATGTCCGGCGTGCGCCTCAGCGCCAAATGCGTCACGACGTGCTCGTCGTTCGCTTCGAGCTCGCCCCGGCGGAGCACGACGCGCCGACCGGGGTAGTCGAGTTCGAGCAAGAGGCTTTGGAACAGGTGGTAGCCGAGCAGCCCGTCGACGGCACCGCCGCCGGGCGCGTCGACCCACGAGTAGTCGTCGACGAGCGCGCGCACGTTCATGAACACCGCGCCGCCGAGGCGCAGCTCGGGAATCCACACGACGTCCAGCTCGCGCGTCGCACCGGATCCGTCGCCGTTCGTCACGACGTCGACTTTCTCGAACCCCATGCGCTCGGCGAAACGCCTGTCCACGCATGCCGTCGTGACGGCGTACGTGTCGAGGTTGAACGGAAACGGCCCTTCGTCCCCGACGAACACCTCGAGCGCGAGGTGCCGTGTCGAGAGGTTCATCGGCACCTCGACGACCGGCTCGTCGAGGTACACGGTCAGGGCTTCCTGCGCCGCGCCGGGCGTGCCCAAGGCGCAGAGGAACGTCGCGATCGCCAGAGCTCGGTGCATGCGCCCATTGTGCACGCGGCCCGACGCGAGCGAGCGTCGATGCGGTTCCGAGTGTGTAGGCTCGCGTGCTCGGGTCGAGCGGCCCCGCTCAGTCGGCCTGGCGGTACACCGTGCCGCCCTTCATCACGAAGTCGACCGACTGCAGCACCGACACGTTTTCGAGCGGGTTGCCGCGCACCGCGATCACGTCGGCCTGCTTGCCGGGTTCGAGCGTTCCGACCTGGTCCTGGATGCCGCACAGGTCGGCGGCGTGGATCGTCGCGCTCTTGATGCACTCGACGGCGGGGAGGCCGGCCTCGTTCATGTAGACGAACTCGAGCGCGTTCGTGCCGTGCGCGCCCACGCCGACGTCCGTGCCGAAGGCGATGCGCACGCCGCCCTCGTACGCGCGGCCGAGCGCGCCTTGCATCACGGGGCCGACCGCGGCGGCCTTGGCGCGGATCTCGGGCGGGTAGTAGCCGTCGATCTTGGCCTTGGCCTCGACGTACTTGCCGGCGTGGATCGTCGGCACGAGGTACGCGCCGGTCTCGACGAAGAGCGCGATCGCCTCGTCGTCGAGGTAGGTGCCGTGCTCGATCGAATCGACGCCGGCGCGCAACGCGGCCTTGATGCCGTCGGCGCCGTGCGCGTGCGCGGCGACCCTGCGGCCCATGCGGTTCGCCGCCTCGACGATCGCGTCGAGTTCGTCGTCGAAGAACTGCTGGTCGACGCCGGCGGCCGTCATGCTGAGCACGCCGCCGGTCGCGGTGATCTTGATCAGGTCCACGCCCTCGCGAATGCGGCCGCGCACGGCCTTGCGCACTTCGGACGGGCCGTCGGCGGTCATCGACTCGGGACCGAACTCCGGGCGCAGGATCGGCGAGAACGAGTTCGTCCCGTCGCCGTGTCCGCCGGTGACCGACACCGCCGGACCGGCGACGAGCATGCGCGGCCCGGGGATCATGCCCGACGCGATGCGATCGCGCAGCGCGAGCCCGGTCGATCCGCGCGAGCCGACGTTGCGCACCGTCGTGAAGCCGGCCATCAGCGTGCGCTCGGCATAGACGACGCCGTCGATCGCCGCGTGCGCTTCCGTCTCGCTCATCGCGCGCCGGATGCGTTCGGCCACGGGCACGGACTGGCCGGTCAGGTGCGTGTGACAGTCGATCAGGCCGGGCAACACGAAGCGCTCGCGCAAGTCGACGACTTCGACCGGAGCGCCGTCGACCTCGGTGACGTAGCCGTCGAGCACCTCCACGATGGCGCCGTCCCGCACGACGAGCGAGACCGCGTGGCGCGGCTCCTCACCAGGAACGGCGAGCAGCGTGCCGCAGTGTAGAACGCGCACGTTCGCGGCGGCGGGCGCGGCGTCCTGATCCGGGGCGATGGTCGGCGTCGTCGCGAGCGGAACTTCGACGGTCGCGCTCGTCGATGCGCACGAAGCGCACGCGGCGAGCGCGACCGCGGCGAGGATGCGAGGGTTCATGCGCGCGAGCATACGGTCTGTGGCCGGCCGCGCGAGACCGCTCGCTCCTACTTGCCGCGCGTGAGTCGCGCGTCGAGCGACCAGCGTCCGCCGCCGGCGAGGACGAGCGCCACGGCCAATCCGATCGCGAGGATGTGGTACTCGTACCCTTCGCCCGCGAGCGTACCGCTCCAGTTCATGAAGAAGCCGTGCTCCGCGTGCACCGTCGCGATCGCGCCGACCATGATCGCCACGAAGCCGGCGCCGACGACGCGCGTTCCCAAGCCGACGAGCAGGAAGAGCGGACCGAGGAGTTCGAACAGGATCAGCGCGCCGGCGACGAATGCGGGCATGCCGATCGCACCGGTGAGGAAGCCCATCGTGCCGTCCCATCCGTAGCCGTCGAACCAGCCGAACGCCTTCTGCGCGCCGTGCGGGAGCATCGCGGCGGCGAGCGCCACGCGCACGGGGAGCTGGTGCGTTCCACGGTCGGTGCGCAGGAGGGAATGGAGCAGGGAGGAAGGCGCGGCGGTCGTCGCGGGGACGGCCTGCGCAGTTGCTTGACTAGTCATGCTTTTGTCTCGAAAGGAGCCACAGGGAGTCGGTGAAGGAACACGGTCCGAAGTCCGCGCTCAGCGCAGGCTCGTCCGAACCTTGTTGAGCATCCGCACGAATTCGCGGAGCTCCGTCTTGCTGAGGTCGCCCATCACGCGCTCGTCGAGCGCGTCGATCGGCTTGGCGAGCGAGCGCACGATCGCGCTCCCCTCCGTCGTGAGGCGACACCGCACTTGGCGTCGGTCCTCGGTCGAGCGCTCGCGAGCGACGAGCCCCTTGCGCTCGAGTCGATCGAGCATGCGCGTCACGCCCGGGGCGCGTTCGATCATGCGGTCGCCGATGTCGAGCGTGGGCAGACCGCGGCGGCCGGCCCCCTTCAGGATGCGCAGCACGTTGTACTGCTGGAGCGTGAGGTCCGCGCGCTCGGCGAGTTCGGCGGCGAGCGGCCAACGGACCGCCTCGGTGGTCAGCATCAGGCTGATCAGCGCCTCCTGCCCCAGGGAGCGGAACGGCTTGGTCTGACGGATGGCCTCGCGCGCCGTCGGCGCCGCCAGGCGTTCGTCCACGGCCTTGGTGTGCTTGCTCGACATGGTGAGGAGTATCGACGCCATTGCTTGACTAGTCAACCATTGTCTTGGCAAAGAATGTCCGCTTTGTCGCATCCGGGACCCGCCCGGGAGCGATCCTACGGGAGTGGAGCCCCGCGGCCTCGCGCGCGCGGCACTCCCGACGATGAACCGCCTCGTCCTCCTCACCGGCCCCACCGGATACGTGGGAGGTCGACTGCGTCGGCGCTTGGAAGAGCGCGGCGGTCGGCTGCGTTGCATGGCGCGCTCGCCCGGGCGGCTGGCGACGCGCGTCCTCGACTCGACCGAAGTCGTCGAGGGCGATGTGCTCCGACCCGAGACGCTCGGCCCGGCGCTCGAGGGTGTCGACACCGCCTACTACCTCATCCACTCGATGGGGTCCGGGGACGACTTCGAGGAGACCGACCGCACCGGCGCGCGCAACTTCGCGAACGCGGCGCGCGACGCCGGTGTGCGCCGCGTCGTGTACCTCGGTGGGCTCGCGCATGGTGACGACCTGTCGCCGCACCTGCGCAGCCGCCATGAGGTCGGTGACGTGCTGCGCGAGTCCGGCGTTCCCGTGCTCGAGCTGCGCGCGTCAGTCGTGCTCGGGTCGGGCAGCCTGTCGTTCGAGATGATCCGCGCGCTCGTCGAGCGCCTGCCGATCATGATCACGCCGCGCTGGGTCGACGTGCAGGCGCAACCGATCGCCATCGACGACCTGCTCGCGTACCTGACGGAAGCGCTCGACCTCCCGCTCGACGCGCACCGCACGTTCGAGATCGGCGGCACCGACCGCGTGTCGTACGGCGACCTGATGCGGGAGTACGCGCGGCAGCGCGGGCTCCGCCGCCTCATGATCCGCGTGCCGGTTCTCACGCCGCGCCTCTCGAGCCTCTGGCTCGGGCTCGTCACGCCGCTCTACGCGCGCGTCGGTCGCAAGCTCATCGCGTCGATCAAACACCCCAGCGTCGTCCGCGATCCAGCCGCGCTCGACGCGTTCTCGGTTCGCCCGCGCCCGATGCGCGAGGCCGTGCGCGCGACGATCTGCAACGAGGAGCGCGAGATCGCGGAGTCGCGTTGGTACGACGCGGTCTCGTCGAGCGGCGAGGCGCGCGGCTGGGCCGGCGTGACATTCCACAACCGACTCGTCGACGCGCGCGAGTGCGCGGTCGACGTCTCGACCGACCGAGCCTTCGCACCGATCCGTCGCATCGGCGGCGCGCAGGGGTGGTACGCGTTCGACTGGTTGTGGCGCTTGCGCGGATTCCTCGACCTCCTGTGCGGCGGTGTCGGCGTGCGACGCGGACGGCCGGCGCTCGACGAGCTGCACGTCGGCGACGCGCTCGACTTCTGGCGCGTCGAGGCGTACGAGCCGGGCCGTTTGCTGCGCTTGCGCGCCGAGATGAAGCTGCCCGGGCGCGCGTGGCTGGAGTTCGAGGTTCAGCCGCGACCGGACGGCCGCGCGAGCATCCGGCAGACCGCGCTCTACGACCCGGTCGGCCTGGCCGGGCTCGCGTACTGGTACGCGCTGGTGCCGCTCCATCGCTTCGTCTTCGCCGGCATGCTCGAGGGGATCGCGCGCGCCGCCCTCTCCGACGACGCACGGACAGCTCGAGGCCCGGCGCCAAGGCGCTAGCCCGATCTATTCACGAGGCTTTGCCGAGATCGACGCGGATGTGCGTCAGATCAGCGCTTCGCGACCGAAGCGCGTGGAGGCGACCTTGACAGGTCGTCGAACCCGGTGAGGGCGGGAAATGCTGATATTGGCGCGTAGCTGCGTCGATCTCGGTGAAGCGTCGTGAACAATCCGGGCTAGACGGGCGCGATGCAACGCCGTGTTCACGGGCGCTCCGGCGCAGCTCCCCAGAACGGCGAATGACACGAACGGTGTCGCCGCGGTCGATGTCGATCGCGCTGGCGACGTAGGGCTACCGAAGCGCAGCCGCCTCTTCGCTGCGTCCGATGAGTTCGCGCGCGAAGTGCGCGGTGTCGAGCGCGCCATCGTCGTAGTTCGACAGCACTGCGAACGTGTATCCGAGCTCCGGATAGAACGCGAAGTCCGCGCTGATCCCGGGCGCGCCGCCGTTGTGTCCGTACGAGTGCACGCCGTTGCCCTCCTCCTCGTCGCCGAAGAGGTAGGCGTACCGCACGCCGCCGCCCATCGACACCTTCCCGGTCACGAGCGTCTCGAACATCCCGACCGACAGGAGGTCGCCGTTCTGGAGCGCGAGCGAGAAGCGCAGCAGATCGTCGACGGTCGAAAACCCGCCTCCGGCGGGGCCACCGCGCAGCGAGTGGGAGAACAGGTTGTTACGCCACGAACCGTCGCCCGGTGATCCGTCCGGCGCGCCCTTCGTGTAGCCGAGCGCGAGGTTCGGAACGGGACGATCCATCTCGTAGCAGTCCGTGTTCTCCATCCCCGCCGGCGCGTAGATGTGCTCGCGCACGTAGTCGTAGTAGCTCTGGCCGCTGATCGCTTCGACGATGAGGCCGAGCACGATCGGCCCGGCGTTGCTGTACTGGAAGCGCGCTCCCGGTTCGAAGGACAGCTCGTCGTCGACGAAGAGCGGGAGCATGTCCGCGACCTCGCGCAGCGTCGTCCAGGTCTGGTCGTACTTCTCGTTCCAGTAGCTCCCCATCCCCGACGTGTGGGTGAGCAGGTGATGGATCGTGACCCGCTCGGCGACGTCGCGGTTCGGGTAGTCGGGCAGGTGCTTGGCGACCGTGTCCGAGAAGTCGAGCTTGCCCGCCTCGGCCAGCTGGCAGATGGCGACTCCCGTGAACATCTTGTTCGCGGACCCGAGGTTGAGCTTCGTGTCCGGGCGCATCGGCACGTCGAAGCGCTTGCTCGCCTGGCCGAAGGCGGCGCGGACGAGCGGCTCGTCGCCGTGGGCGAGCAGCACGGTTCCCGAGAAGGCGTCGCGGGCGACCAGCTCTTCGACATGGGCAACGAGCTCGCGCGCCAGCTCCTCGTGGCTCAGCGCGTCCTGGCTCGTCGCGGCAGCTTGGGCGAGCGCGAGCGGTGAGAACGACGCGGCTGCGGCCGCGATCAGGAACTGGTGAACGTTCATGCTTGGATCCTCGAGAGTGGGCGTGCGTCAGCGCGGGCTACGCCACCGACTGCGCGCCTGTTGGACGGCGCGCTAAAAAATCATAGAGTATTTTAGCGACGCCCCGCACCCGACAATCGTTCCATGCCCCGCCCCCGTAAGCGCCATGTTCTCAGCAAGGCCTCCGAGCTCGCTGCGATCGTGTCCCCCGTCCGCCACCATCTCCTGCGCACGCTGTCGTTGCTCGGCACCGCCTCCGTGCGCGAGCTCGCGGATGAGCTCGGGCGATCGCCCGAGTCGCTCTACTACCACCTGCGCGCGCTCGCGAAGATCGGTCTCGTCGTCGAGCGCTCGGATCCCGACCGCACCGAGGCGCTCTATGCGACCGCGGCGGAGAGCTTCGTCACCGATCCGACGCAGACTTCAAAGGGCTATCTCGACGCCTACCGGCGCTCGGCGTCTGCGTTGCTGCGGCTCGCCGATCGCCAGCTCGGCGCGGCCATCGAGCGGCAACAGGAGACGAAGTCGAAGCGCCCGGTCTCGCTGCGCATCCAGCAGGTCCAGGCACGCCTCTCCCCCGCTGCGCAGCGCGAGCTCGCCGCGCGCCTGGACGACATCGTGCGCTTCCTCATCGACGAGGACGATCCCGAGCAGTCGGCGCGCGTCGTCGTCACACTCGTCGGCTCTCCGCTGTAGGCACGCGCCGCCGGCGACGTAGAATCGCGCGGCGGGCGTGGCCCGCGGACTCCGTGGAAGACCCCTCGCAACCCCTGCGTCGACGGCTCACCGTCCTGCTCGCGCTCGGCATGCTCGGCATCGGAGCCGAGCTCGCGCTGACCGAGCACTTCGAGGACCTGCAGCAGGCGCTCCCGCTGATCGCCCTCGGCGTCGGGCTCGTCGCCCTGGCGTTTCACGCGTTCGCGCGCGGGAAGGTGCCCCGCACGGCGCTGCGCCTCGCGATGCTCGCGGTCGTCGCGACCGGCATTGCAGGATTGTGGTTTCACTATGTAAGCAACGAGGAGTTCCAATCTGAGCTCGATCCCTCGCTCGACGGCTGGCGCCTCATACTCGCTACGATGCGGGCGCAGTCTCCGCCCGCCCTCGCCCCCGGGGCACTCCTTCTGCTCGGAGCCATCGGTTGGCTCACGATCCGCGGACGCGAGTCCGCCTGAACAGACATCATGAAGCTCCTGCACGTCGCCCTCTCCGCCTGTGCGCTCTTCGCCTCGGCGTCCTCCGTTTCTTCGCAGGTCGGGCAAGGCCTGCTCGACCCCAACGTCGCGACGAAGGAAGAGCTGGCCCAGCTCCCGGGCATGACCGAGCCGATCGTCACGGCGCTCATGGAGCAGCGTCCGTTCGCGAACGCACCCGCGCTCGACGCCTTCCTCGTTGCGCAGGAGCTGGGTGAGGACGCGCGCCAGGCGCTCTACGCCAAGGCGTTCGTGCACGCGAACGTGAACACGGCCGACGCCGCGACGCTGATGCTGATCCCCGGCGTCGGCAAACGCATGGCGCACGAGTTCGACGAGTACCGGCCGTGGAAGAACTGGAAGCAGTTCGAGAAGGAGATCGGCAAGTACGTCGACGAGCCCGAGGTCGCGCGCCTGAAGCAGTACCTCTTCATCCCGCTCGACCTCAACGCGGCGACGGACGCGGACTTCATGACGATCCCCGGCGTCGGCAAGCGCATGGCGCACGAGTTCGAGGAGTACCGGCCGTGGAAGTCGAAGGCGCAGTTCGAGAAGGAGATCGGCAAGTACGTCGACGAGCCCGAGGTCGCGCGCCTGTGGCGCTACATGGTCATCGACGCGTAGCCGGGATCGATTCAGGTCACTGCGTGGCCGGGGCGATGTCCGGGCGGCGAGTGGCGCGTTGGACGAACGCGATCCACGCAGGGGAAACGAGCAACGAGATCGAGATGACGGACAGCGTCGTCTGGTAGCCGTACTCGCCGATGATGCCGGCTTGGTAGCCGAAGAGCGCGAGTACGAAGCTGAACTCGCCGATCTGCGCGAGCAGCGAAGCGGCGTAGACCGCGTGGCGCCACGTGCTGCCGAGCAAGCGCAGCGACACCGCGTTGATCCCCGTGTTCATCACGAGCACGAAGACCACGAGCGCGGCGACGTTCGCCCAATGCGCGCGCAGGAAGCCGAGGTCGATCAGGCATCCGACCGAGACGAAGAAGCTCGCGACGAACACGACCTCGAACGGCTTCAGGTGCTCGTGGAACCGCCGCGTTTCCTTCGCGGCACCGACGATGATCCCGGCCAGGAACGCGCCGAGTGCGGCCGAGAGCTGCAGCGCGGACGCGATCAACGCGAACCCGAAGCAGAACAGCAGGGCGGCGAAGACCTGGAGCTCCGGGTCCGACTGCAACGCTCCGCCGAACGGCAGGCGGACGACGTCCGTGCGCAGCACCCACCAGACGAGCGCCGCCGCGCCGAGCGCGCCGAGCACTTGCGTTCCTAGCACGGCCGGCGAGACGGGGCCGCCGCTCAGGAAGCTGAGCCCGATCATCATCGGGACGATCGCGAGGTCCTGGGCGAGGAGGATCGCGGTCACGTCCTCGGACACGTCGATGTCGCGCCTGCCGGTCTGCTGCAAGAGCTTCAGAACGACGGCCGTGCTGCTCAGGCTGATCACGAAACCGAGGAGCACAATGCGCGGTGCCTTCCACTCGAGCAGCGTCCCGACCACGGCCACACACGCGACGCTGATCCCGACCTGCAGTCCCGTTCCGATGACCGCGACCTTCCAACGCTTGAAGAGCGCCGCGGGTGAGATCTCCATCCCCACGAAGAAGAGCAGCAGGAGAACGCCCAGCGCTCCGAGCCGATCGAGCACGACGTCGTTCGTGATGAGTCCGGTGACGTGCGGCCCCAGGATGATGCCCGCGATGAGGTAGGCGACGACGAGCGGTTGCCGAATCCTGCGCAGGAGGAAGCCGATCCCCACGATCACGAGGATCGATCCCGCGAGATACGGCATGAGCGGATCCATGTGCATCGCGCGTCACCTTAGCAGCCCACCGAGACGCGCCTTGCGACCGCTTCGCCGAACCTGTATTCCGAACGCATGGTCGAGACGTCTCTCACGGACCCGAAGTGGTGGGGGGCGTTCCAACTGCGCGAAGGCGAGGTCGGGAGCTGGAGCCTCGGACCCCTGCGGCTGTGGGTGCGACGCACGGCGGTCGACTGGCGCTATGGCGCCGAGCGGAGCGGCGACTTCCTCGACGACACGTTCGACGTGCGCGTCCCCGCCCCAGCGTCGGCGGATCTGCACGCGACCGCGAAAGAGCTCGGACGCTTCGGGTTCACGAGCACCGGCGCGGAGATCGAGCTCGTCCCCGCGCTGGCGGACCGGCCCATGGTCGCGCGCCCCGGCGTTCCGTTCTACGTCCCGCCCGGCCAACGCGTCGAGCTGTACATCAGCACGCCGATCTGGGTCCGGCTGGCGGCGAGCGGCGCGAGCCTCGTCGAGGTGCCGAGCGCGCGACCGTCCGACACGTGGTTCGGCGGACACACGCAGGGAGCGCTCTGCTACGCGACGAAGACGAACCTCCGCCGCCGCCTCGACAACGTGCCGCTCCGACCGCACCGCGCGATCAGCATGCTGACCGTCGTCAACGAAGCGCGCGAGAACCTCGCGCTCGAGCGGCTGTCCATTCCGCTGCCCCAGCTGTCGCTGTACGCCTCGCCCTCGGGGGCGCTGTGGACGCAGCACGTCTCGCTCGTGAACACCGATGACGATGGTGACTTCGCGGACGTGAGGCTCGGCAAGGGCGCGCCCGAGATCGCGGGCGGTGGAACGCTCGTGGCCGGACCACGCGAACACCTGGGATCGAGCTTCGGGTCCCTCGTCTTCGGCGGCCTCTTCCAAACGGGGTTCTGATGGACCTCGCACTCCTCCTGCAGGACGCCGTCGACGCGGCAAACGACAAGCCGTGGTACCTGAAGGTCACCGGGCTCGATTGGCTGCGAGCGCTGCTCGTGCTGACCGTCGGCTGGACCTTCGCCAAGCTGATCTCGGTGCGCGTCGGTGCGTTGGCGAAGGAACGCTTCGATCCGCAGGTCAGCATGCTCGTCCGGCGCGGGACCTTCTATGCCGGATGCGTCATCACCCTCGCGCTGACGCTGCAACAGCTCGACTTCGAGCTGACCATCCTGCTCGGCGCGGCCGGACTCCTGACCGTGGCGCTGGGCTTCGCGTCCCAGACGTCGGCGTCGAACATCATCAGCGGCCTCTTCCTCCTCGGCGAGCGCCCGTTCTCCGTCGGCGACGTCATCCAGATCGGAGGCACGACGGGCGAGGTCCTTTCGATCGACCTGCTCGCCATCCACCTGCGCACGTTCGACAACATCTTCGTGCGCATCCCCAACGAGACGGTCATCAAGTCCGAGGTGCGGACGTTGTCGCGCTTCCCCATCCGGCGCTACGACCTGAAACTCGGCGTCGCGTACAAGGAAGACCTCGATCGCGTTCGCGCGGTCCTGCTCGACGTCGCCGACAAGAACGTGCTCTGCCTCGACGAACCGCCGCCCATCGTGATCTTCCAGGGCTTCGGGGACTCGTCGATCGACCTCCAGTTCTCGGTCTGGGCGGCGCGCGCGAACTACCTCGACCTGCGCAACGAGATCTCGAGCGCGGTCAAGGCGCGCTTCGACGCGGAGGACATCGAGATTCCGTTCCCCCACCGCACCCTCTACGCGGGGAGCGCGACCGGACCGCATCCGGTCCACGTCCAACGGGACGAGTAACTGCGCGCGGGCGTATCGCGGGAATGCGCGCGTCCCGCGACCCGTGTCACGCGTAGAATCCCCCGGTGCGCATGCCCTGGAACAGGACGACCGGTGTGGTCGGCGAGAAGAAGCTCCTCGGTTGGCGCGAGTGGGTGTCGTTGCCCGACCTCGGAATCGCGGGGATCAAGGCCAAGGTGGACACCGGTGCGCGCACGTCCTCGCTGCACGCCTTCGACGTCGAGCCCTTCCGGCGCGGCAAGAAGGACATGGTCCGCTTCAAGGTTCACCCCGAACAGCGCAACTCCAAGATCACGATCGAGACGGAGGCGCCGATCTGCGACTGGCGGAACGTCAAGTCGTCGAGCGGGCAGAGCGAGCGGCGGCCGGTGATCCTCACGTCCCTCCACATTCACGGCGAGACGTGGGAAGCGGAGCTCACGCTGACCCGGCGCGACGAGATGGGCTTCCGGATGCTGCTCGGGCGACAGGCGACGCGCAAACGCTTCGTGATCGATCCTGGCGCCTCGTATCTCAACGGCGCGCGGAAGAAGAAGAAGAAGACCAAGAGAACGAAGCCAAAGACTAAGAAGACCAAGGCCAAACAATGAAAATCGCGATCCTCTCCCGTCAGCCGAGTCTCTACTCGACGCGCCGCTTGAAGGAGGCCGCACTCGCGGCGGGGCATGAGGCGATGGTTGTCGATTACCTCCGCTGCTACATGAACATCACGGCGAACGATCCGCACATCATGTATCAGGGGAAGAAGCTCCAAGTCGACGCCGTGATCCCCCGCATCGGAGCCTCGCAGACGTTCTACGGAACAGCCGTCGTGCGGCAGTTCGAGATGATGAACGTGTTCCCGCTCAACGAGTCCCAAGCGATCTCTCGTTCGCGCGACAAGCTGCGCTGCATGCAGCTCCTGTCGCGCAGGGGCGTGGGACTGCCGGTCTCCGGGTTCGCACACTCGACCAAGGACGTCGCCGGCGTCATCGAGTCGGTCGGCGGAGCGCCGCTGGTCGTCAAGCTGCTCGAGGGCACGCAGGGCATCGGTGTCGTTCTGTGCGAGACGCAGAAGGCCGCCGAGTCCGTGATCGAAGCCTTCCGCGGCCTGGACGCGAACATCCTCGTTCAACAGTTCGTGAAGGAAGCGGCCGGCGCGGACGTGCGGGCGTTCGTCATCGGCGACAAGGTCGTCGCCGCGATGCTGCGCAAGGGCGCCGAGGGCGAGTTCCGCTCCAACCTCCACCGCGGCGGCAGCGCCAAGGCGATCAAGATCTCGCCCGAAGAGCGTTCGACCGCGGTGCGCACCGCGAAGGCCATGGGGTTGCGCGTGTGCGGCGTCGACATGCTGCGCTCCAAGGACGGACCGGTCGTCATGGAAGCCAACTCGTCGCCGGGGCTCGAGGGCATCGAGAAGGCGACCGGCTTCGACGTCGCCGGCGCGATCATCAAGTACATCGAGAACAACGCCTCACCGTACTAGACCCGTGACCGCATCTAAGGCTGTCCGCGCCGATCCGTTCGAGATCGGGGGGCACGTCGTTCTCCCCGGCCAGCGCGATCGCTTCGACATGCCCGCGGCGTTGCTGCCGACGCACACGCAGCTGCACATCCCGCTGACCGTCATCCATGGCCTGCGCAAGGGCCCGGTCCTCTGCTTGAGCGCGGTGGTTCACGGGGACGAGCTCAACGGGCTCGAGGTGATCCGCCGCGTGCTCGAGAAGATCGACGGCCCGCTGCAGAGCGGCACCGTGATCGCCGCGCCGATCGTCAACGTCTTCGGCTTCATCGGTCAATCGCGGTACATGCCCGACCGCCGCGACCTCAATCGGTCGTTCCCGGGCTCGCGCACGGGCTCGCTCGCCGCGCGCATCGCCGACCTGTTCCTGCGTCAAATCATCGCGCGCGCCACGCACTGCATCGACATCCACACCGCGGCCCAGGACAAGCGCAACCTGGGGCAGATTCGCGGCGACCTGCGGGACCCCGAAACGCTACGGCTCGCGCGCGCATTCGGCGCGCCGGTCATGCTGCAATCCGGCACGCGCGGCGGCTCGATGCGCTCCGCCGCGATCAAGCTCGGCATCAAGGCCGTCGTCTACGAAGCGGGTGAGCCGCTGCGGTTCAACGAACCCGAGATCAAGATCGGCGAGCGCGGCGTCCTCGCCGTGATGCGCGAACTCGGCATGCGCAAGGTCGGCCCGAAGATCCAACCCGCGCGCTCCGTTCTCCTGGAGGAGAGCTCGTGGATCCGAGCACGCCGCGGCGGGCTGATGCGCCTGAGCGTCGACGTCGGGACGGTCGTCGAAGCGAAGCAGCGCATCGGCACGATCTCGGACCCGTTCGGTGAAGAGAGCGTCTCCGTGCGCGCGCCGTTCCGCGGCATCGTCATCGGCAAGACGAACAACCCGGTCGTCCACGGCGGGGACGCGCTCGTCCACGTCGGCAAGCTCGGAACCTGAGGCGCGCGAGCGCTACTTGAACCAGCCGCGCTTCCAGAAGAACCCGATCATGCCGACGGCGCACGCGAGCATGAGTCCGAGCGCAGCCGGATACCCGTAGGCCCACGACAGCTCGGGCATGTTCCACTTCGACGCGGACGGATCGAAGTTCATGCCGTAGAGGCCGGCGAAGAACGAGAGCGGGATGAAGATCGTCGCGATGATCGTGAGGACCTTCATCACCTCGTTCATCCGCTGCCCGGCGAGCGACAGGTGAAGGTCCAACAGGCCGGCTGCGATGTCGCGGTACGATTCGGACAGGTCCACGGCGTACGCCGCATGGTCGTGGCAGTCGCGCATGAACACGCGCGACTTCGGCGTCAGGAACGTCGAGTCCTCACGGATGAGGACCGTCGTCAACTCGCGCAGCGGCCGCAAGTACCGGCGCAGGATGACGAGGTCGCGCTTCAACCGCGTCAGGTCGTGCAACGGATCCTGGCCTTGGTCCGTCGTCACGCTGTCCTCGAGCTCCTCGAGCTCATCACCGATGCTCTCGAGCAACGGGAAGTAGGCGTCGACGACGGCGTCGAGCACCGCGTAGAACAGGTAGTCGGTGCCGCTCTCCCGAATGCGCACGCGCCCCGCACGGATGCGTTCGCGGATCCCGTCGAAGCAATCGCCCGGTTGCTCCTGCACCGTCAGCACGAAGCCCTTCGCCAGGAAGACGCTGAGCTGCTCGGTCTCGAGCGTGTGCGTCGACACCGGCATTCTCGCGACGAGATACTCGTGCGTTTCGTAGTCGTCGAGTTTCGGCCGTTGCGGGATGTGCAGCGTGTCTTCGAGCGCCAAGCGGTGCAGCTCCAGGCGCTCGCCGAGCTCTTCGATGAGCTCGACCGTGCCGAGCCCGATGACGTTCGCCCAGACGAGCAACCCCTCGTCCATCAACGCGAGCATCTGGTCGACGTCCGCACCGTCGACCTCGACGCAGCGCTCCTTGTTGTAGGCGACGACGTCGAAGCTCGAAGAGATCGCGCCCTCCGGCGCACGCAACGTACCCGGCGGAATGGTCGCACCGGCCGCAGCACTGCTCTGGGAGAACTCGCTGAATCTGCGCTCGATCACGGTCGAGACATTAGCAGAACGGGCGGAGGGAAAGCAGGCCTCGCCGGTGCTCCACGCGCCCGCTCTTCGCCGCCGCGAACGAACGCTCGGCGCGGAAGATCCGAGCTGCGTGGACGCGAACCGCGCGCACATCGGTAGCCTGAACCGCGCCCCGCCATGAACCTCGCTCGCTCGCGATCCGGCCGCCGCGTCCTGTTCACCGCGTACTACTTCGTCGAGGGAGCGCCGATCGGATTCCTGTGGTGGTCGCTGCCATCCCTCCTGCGCTCCGAGGACGTCGGGACGGAGCGCATCGGCGCCTTGCTCGGATGGCTCGTCCTGCCCTGGGCGTTCAAGTGGCTGTGGGCTCCGCTCATCGACCTCTGGCAAGGGCCGGCGTGGACGTTGCGCGGTTGGATCGGCGCCGCGCAGGTGGGGATGGGGCTCACGCTCGTGCCGCTCCTGTTCACGGACGACCTCGCGCGCTCGGAGATGTTGGTCGCGTGCCTCTTCGCGCACGCCGTCTTCGCCGCGACACAGGACGCGGCGATCGACGCGTTGATGATCCGCACGACGACGCCCGCCGAGCGCGGACAGCTGTCGGGCTGGATGCAGCTCGGGATGCTCACGGGGCGCTCGCTCCTCGGCGGTGGAGCGCTGCTCGTCGTGTCGCGCATCGGCGGGACGGCCGTCGTCATCGCGTTGCTCTCCGTCGTCGCGCTCGGACTCGGCTTGCTTCCGCTCTACCGCGCGCCGCTGCCCGCGCACGATCGAGCGGCGTCCAACGCGTCCGAACTCGGGCGTCACCTGCGGTCGGCGCTCGGACGGCGGACGACCTGGATCGGCCTCGCGTTCGCGGCGCTCGCCGGGGTCGGGTTCGAGGCGGTCGGCGCGTTCGCCGGCCCGCTCCTGACCGAGCGGTCGGGCGGAGCGACGGAAGTCTCCGGCCGGTTCTTCCTTCTATACAGCGTCGTCGGCATGGCCGTGGGCGGACTGGTCGGCGGACGGCTGACCGACCGGGTCGGCGCGCGGCGCGGGACGGTCCTCTCCGGCGTCGCGTTGGGAGTGACGATCCTCGCGACCTCGGTCGCGATCGGGTCCACGGCTGCCGGCGATGCGGCGGAGATCGTCCCGTGGTTGACCGCGACCTACGTCATGATCGGGTGGTTCACGGCCGCGAGCTACGCGCTGTTCATGGAGTGGACCGACGCGCGCCTCGGCGCCACGCAGTTCAGCGCCTACATGGGCGCGACGAACCTCTGCGAGGCGTGGGCCGCCTTCGCGGCGGGGCGTATGATACCGGTGTTCGGATACGGACCGTCCTTCGGCGCGCTCGCGTTGCTCGGACTCGTAGCCTTGGCCATGACGTCCCTCGCGCGCGGCGTGCACGAGAACACAGACAGCTCTTCCCGCCGCTGAATCGCATGTCCACCACTCCTTCCTCCGGACCGAAACGCATCCAGCTCGAAGACTTCGAGCGCGAGATCCTCCTCCGCCCGCTCGTCATCGAAGACTTCGACGCGCTGATCGCGATGCAGTCGCGGTGCTTCCCCGGCATGCAAACGTGGGGACACGATCAGATCGAGAGCCAGCTCTTGACCTTCCCCGAGGGCCAGCTGGGAATCGAGTACGAGGGTCAGCTCGTCGCCACGGCGTCGAGCTTGATCGTCGACTTCGAGGACTACGAGGACTGGCAGAACTGGAAGGAGATCGCGGACAACGGGTACATCCGCAACCACGACCCCAAGGGCGACACGCTCTACGGGATCGAGATCATGGTGCATCCGGACTACCGCGGGCTGAAGCTCGCGCGCCGGCTCTACGGTGGTCGGCGCGAGCTCGCGCGGCGCTTCAACCTGGCGCGCAGCATCGTCGGTGGGCGCATTCCAAACTACGAGAAGCACGCGGACAAGCTGACGGCGCGCGAGTACGCGGAGCGCGTCGTCGAAGGCCAGATCTACGATCCGGTCCTCACGACGCAGACGGCGAACGGGTTCGTGCTCAAGAAGCTCATCCCGAACTACTTCCCGTCGGACACCGCGTCACGCGGTTACGCGACGTTCCTCGAGTGGACGAACCTCGACTACGTCACCGATCCGCGCCGGCGCTATCAGCGCGTGCACAACGTGCGCCTGGCGGCGATCCAGTACCTGATGCGCAGCGTGTCGAGCATCGAGGAGTTCGAGGCGCAGTGCACCTTCTTCATCGACGCCGTCTCCGACTACAAGAGCGACTTCGTCGTCTTCCCGGAGCTGTTCACGACGCAGATGCTGTCGTTCCTGAAGCCCTACGCACGGCCGCAGGAAGCGGCGCGCGAGCTCGCCCGGATGACGCCGCGCTATCTCGAGTTCTTCACCGAGATGGCGATCAAGTTCAACGTCAACATCGTCGGCGGCTCGCAGTTCGTGATCGAGGGCGACAAGCTGCGCAACGTCTCGTACCTCTTCCACCGCGACGGCGGGATCGATCGCCAGTACAAGATCCACATCACGCCCGCCGAGCGGCGCTGGTGGGGCGTGTCGCCCGGAAACTCGCTCGAGGTGTTCGACACGGACCGCGGCAAGGTCGCGATCCTCATCTGCTACGACATCGAGTTTCCGGAGCTCGCGCGCATCGCCGCGGCGAAGGGTGCGCAGATCCTCTTCGTCCCGTTCAACACGAACGACCGCGACGGCTACCTGCGCATTCGCACGTGCGCGCAGGCGCGCTGCATCGAAAACCACGTCTTCACGGTCGTCTCCGGCTGCACCGGCAACCTGCCGTTCGTCGAGAACGCGGACGTGCACTACGCGCAGTCCGGCATCTTCACGCCGCAGGACGTGCAGTTCGCGCGCGACGGCATCGCCTCCGAGTGCACGCCGAACATCGAGACCCTGGTCGTGCGCGACGTCGACATCGAGCAACTGCGGCGGCACCGGCTGCACGGCACCGTGCAAAACTGGAACGACCGGCGCACCGACCTCTACCGCGTCGTCGTCAACCAGGGCGAGGACGGACCGCTCGAGGTCTGACGCGCCGCTCGCGCGCGCTCAGAACGAGAAGCTGAGCCCGAGCGCCGCCTCGAAACCCGCCGAGTCGCCGATGTGATCGTTGTAGTGCCGGATGCCCCCGTGGTCCGCGCACACGCCAACGCCGAGGCTGTTCGTCCGCGTCCCGTCGTTGCACGTCGTCTCGCGCGTCCAATCGAAGTAGAACCGGAAGCCGACGAGCCCGACGAGCGACACGTGCTGCCCGAGTCGGATCCGCGGCTGTAGCCCGAGGCCGAGCGAGACGAGCGTGTTCGAGTTCTGGAACCCCGCGACGTCCGCCGACGTGATGCCGATGTCGTACTGCCCGCGCAGCTCGAACGGCCCGCGCACCATCGGCGCCGAGCGATAGCCGAAGTCGACCTCATCGAAGTCGACGCCCGCGTCCTCGTCCTCGATGAGCTGCAGCTCGACGAACTTCGCCGGCCCACCCTCCGCGCCCCCTTCCCACCCGAACGTCGGCCCGACGAGCCGGACGTCGCCCGCCCCATCGATGTCGGGCCGCGCCTCGAGCCACGTCACGTAGCCGCGGTTCGTCTTGCACGCGGAAGCGAGCGACACGAGCGCGACGACGACGAGGATCGCACGCGGGGTCATGGGCTTGGCGTCGTTGCGCGTCATCCGGCGCTCAACGTACACGATTCGGCGCGCGTCGCTCGGTCCGAGTACACGGCTCGCGCGGGGAGTAGACTGCTCCCTCACAGCGCGACCCCGCACGAGGACACGACCATGCCGGTGACCAACAAGGTATCGGGAACGAACGTCGAGGAAGTCGCCGAGGGCATCTACCGCATCAGCACCGCGGTGGAGATCCCCGGCACGAGCTTCAGCTTCAACCAGTACCTCGTCGTCGACGAGGAGCCGCTCCTCTTCCACACCGGACCGCGCAAGTTGTTTCCGCTCGTGAAGCAAGCGGTCGAGACGGTGATCCCCACCACGTCGTTGCGACACATCGGCTTCTCGCACTTCGAGGCGGACGAGTGCGGCTCGCTCAACGAGTGGCTCGCGCTCGCGCCGGACGCGGCGCCGCTGTGCGGCATGGTCGCGGCGATGGTGAGCGTCGACGACGTCGCCGACCGCCCGGCGCGCGCGCTCGCCGACGGCGAGGTCCTGTCGCTCGGAACGCACTCGGTGAAGTGGCTCGACACCCCCCACTTGCCCCACGCGTGGGAGTGCGGCTTTCTCATGGAGCTGTCGACCAAGACGCTGTTCTGCGGCGACCTGTTCACGCAACCGGGCGACGGGCTGCCGGCGGCGACGGAGGCGGACATCCTCGAGCCGAGCGAGGCCTTCCGCGACCAGATGGACTACTTCTCGCACACGAAGAACAGCGCCGAGCTGATCGAGAAGCTCGCGGCCGAGGAGCCCCGGACCATGGCGTGCATGCACGGGAGCACGTGGAACGGCGACGGCGCGGCGCTGCTGCGCAGGCTCGGCGCGCGACTGGCGAACTGAGGGCTGCGCCTGCTGATCCGACGGATCGCTCAGAGCGCGTCACGCGCCGAGCTCCGCGGTTGCGGTGGCGTCGATAGGCCCGTCCCGCGGGACGGTCAATCCATCGCGAGCAGCGGGAAGTCGACGTCGAGGCCCCAGTACGCTTGCGCCACGGATGCGAAGCGTCCCTCGGCGCCGAAGGCGTGGTGCGAGATGACCTCCGCGTCGCGCAGCGCGCGTTCGATCGGGTGCCCCTTGTAGATCGACGACGTCCCCGCCGCCTTGGCGAGGAGCCGCACGGCGTCGGCGCACTCCTGCTGCGTGTGGGCGAACGCGAGGAACAGGTCGGCCTTTTGGCGCAGGTCGAAGGGCTCGCCCCGCCCTGCCTGCTCGAACGCGTGACCGACCGTCGCGTGCAGGAACGTCCGCGCGGCGCGGTACTGCGCGAGCGCGCGACCGAACTTCAGCTGTGCCAGCGCGCGATGCTTCAGCGTCGTGCTCGACGCGAACGGCGTCTTGCGCTCCGCGAGCTCGGTGACGGCGTCGAGCGCGATGCGCAGCGTGCCGAGGCTCGTCGCCGCCACCGCCACGGGAAGGAGGCCTTCCGGAGCGCGATACAGGGGTCCGTCGAAGCGCGCCGACCTCGCCACGGGCGCCGTGAGGTCGATCGCGCGGTGGCTCGGAACGAACACGTCCTCGGCGACGATCGTGTTGCTCGACGTCCCGCGCAGACCGAGGCTGTTCCAATCGTCCTCGATGCGGAGCGTGTCCTTCGCGTGGTAGACGAGCAGGAAGCCCCCATCCGTCACCGCCGTGTGCCCGATCCAGTCGGCGACCTTGCAACCGCTCGCGAACGGCGTCGATCCCGTGACGCGATAGCCGCCGTCCGTCGCCACCGCCTTCATCGGCTTGTTGAAGGTCTCCCCGAGTAGCGGTACTTCCGCGCTCGCGACGATCTCGTCGACCAACTCGGGCTGCGCGAGGCGCAGATCGAACCAACTCGCCGACGCGCCGTGCATCAGCCACGCGGCCGCGGTGTCGGCGCGCGCGACCTCCTCGGCAGCGAGCGCGTAGGCGACCGGGTCGCACTCGTGGCCGCCCAGGCTGCGCGGACGCCAGAGGCTGAGCATTCCCGATCGAGCCAGTGCGTCGATCGACGCCGGCGCGAGCTGTCCCGCTTCTTCGCCGTATGCCGCGTTGGCGCTCAACTCGGCAGAAATGGACCGCGCCGCTGCGAGCGCATCGAACGTCGTGGACATCGGCTCTGTCTCGAATCTCCGTCGGAGTGATGGACCGGTTCCCGGAGGGGGCAAGGGGCGAGCGCGACAGTCTAGCGCACAAGGCCGTCGCTCGCCGCCGAGCGCGTCGGGCGCGTCGGGCGCGTCGAGGCAAACGAGCAACCGCTTGCAAGCGCGCGCGACCGAACGCCCCGACAATCGGCGCATGAACACCATGCACATCCTCGGCGTCGCTGCGTGCGGCGCGCTCTTCGCCTCCTGTGTCTCTATGGCCGCGAGCGTCGACGTCGAGCGCGATCGCCGCGCGATCGAACAGCACATCCGCGGACTCTTCGAGGCGTATCTGCACTACGACCGCGACGCGATCCGCCGCGGGCACACGGACGACTGGTGCGGCTTTCCGATCGCGGCCGACCGGCTCGTGCGTGGCATCGACGCGTACATGGAGTACGCCGATCTGTCGCTCGAGCGCTTCCGCGGCATCGGCTACTCGATCGACGAGCTGGACATCCAGGTGCGCGGAGATACGGGCATTGTCTACTACACCGCGACGTGGCGCTTCCTCGACGCCGACGACGCCGAGCAGGTGCTGCCGCTGCGGTCGGTCGACATCTATCGACGCGAGGCGGGCGGCTGGAACCAGGCGGGCTCCAACATCTGCGCGATCGCGCGCGAGGGTTAGCCCGGGTTATTCATGAGGCTTTGCCGAGATCGACGCAGATGCGCGCCAGATCAGCGCTTCGCGACCGAAGCGCGTGCTGGCGACCTTGACGGGTCGTCGAACCCGGTGAGGGAGGGAAGTGCTGATATGGCGCGTAGCTGCGTCGATCTCGGTGAAGCGTCATGAATCATCCGGGTTAGCCGCGCGCGACGCGGCGCAAGCGGCGCAGTCCGTCGCGCGACCTGCAAAGCGACGGAGGCACGCCGTACTCGCGCCGGAAGCGGTTCGTGAAGTGGCTGTGGTGCGTGAAGCCGACGTCGAGCGCGAGCTGCGTGAGGTCGCGTTCGTCGGCCAGGATGCGGTCGAGCGCGGCGCGCAGCCTCAGGCGCTCGTGGTACGCGCGTAGGGTCGTCCCGGTCTGCGCGCGGAACACGCGGCTGAGGTGGAACGGTGAGCTGTGCACCGTATGCGCCAGGTCGATGAGATCGAGCTTGGCGTCGAGGCGGCGCGCGAGCTCGATCCGAGTGCGCTCGACGAGCTCGGCGTGACGCCGTGCGGTCGCGCCCCGCTGCTGCGTGGTCGCGCGCTCGCTCGTTTCGTCGCTCACGAGAAGCGAAGCAACCAACTCGAGAACGATCTCCTCGACCGCGAGTCCGGCTCCACCGCGACGCAGCTCGGCGAGCAACCCGCGATGCAGGAGGTCGATGCGTGGCGGGGTGCACACGGAGCCGGGCGCGGCCGGCACTTCGGTGTCCGCCCAGCGCGGGTCCAGCTCGCCGCCGACCTCGCGCAGCCGGCGCTCCGCGATGGCGAACACCGTGCATGCGTCTCCGCCGTCGATCGGATGACTCACGCGATGCGTCTCGCCGCGGCGGAAGAAGAGCGCGTGGTTCGAGTCGGCCACCACAGGGCGACCGGCGACGTGACGGACGAAGACGCCGCGGCGCGGAAGGACGAACTCGTGTCTCGCGCACAGCTCGTCGCGCGACGCGTCCCCGCAGAGCGCGCGGCACTGGACGTCCTCGACGCGCAGCCCATCCGTCTCGAAGTGGGTGTGGACGCGCTGCATGCGTCCATTCTAGATCCGCACCGCCGGCGGCGCGGGACGGACCGCGTAAGCGCGCCGTCTTTCGTCGGATTGCGCGGCGGAAACGGTGCGGTCGTTCGGAGGCCGGGTGAACCCGAACCCCGGAATCCGACCATGCTGCACCTTCTCACGCTCTCCACGCTCCTCCTCGCATCCAACGCGGCGCCGCTCGCACAACAACAGGGAACGCGTAACGTCGCCATCCTCGTGTTCGAGGGGGTCGAGCTGCTCGACTTCGCCGGCCCCGGCGAGGTGTTCGCCGTCGCTGGACACGGCGCGTTCAACGTCTTCACGGTCGCCGAGACGAAGGCGCCGCTCACGAGCGAGCGCTTCCTCACGATCGTGCCGCGGTACTCGATCGACGACTGCCCGGCGCCCGACATCCTCGTCATTCCCGGCGGGGACGTTCCGGCGAGCAATGCGCGGTTGCAGGGTTGGATCGCGGGCCGTCTCGGCAAGAGCGAGCTCATCATGTCGGTCTGCAACGGCGCCGCGCTGCTCGCCGCCTCGGGCGCTTTGGGCGAGCGCGAGGCGACGACGCACCACAACACGTTCGACCAGGTGCTCGCGTTCGCGCCCGACGCCGCGATGCTCGTCAACCGACGCTTCGTCGATCACGGTGAGGTCATGACGAGCGGAGGAATCTCGGCCGGGATCGACGGCTCGCTGCATGTGGTCTCGCGTCTGCTCGGCGCCGGTGTCGCGCAGGCGACCGCGTCGCACATGGAGTACAACTGGCAACCGGAGCAGATCGCAGCGCTGCACGCGAAGCCGGGCATCCGCTACGACGGTCAAGCGGAGCGCGTGCTGAGCGAAGTGCGCGAGCACGGCATCGAGGGCGCCGCGGCGAGCTACGTCGAGCGCGTGCGCGCGCAGTCGGAGACGGACCACACCGAGCCGTCCGAGTACCGTCTACGCTCGATCGCGAGCGAGCTGGTCGACGCCGACCGGACGGACGACGCGATCACCGTGCTCGAGTTCACCATCGCCGCATGGAAGTCGTCCTATGCTCAACGCGATCTCGAGGAGGCGCGCAAGCTGGTCGTGGCGAAGGCGGCCGGCGACGTGCAGTTGGTCTACTCGTGCCCGCCGTGCGGCGGCGCGTGTGACGGCGAGGAGCACGCGGAGCCGGGCAACTGCTCCTCGTGCGGCATGGCCCTGCAGCGGCGCGTGGTCGAACCCGCAGCCGACGGAGCGAGCGCCGGGGCCGGGACGAAGTAGCGTCGCGCGCGTCCGCGATCGTGTTCGAGTTCGTGCATCCGGCCGAGCTCCACGGTCGGCAGGAGCACGGTCTGTGCGAAACTGGCGGCGTCGAGCCCGACACGTCCAGCCACGAACCATGACTCCCACTCTGATCCGCGGCGCCTTGCTCGCCGCCATGCTCACGACCACGCCCCTCGAACCCACGGCCCGGACGACGAACGACCTGCTCGGTGACGCGCTCCAAGGCGTCGCCTTCGGCGACAGCGTCGCGGACGTGACTCGCAAGCTCGACGGACAATGCGACGCGCTCGAGCGCCACGACATCGACGCTCCGTACTTCCCGCTCGCCGCCGATGCGCAGACGCACCTGATCGCGCTCGGCGTCCACGCGGTCGGCGTCGACGAGATCGCGTTCACGTTCGGCGACGACGCGCTCGTTCAGGTCGAGCTGCGCGGAGGTGTGGTCGAGGGGCTCTTGCCCGCGATCGAGCAAGAGCCCGTATCGATGTTCGACTTCCAGGCATGGCCCGAGGCG
The DNA here is from genome assembly GCA_029259605.1 of Planctomycetota bacterium. Lineage (GTDB taxonomy): Bacteria > Planctomycetota > UBA1135 > UBA1135 > OFTM281. The sequence continues at coordinate 94,099 of JAJDEV010000097.1, read as the reverse complement.
CGCGTTGTGGCGCACCTCGAGCAGGACGCGGTCTGGTTGCTGAACCCCGAGGGTCTGCACCCACACCTCTACACCTGGTCGAATCCGGACCTGCCGTCGGTCGCGGCGCGCGCCGAGCCCTACGAGCAGGCCGCGGCGCGGCCGCCGATGCTCGACTTCGGAGGCGAACTCGAGAAGCTCCTCCCTCGCATGGAAAAGGCGTCCGCGTTCACGGCGCGGGAGACGATCGCGGAGCCGTGGCTCCCGGCGAAGCCCGCGACGCAGACCCAGATCAACTGCTTCGGCGTCGAGTACGCCGGCTTTCCGCGCAAGGTCGAGGCGGTCTTCGGCGACGGCGTGCTCGAGCTCGCGTGGATCCTCACCGGCAAGGCGGAAGAGCCGCGCGTGCGCCGGGCGCTCGTGAGCGCCTTCGGCGAGCCGATCTTCGTCTCGAAGATGTGGGAGGTCTTCGACGACTGGCGCGTCGCCCTGCGCAAGGACAAGCCCGAGGTGCTCATGCTCTCCGACGGTCTCGTCGCGACCTATCGCGGACAGTTCGAGGCGACGGCGGACTGACCGGCGAATGCCAGCGTGGGCGCGCTTGCATGCGGACACGGCGCGGCCCGCTGATAGAATCCCGCCGTGACGGAGCACGACGAGACCCTCGGCCCCTACACGCTGCTTCGGAAGATCGGGGCAGGCGGCATGGGCGAAGTCCATCTGGCCCGGGATCCGCGGTTGGATCGCGAGGTCGCGCTCAAGGTCCTGCCCGACGACCTGCGTTCCGATCCCGAGCGGCGACAGCGGTTTCTCCGCGAGGCGCGCGCAGCCGCCAAGCTCTCCCATCCGCACATCACGGCGATCCACGAGGTCGGCGAGGCCGATGGGCGCGACTACATCGCGTTCGAGAACGTCGAGGGCAAGACGCTCGACGCGCTCGTGCACGAGCGACGCCTCACGCTGGTCGAGCTGATCGACCTCGCGCTGCCGCTCGCCGACGCGATCGCGTACGCGCACGAGCGCGGCGTGATCCACCGCGACCTCAAGACGAGCAACGTCGTCGTCACGTCGCGCGGGCACGCGAAGCTGCTCGACTTCGGACTCGCGAAGCTGCTCGACGAGGGCGCGAACGAGAAGAAGAAGAAGTCGACCACGCTCACGATCGAGGGCGCGATCTTCGGCACGCCCCAGGCCATGTCTCCCGAACAGGCGCTGGGGCGGTCGGTGGACGAGCGCAGCGACGTCTTCTCGTTCGGGAGCCTGCTCTACGAGATGGCGGCGGGCCACTCGGCGTTCGACGGCGAAACCGTCATGGAGGTGATGGACGCCGTGATCCACGCCGAGCCGGCGGACCTCAGCCGCGTGCGCGAAGACCTGCCGCCGGAGTTCGCCGCGATCGTCGCCAAGGCCATGCGCAAGGACCCGGCCGAGCGCTACCCGTCGATCACCGGGCTCGTCGCGGACCTGCGCCACTTCAAGCGCAAGACGGAGTCGGGGCTCGTACCGGTGGCGCGCGAGCGCCGCTCGCTCCTGCCGCTGCTCTTGCTCGCCGGCGCCGTGATCGCGATCGGACTCGTGTGGTCCATGTCGCGATCGGCGGACCCCGACGACGTGACTCCGGGATCCGCGCCGATCGCGGTCGCGCCCGAATCGATCGCGGTCATGGGCTTCGAGTGGATCGGGCAGACCGGAGCCAACTCGACGAGCGTCAACCTCGACCGCGCGCTGACCAGCCTCGTCACGACCGCGCTCGCCGAGTCGGGCGGCATTGACGTCGCCTCGAGCTCGAAGGTCGTCGCCGCGCTGCGCCGCGCCGGCTCGACGCCGGGCGCTGCGTTCGATCCGGGCATCGCCGCCGAAGCAGCACGCGATGCGGAGGTCGAGCTGATGCTCGTCGGCCAGGTGCTCACCCGTGGAAGCGGCCTGATCCTCACCGCGGAACTCGTGGATGTCGCGAGCGGCAACGCGCTGGACTCGATGCGCCGCGAGGTCGCGTCGGAGGAGGATCTGTTCGCCCTCGCCGAGGGCTTGGCGGCGGATGTACGCGCGCGCCTCGGACTCACGGCCGCGAGCGCGGCGGGGGTCGACCTCGAGCGTGAATTGACCGACTCGACCGAGGCGTACTTCAAGTTCGTGGCGGGCGAGATGGCGCTCAACGAATCACGCTTCGTCGATGCGCGTCGGCTGTTCGCCCAGGCGATCGAGATCGATCCGTCCTTCGCGTACGCCCATATCCGACTCGGGATCGCGAACGAGTGGGAAGGCAAGCCCGAAGCCGCGATCGCGGCGTACAACGGCGCGTTGGCACACTCGGATCGACTGCCCGAACGCTGGCAGCGTCTCGTTCAGATCGTGCTCGACTACAACCGAGGCGAGCTCGACCGCGCCTTCGCTGATGTGCAGAGGTTGATCGACGAGGGGCACCGCATGCCCGAAGCCTACAACACGCTCGGCGAGCTTCTGACGCATTCGTCTCGCCACGAAGACGTCCGGCGTGCGCGGTCCGCGTTCTTGCAAGCACTCGACATCGACCCGAACTTCCAGATCGTGCTGTTTCACGTCGGGTATCACTCGAACACACTGGGAGATCTCGCGACGCTCGAGACGCTCCTCGAGCGGCTGCGGCGTGAGGGCGCGAACCCCGAGGGCGTCGCGTATCTCGGCTTGATGCTCGACGCCGGGCGTCGCGACTACGCCGCGGTCGCCGCGCGCATCGAAGCGGCGGGACGGACGGGCGACGACTACGGCGAGTACGCTTGGAGCCTGATCGAGCTGGGTCGCCTGGACGACGCCGGCGCATTGTTCGCGCGCCAGTCGCCGGACGAAGGCTCGAACATGCTGCGCAACAAGCTCGCGGGACAGGCCGGCGTCGCGTTTCGGCAGGGACACATCCGCGACGCGCTCGAGCTGTATCGGACCGCGTCCGAGGCGATCTCCGTGCCCGAGGATCGTCCGGCCGTGTGGTACGCGGCCAACCTCGCGACCGCGAAGTGCGCGGCGGCGCACAGTGCTCTCCTCCTCGGCCTCACCGACGAGGGAATGGCGCTGGTTGACGAGGGCATCCGCATCGACCCCTACGGCCTCGAGCTGCGCTTTTGGAAGGTGCGCTGGCTCGTCGACGCGGGGCGCATCGACGACGCGGCCCGTGAAGTCGACGAGACCCGGACCCGCGCGGCGCAAGCCACGAGCCCGATCGCGCGCGCGTGGCTCGCGCTCGCCGAGACCGAAGTCGCGCTGGCCCAGGGCGATGTCGCTCGCGCGCAGCAACGACTCGCGATGCTCGACGACACGCCGCGCGGCGCGAGACCGTGGACGGAGACCGAGCTCGTGCGCGCCCGCGTCGCGCGCGCCGCCGGGGACGCCCCGGCCGAAGTGGAAGCGTGGCGCACGGCGCGCTACGCCGCACGCGACATCTCCGAGCTCTTCCCCGACCTCGCCGTCGTCACGCTCTACGGACTCGCGGACGCCGAAGACCGCGCCGGGATGACCGACGCAGCGCGCGAGCACGGTCGCGCGTTCGTCGAGGCGTGGAGCGCATCCGCGGACGACGTCGCGATTCTCGAGGACGCGCGCCGCCGTTGGGGCGACTGAACGCGCGCCCTAACCGTCCTGTTTCGGCGCGTCCGCCTGCTCGGCGAAGACGATGCGTCGCAGCTTCGAGCGGTCGCCCGGCCCGCTTCCCGCGGTGGCGATATACACGTCACCGTTCGGCGCCTCGGCAATGCCGTTCGGGTTCTCGTACGTCGCTTCGTCGAGCGCCCCGTCCTTCGTCCCCGACGTGCCGTCGCCGGAGAGCAGACTGACCTCGCCGTACTCATCGATGAAGAAGAGACGGTTGCTCGGACCGCCCGTCGCGATCAGCCCGCCGCGTCCCGTGCTGATGTGCCCGATCTGCGCGGGGCTGCCGTCGGGAAGGAGCACCTCGGTGAACGGCTCCGCGTTGCCTTCGGCGTCGAAGCGAAACACCTTGCCGTCGAAGTAGTTCGCCGAGTAGAGCGAGCCGCCCGGGCCGCGCGCGAGCCCGATCGGCGCGCGCAGTTCCTCGTCCGTCGCGAACGTGCTCACGCTGCGATCGGGCGCGATGCGCGTAATCGTGCGACCCGATCCGTTGGCCGATCCGTAGTGCGCGACGAACACCGTTCCGTCCGCTTCGACGACGATCCCCGCCGGTCCGACGTCGACGCGCGCCCACACTTCGCTCTCGCCGTCCGGCGTGATGCGACTCACCGACGCGCCGTTGAAGTTCGTGACGTAGAGATTCCCTGCGCCGTCCATGCCGATGTCGACCGGTCCCTCGAAGCCCGTCGCGACGACCTCGTGCTGCCCGTCCTCGAGGACGCGGTAGACGTCGCTCCCTTTGTAGGTGCCCGCGCCGAACATGCGGCCGTCGTTCGCGATGAAGAGCCCGTCGATGCGCGGCGAGCCGGGTAGCGAAACGGTCTCGACCCGCGGCGGGGTGGCGGGCACGAGGAGCGAGACGGTGGCGAGCGAAAGCGCGGCGGTGAGTTTCATCGGGAGCGAGGGTGGGTGGATTGGGGGGCGTCCGGAGCGTCGGAGACTAGCCCCCCTCCGCGCTCCAGGTGCGCTCCGAGAGTGCAAGAGAAGTGCACGGTCCGATGCGGCGCGCCCCCGCGGCGACGAATCGTGGATGCGCGTGGTACGAATCCGCCGGCGCGGTAGATTCTGTGCTCGTCTCTGCCACGCGGGCGGAGGTCCCCCCAGGCCCACCCATCGTCATGATCGCACCCGGAACCAAGGCTCCCGAGTTCAAGCTCGACAGCCACCAGAACGAAACCATCCAGTCCGCCGACCTCGTCGGGAAGAAGAACCAACTGCTCGTGTTCTATCCCCTCGACTTCACGCCCACATGAAGCATCGAGATCCCCGGCCTCAACGCGCTCCGCGCGAAGTTCGAGGCCGCGGATACCCAGGTCCTGGGTATCTCCGTCGATAGCAAGTTCTGCCACAAGGCGTGGGCCGAGACGTTCGGGGGCATCGACTTCCCGCTGCTCGCCGACTTCCATCCGAAGGGCGGCGTCGCCGCGGCCTACGGGTTGTGGCTCGAAGACAAGGGCATCACCGACCGCGCGACCGTGCTCGTCGGCAAGAACGGCAAAGTGCTTTGGTCCGAGTCCGTCGGACCGGGCGGCGCCCGCAACCCCGGCGACCTGCTCGCGAAGGCGACCGAGCTGGGCGAGTAGCGCGACGCGCGCGGACGGCCGAGTTCGCTCGGTCGTCCGACGCGCTCAGCGCACAGCGAGCGTCTCGGGCATGTCCGCGAGCACGTAGCCCATCACCGCGAAGAGCGCGACGGCGCGGCGGAAGTCGGTCGGCTCGATCTTGTCGAGCGTGTCGGCGTGGGTGTGGTGCCAGTCGAAGTAGTGCTCGCCGACGGTGTTCAGCGACATGCCCGGAACGCCGTCGCGCATGAGCGGGCCGATGTCCGCTCCGCCGCCGCCGTCGCGGATCGCGGCGGCATCGATCGGCTCGAAGAACGCGGCGATCTCTTCGAGCAACTTGCGCGCGCGGCCATTCGCTTCGTCCTTCGTCGCGCCGTCCGCACCCTCCTCGCTCGCGAGCGTGAAGCCGAAGCCGATCGGCCGCTCGCAGCCGCCGTCCATCTCGATCGCTGCCACGTGCGAGGACGCGTCTTCCCCGATGGACTCGCGGTACGCGTCCGCGCCCGCACCGCTGTTCTCCTCGGCCGTCCACAGCACGACGCGCAGCGTGCGGCGCGGTTGCAGGCCGAGCCGGTGCAGGATCGTCAGCGCTTCCCACGCCGCCATGCACGGCGCGCCGTCGTCGTGCGCGCCTTGCCCCACGTCCCACGAGTCGAAGTGTCCGCCCATGACGACGACCTCGTCGGGCAGCTCGCTGCCGCGGATCTCGGCGACGACGTTGGCGGACGGCGCGTCCTCGAACGTCTGCGCCCCCATGCGCAGCGTCACCCTCATCGCGCGCCCGAGCACCTGCGTGCGTCGCATCCAAAGCGCGTCCTCGACCGTGATCGCGGCGGCCGGGATGCGCGGCGCGTCGTCGTCGTAGCGCAGCGTGCCGGTGTGCGGGGTGTGCAGGCTGCTGCCGGTCGCCGAGCGCACGAGCACGGCGACCGCGCCGAGCTTCGCCGCGCGCGAGGCGCCGCCGACGCGATAGCGCACGGTGCGCCCGTAGCCCTCCCAGTCGACGGCGTACACGACGATCTTGCCCTCGACACCGGCGCGGCCGAGCGCGTCGAGTTCGTCGAAGTCGCGCACGACGATGACCGGCGCGGTGATGCCCGCGGGCGGCGTACCGACGCTCCCGCCGAGGCCGAGCATCGCGACCGAGCGCTGCACCGGCTCGACCAGCTCGGCCGACTCCTTGCCGCGCACCCAGTGCGGCACCATCGTCGGCTGCCGATAGCACGTGAGCCCCTCCGCCTTCATCTCACCGAGCGCCCAATCGATCGCGTTCTCGAGCCCCTTCGAACCGCTCAGCCGATGGCCGATGACGGTCGTCAGGTGCTCGAGCTTCTCCCAACCGTGCGTGTCGACGAGCGCGGCGCCGAGGATGCGACCGGCGTCGTCGCGATAGCGATCGGTGAGCGAGTCCTGCGCGGAGCTCACGCTCGCGAAGGCGCAGGTGAGGACAAGGACGCGGGCGATCCAGCGGGGCGCGGGGACGGAATGGGTCAGCATGGGAGGTCGATTCGAAGGAGGCCGGGCGGGCGTAGGGGCCGCGCAGCTTATCACCTCACTTGACCCGCAGGATCCAGACCACCGACATCGTGATCGGGCGCGTTTCGGAGTCGCCCGCGAGCGACAGCCAGTGGGCGTGGTCGCCCGCGCCGTTGATCGAGTGGGTGTGGTTGCCTGCGCTGCCCGTCGAAGTCGATCCGGATTGGTTGCCCGCCGCGGCGAAACCGCGCGTGCCGCCGATGCCGCCAACGTTCGTACGTGAATGGGTGTGCGTGCCCGCCGATCCCATCGAGTGCGAGTGCGTTCCCGCGTTGCTCGTCACGCCGTTCATTCCGTTCACGGCCGTCGCGTCGTCCTGCATCACGCCGGAGAACACGCCGCCGCGCAGGTACCTGCCGCCGCCGTTCAGATCGGGCAGCGTCTGTCCGAAGTACGGACTGTCGGGGTCGGCGACCATCTGGCCGTCGCACGGCTCCCACCCGATGGGAAGCGAAGGCGTCCCGGCGAGGTCGGCGTGCCACGCGACGATCGAGCCGATCGGTGTCGTCTCGACGATGATGGGCGTCGCGAGCTTTCTCTGTTGCTGTTGTTGCTGGAAGCCGGGCGCGAGCGGCGCGGCGACTCCCACGGTGAGGGCGGCGATCAGGAGGACGTTCGTGTGGAGCAGATTCTTCATCGGTGGGTTCTCGAGTTCGGCGGAGCGCGCGAGCGTCCGCGGTTCGGGTTCGGGTTCGGGCCGCCGCATCGACGTGCCCCTTCCCACCCCGCGTAGGGGCCGAACGCGAACCCCGGAGAAAACCGGCGAACTAGCCCGGATCCTTCATGAAGGATCCGGGCTAGCGCGCGCGCCAGACCTGCGCGTCGTCGTCCCGGCCCTCGGCCGCGTAGATGCGGGCCAGGAGCTTCGGGGCTCCGAAGTCCCGGGCGTCGGCCTCGCCCTTCGACCAGGCGTCGAGCAAGAGCTGCTCGGCTTCGGACGCGTTCCCCAGGCCGTCGAAGAGCAGCGTCGCGAGCTCGACGCGGGCACCGATCGTCGCGCGGTCGGCCGCCCCGAGCTCGCGCTCGCAGAGGTCGACGAGCTCGCGGTAGATGGCCTCGGCGTCCTCGAGGCGCGCGCCGCGTTCGTACGTGTCGGCGAGGTTGCGCCAGGTCTTCAGCGTGTCGGGGTGTGCTTCGCCGAGGACCTCGATGCGCCGGTCGAGCACGAACGTGCAGAGCTCCTCCGCTTCGTCCAGGCGATCCGTCTGCGCGTAGAGCACGGCCAGGTCGTGTTGGATCGCGACCGTCGCGGGGTTCGTCGGACCGGACAGCGCGCTGCGCAGCTCGATCGCCTCGAGGTAGATCGCCTCCGCCTCTTCGACCTGCCCGATGTCGTGCTTCGCGCTCCCGAGGTTGCGGTAGAGGTTCAGGAACACATTGTCGCGCCCGTAGGTCTTCTCGTAGAGCGGCAACAGCTCCTCGAGCAACTCGACCGCGTCAACGGGCCGATCGGCTGCGATCAGCGCGCCGGCGAGGATCGTCCCGGTCGTGAACGTCGCGCTCGCCCGCGTTCCGAAGTGGCTGCGATAGCCTTCGTACCCCTTGCGCGCGAACGGGATCGCCTCCTCGGGACGCGCGCCGCTCATCAGGTTGTCGGCGAGCGCCGCGTAGGCGAAGAGCGTGCGCCAGTGCGTTTCGCCGAGCTGCTCCTCGAAGATCGACAGCGCCTCGCGCAGCAGCGCTTCCGACTCGGCCTCGCGCCCGACGTAGCCGTAGAACACGCCCAGATTCGCGGCGCCGCTCGCCGCCGACACGCTGCGCTCGCCGACGACGCGCCGCCGAATCTCGAGCGCCTCGGTGTAGAGCCGCTCAGCCTCGTCGTACTGCGCCAGATCGATGAGCGACGCGGCGAGGTTGCTCATGCCGTCCGCGGTCAGGTCGTTGTCGCGGCCGAGATGGCGCAACCGGATGTCGAGCACGCGGCGCTGCATCTCTTCGGACTCGGCGACGCGTCCGGCGACGAGCCGCGTCTGCGCCAGCCGCTCGAGCGTGTCGGCGTACTGCGTGCTGTCCTCGCCGTACTGCTGCGCGGTCAGCTCGAGCGCTTCGACGAGGATCGGCGCCGACGCGTCGTAGAGCTGCAGCCAGTTGTAGATCTTCCCGAAGACGTTGAGCAGGCGCGCGCGGACGACCGGCTGATCGACGAGCTCGGTCCGGATGCGCTCGGCGCCTTGGTCCAGCATCTGGCGCGCGGTGAGGTCCTCGGGCGACGCGACGTCGGGGTTCGCGTACTCGAACATCGTGACCAGGTATTCGGTCACCGCTTCCGACGTGTCCCTGTCGTCGGCGGCGAGGCGCGCCGCAGTCGTCGCCTCACCCTCGGCCTTCACGGCGCGCTCGAGGTTCGCCTGCGCCAGCTCCTTCTGCTTCGCCTCCTCGAAGCGCGCACGCTCGGCGGCTTGCCCCGCGTGCACGGCATCGATGCGCCGCGCCTCCGCGCGCATGTACATGCGCGTGCTGACGATCACGCCGGCGGAGAGCGCGAGGAAGATGCCGATGACGCCGCCGACGAACGCCTTGTTGCGCCGCGCGAACTTGCGCAGCTGATAGACCGCGCTCGGCGGCCGTGCTTGGATCGGCTCGTTCGCGAGGTGCCGGCGGATGTCGCTCGCGAGCTCCTCGGCCGACGCGTAGCGCCGCTCGGGTTCCTTCTCGAGCGCCCTCGCGACGATCGTCTCGATGTCGCCGCGCAGGCGATTGTTCAGCGTGCCGAGGCTCGCGGGTTCCTCCTCGACGATGACACGCGCCGCGAGCGCGACCTGACGCGAGCCGATGTCGTACGGGAGCTGGCCGGAGAGCAGCTCGTACGACACGACGCCGAGCGCATACACGTCCGAACGCACGTCGAGCCGCGACGGGTCGGCCTCGATCTGCTCGGGCGACATGTAGGCGAGCGTGCCGATCACTTCGTCGGCACGCGTCATCTGCGTCGTCGTGTTTAGGTCCTGGTCCGTCACGCGTGCGACGCCGAAGTCGAGCACGCGCGGTCGACCGCTCTCGTCGACGAGGATGTTCCCGGGCTTCAGGTCGCGATGGATGACGCCCTTTTGGTGCGCGTGATGCACGGCGTCGCACACTTGCGCGAGCAGCTCGAGCCTGGCGCGCAACGTGAGTTCGTGCGTTTCGGCGTAGCGCGTGAGCGGCTCGCCACGCACGAGCTCCATCGCGAACCACGGCCGCGGCCCGCTCCCGTCGTCGTCCGTGCCGGCCTCGTAGACGCGCGCGATGCACGGGTGGTCGAGCCAGCCGAGCACCTGCGCCTCGTGGCGCAAACGCCGCAGCGTGTTCTCGGACGCGAATCCGGGGCGGATCACCTTGAGCGCCACTCTGCGCGACGGCTCCTCCTGCTCGGCCTCGTAGACGACGCCCATGCCGCCCGCGCCGATGCGCGCGAGGATGCGATAGCCGCCGATCGACGCGGGCAGCGTCTGGTCGAGCTCGCGCGCCTGGTCGATCAGCGCGTCCGCCGCGCGCGACAGCTGGTCCGAGTCGTCGAAGCCGAGCAGCGACTCGACCTCGGCGCGCAACGCATCGTCGGCGCCGCACGCCTCCCGCAGAAACGCCACGCGATCCATCGGCGCGAGCCGGCTGGCTTCGACGAAGAGGTCGCCGATGCGCGCGTGACGTTCCGAACTCATCCCCACGATCCTAACCGCGCAGTCCGCGGCGGAGAGCCCCGGTGGAATCCCGAGAACCTGTTCGGAACCGGGTCAGCGTTCGTCCTCGAGCATGGACCCGACGAGCTTGGCGGCGCGCGCGAGCGTGCCGAGCTCGCGCTCGGTCAGGTCGTCCATCAGTGTCGACAGCGCCTCGATCCGCCTGCGGCGCGCGCGCTGGAGCAGCCCCTTGCCGCGCCTCGTGGCCACCAACCGCCGGATGCGGCGGTCGCTCACGTCGCGTTCGATGCGGATGAGCTCGTCCTTGGCGAGCCCCTGGGTCAGGCTCGTCATGGTCGGCTGTGAGACCTGTTCGATCTCCGCGAGCGCGCTGACGGACTGCGGCCCCACGAACACGAGCACGGAGAGCGCGGACAGGCGCGCCGTGCTGATTTGGAACGACGTGTCCTCGTTGCGCAGGCGTCGCAGGAGCCTCAGGGCGGCTCGATGGAACTCCTCGGCGACCGCTTCACGCTTCATGCGGGTTTGCCCTTGACGGATTCGGCGGATGCATAGACGCTCTATGCATCGAGTCTAGGGCACGCGTGACGCGAGGTCGATGATGAAGAACAAAGGGAAAGCGATCGAGGCGTTCGAGGCCGCGGTCGTCGCGGGAGAACGGACGACGGTCGACGCGCTGCTACTGCAGTCGCCCGAACTCGCGGCGGCCCGCAACGCGGGCGGCGTGTCGTTCGTGCTGCTCGCGCTCTACCACGGGCAGGGCGAAGTGGCTGCGCGCATCGCGGCGGCTCGCGACGACCTCGACGCCTTCGAAGCCGCGGCGCTCGGGAGGCTCGGTCGGCTGCGGGAACTCGCGAGCGCGGATCCCGAGGCGCTGAACGCCTTCTCAGCCGACGGCTTCACGCAGCTCCACCTGGCGACGTTCTTCGGGCAGCTCTCCGCGGCGCGCTTCCTCCTCGCGCAGGGTGCTGACGTCGACGCGGTCGCCCGCAACCCGTCCGCGGTGCGACCGTTGCACAGCGCGGCGGCCACACGCGATGCGCGGATCGTGCGCACCGTCCTCGCCGCCGGAGCCGACCCCGACGCGAAACAAGCCGGCGGCCACACCGCGCTGCACTCCGCCGTCTTGCACGGCAACGTGCCGATGGCGGTCGCGCTGCTCTCCGCCGGCGCCGACCCGGTCGCGCGCAACGACGAGGGCAAGTCCGCGCGCGACCTGACGCCGAGCGACAACGTCGAGGCGATCGGGCGGCTGCTCGCCGAGTGGACGCGCGACTTGCCCGCCGCGGAGTAGCCCTCCTAGCGACGCTCGCCGGCGAGGAACACGCTTTCGATCGCGCGCGTGTTGCGAATGTCGTCGGCCGGGTTCGAGGTCAGGACGACGAGGTCCGCGCGTTTCCCCGCTTCGATCGTTCCCGCTTCGTCCTCGATCCCGAGCGCGACGGCGCCGTTCCAGGTCGCCATCCGCAGCAGGTCGAGCGGCGGGATGCCGGCCTCTTGCAGGAGCTCGAGCTCGAGGTGGAAGGCGAAGCCCGCGACGATCCACGAGTTGCCGACGTCCGTGCCAACGCCGATCGTCACACCCGCGCGGTGGAAGCCGCGCGCGATCGCCAGCGCCGCGGGGAAGTACACCGTGCGCATCATCTCGGCCTCTTCCTCGGAGTCGGGGCCGTACTGCGGATGTCGCGCGCGCCAGCCGTCGCTCCACCAATCGTCGATCTCCGAGTCGGGCGCGAGATCGGCGCGGAAGCGCGGAATGAGCGCAGCGTCCTCGCCGAGGCCGGACGCCATCGTGATCGCCAGCGTGGGCACGACGATGACCTCGCGCTCGACGAGCGCCCGCGCGAGCGCCGCGAACGACGCGCCTTCGGTCGCGCGTCCGTACGCCTGGTACCACTCGGTGTCCGTGGCGGACTCGGGATCGTCGAGTTCGATGAGCTCGTCCATCGACGTCCCCCACCCGGAATGCACCAGCATCGCGACGCCGCGGTCGACGGCCTGCCCCCAGGTTGTCGTTCCCATGTGTCCGATGACGGGCACGCCGTGACGCGTCGCTTCGTCGACCGCCGCGGCGACGAGCTCCGGAGGCATGCGCCGGTAGAGCTTGATGAAGTCCACGCCGGTCGCGACCTGCGCGCGAACCTCGGCGCGCACCGCCGCCTCCGAGTCGACGTGCACGGCCCAGTCCCGGAAGCCGTCCTCGCCCGGCGCATCGACGTCGTCGAAGCACTCGATGATGCGCCCGGCCGTAAACATGCGCGGGCCGCGCACGCGACCGCTCCGAATGCGTTCGCGCAGCTCGACGCCCGCGCCTTCGCGCGCGCCCGGGTTGAGGATGGTCGTCACGCCGTACTCGAGGCAGAGTTCGAGTAGCGCCTCCTGCACGTCGCGGTTCCCGGGCAAGTGGACGTGGAGGTCGATGAAGCCCGGCACGACGAAGCGCCCGTCGAGGTCGAGCACCTCGGCGCCGTCAGGAACGTCGACCTCCCCCACCGCGCCGATCGACTCGATGCGCGCACCGCGGAGAACGATCGTTCGTCCGGGGATCGGCGCCGCGCCGGTGCCGTCGATCAGCGTCACGTTGAGCAGCACCGTCGTCGTCGATGGCGCGCTCGCCACGCTCGCGCACGAGACGAAGGGAGACGCGACGAGCAGCGCCGAAAGGGCGAGCCGTCGCACGATCATCGGGGATTGCATCGGAGCCTCGCCGCGCCGAAGGCCGCGTTGAGTTCGGTGAACGTCGCCGCGTTCGCGAGGCGCTCGACGCTGCCGGCGCCGGCGAGCTCCTCGCTCACACGCCGGAACTCGCCCCAGGCGGCGCGCGCGAGGCCCGAACCGATCGACACGCGGCGCACGCCGAGCGCGGCCCAATCGGCCACGCTGCGTCGCGGGTCGAACGCGATCACGTTGAGCGGCTTCGGCGCCACGGCGGCGACGAGTTCGGCCACCAAGCCCGGGTCGCTCGACCCGGGGGCGAACAAGCAATCGGCCCCGGCGCGCGCGTAGGCCGCGAGGCGTGTGAGCGCGACGTCCGCGGCGTCGGGCACTCCGACGAGGAACGCCTCGCAACGCGCGGTGAGCACCGGACGCGTCGCTTCGCGGTCGCGCACGCGGCAGGCGGCGTCGAGTCGTTCGAGCGCGACGTCGAGCGGATACAACGGCGCAGCGTCGGCTCCGCTCGCGTCTTCGATGGAGAAGCCGGCGACGCCGGTCGCGAGGCACGCCGCGACGTTGCGCTCGACCTCGGTGCTGTCGGACGCGTAGCCGTTCTGAAAGTCCGCGCTCAGCGGCAACGGCGTCGCGTCGACCAGCGCGCGCAGGTGGGCCAGCACTTCGTCGAGCGTGAGCGATTCGATCGCGTCCGGACGACCGAGGTCGAACGACAGCCCCGCGGACGTGCTCGCGAGCGCGCGGAAGCCGAGCTGCGCGAGCAGCACCGCGCTCCCGACGTTCCACGGATTCGGCAGGACGAAGCAGCCGGACTCGTGCAAGGCGCGGAACGCCGCGCGCTTCTCGGCGACGCTGTTCATGCTAGCCGGCGAGCTCGCGGTTCAGCCACGCGCGCGCGAAGCGCCACTGGTCCTCGACCGTCGTCTCGGACACTTCGAGCACCTCAGCGGTCTCCTTGTTCGTCAGGCCACCGAAGAAGCGCAGTTCGACGATGCGCGCCTGGCGTTCGTTCAGACCCTCGAGCTTGGCGAGCGCGTCCTCGACTTCGAGCACGTCGATCGGCGCGTCGTCCGCGCCCAGGAGCTCCGACTGCATGGTCACCGCGTGACGCCCGCCGCCGCGCTTGCCCGCGTTCTTCGCGCGCGCGTGATCGACCAGGATGCGGCGCATCGCCTGGGCGCACACCGCGCGCAGGTGGCCGGGGTTCTTCCACTCGATGCCGGTCTGCTGGAGCACGCGCATGTAGGCCTCGTGCACGAGCGCCGTCGGCTGCAGCGTGTGCTCCACGCGCTCGCCCTTCAGGTAGCCGCCGGCGAGCCGACGCAGTTCGTCATAGACGAGCGGCAAGAGCTCGGCGGACGCGGCCTCTTCGTCGCGGGGCGCGGTCATCCGAAAGAGCGTAGCGATCGGCGCGGCCGACGGCGCGCGGATCTTCCGTCACTCCGCCCTCTTCACTCGGCCGGAACGTCGATGACGACGCGCGCGTCGCCGCGCCGCACGGCGATTGCGAACGCATCCGGCTTGGCGAGCGCGTCCCGCAACGGCTGATGCTCGATCGCGGAGACGGGCTCGCCGTTGACCGTGAGCAGCACGTCGCCCGCTCGCAAGCCGCTCGTCTCGCCGAGCGACCCCGGAAGGACGCGCGAGATCTTCAGCTCGGCGCCGCCGCCCAGCATCATCTCGATGCCGAGCTTGCGACCGCCCGGCGACAGGTCACGGCGCTGGACCATGCTCGCGGGCGCCGCTGCGCGCGGCGCATCCGGAGCGACGCGCATGCGCCCGTGCTTCAGGTCGATCGTGACCGCGCCCTGGTCGAGGAAGGTCCGGCCCACGTTCGCGACCGGCAGCGTCGTATCGAAGAGGATGTTCGGGTTCTCGAGCACGCGGCCTCCGACGCGGATCGCCCCGTTCAGCTTGCCGCCGTGCACTTGGAACGTGCCGCTCGCGCGCGTCGCGTTGCCGGTGTGCTCGCTGCCGGGCACGAGCTCGAGCTGCTCCTCCAGCCGCGCCGGCAGCGTGATGTGGCGCGAGTTGCCCGAGTCGAAGTGCGCGTCGACCTGCGCGCCGGCGACTTCGAGGGTGAGGGTGATCGAGTCCGTTCCCTTGAACCCGATCACGCGCTCGCCGTCGGCCTCCGGGAGCGCGCCCCGCTCGATGCGCACCTCCTGCGCGGGATAGTCGAGCGTCACGAGGCAGTCCCGAAACAGGGGCAGGCCGATGATGCCGTCGATCCCAACGCTCGAGAGCCCCATGTCGTCGCTCCAGCTCACCGCGGTCAGCTCCTCGAAGAACGCGTCGCCGATGTTGAGCTCGGGCACGTGGATGACGTCGAACTCACGCGCGGTCGGGTTCGACGGGTCGCCGATGCGTGTCGTTCCGGTCGACTCGATCCCGAGCTCCGCCTGCACGCGCTTGTGCAGAACAGTCACCGACGAGCCCGTGTCCAGGATCATGCGGTACGGACCCAGGCCGCCCGCGTGCACTTCGACGACGGGCCAACCGTGCGCGAGGTCGAGCGGCATGGTCACGACCGCTTCGGGCAGGTGCGTGCGCTTCGGCGCAGTGCCCTCGAGCGCGCTTTGGGCGGCGTCTTGCATGCAGGGGAGGAGGGCGGAGAGCGAGAGCAGGATCGACGTGGGGAGCATGGGACGGACTCGTTTCGGGGTTGCGTGAGTCCGACCTTACGCGCGCGCTTCGGAGCGTTGTTGAAAAAGTCAGCTTTCTTCCTTTTCTGTACTTATCGAGCCTACACTCCGTGCATGGCTCGAGAAACCGTGCACCGCGTTCGAGGCAAAGCGATGCGCCTCATCGCCTCCGCTCGCCGCATCGAGCTGCTCGAGGCGCTGATGGCCGCGCAGCCCGCCACCGTCGACGACCTGGCGCGCCACTTGGGACGCAGCCCGAAGACGCTTTACCACCACCTGCGCCCGCTCGTCGACGCGGGTCTCGTCGAGGAGGCGGGCGAGCGGCCCACGTCCAAGCGTCCTGCGACGATCTACCGCCTCCCGGCGGCGCGCCTCGAACTCGACCCCGACGACGACTCGTCCGACGCGCGCGAGGCGCGGCGCAAGATCGCGCGCTCCGCCCTCCGCTCGGCCATGAACCTGCAGGAGCGCGCGATCGAGGATCCCTCCAGCGTGCTCGGCGGCCGGCACCGCAACGTCGTGCTCGGACATCGCGTCGCCCGCCTGACACCCAGCGGTCGCACGCGGCTGAGCGCCAAGCTCCACGAGCTCTACCAACTGCTCGGCGAGCTGCACGACGAGCGCGGGACGCCGTACGCCCTCACGCTCAGCCTCGCGCCCATGCCGAGTCAGGACGAGTAGCCGGCGCGCGAACGGGCATCCGCGTCGTCTTTTGAGTGGACGCGCGGCGAATACGGGGTCGAATCACGCCTATGCAAGGCATGCAACACCCCCTCCTTCGCCTCGTCGCGCTCTCGTTCGTCGCCGCCGGCCTGTCGGCGCGCCCGGTCGAGGCCGCGCAGGTCGACGCTGCTGCTCCGCGCGAGCGCAGCGTTCTCTTCTATCTGATGGACACCTGCCGCGGCGATCGCGTCGGGTACGACCGGTACGAGCGCGAGACCACGCCGTTCCTCGAGTGGCTGGCCGAGCGCTCGGTCGTCTTCGAGAACTGCTACAGCCAAGCCCCGTGGACGAAGCCGTCGATGGCCGCGATGCTCACGTCGCAGTACCCGTCGACGACCGGCGTCTACAAGATGGATCAGCGGTTGCCCGCGGAGAGCGTGACGTGGCCGGAGGTCTTGCGCGCGAACGGCATGTACACGGCGGGGTTCTCGGCGAACGTCGTCATGGGCAACCTGCTGTCGAACTTCGCGCAGGGCTTCGACCTCTTCACCGAGTCGACGGCCATCAATCGCGGCGATTCGATCCGCTTCGCGAGCGGCTCGGCCAAGAAGCTGAACACGCACGCGTTCGCCTGGCTCGACGAGACCGACCACTGGCCGATGCTGCTCTACATGCACTCGGTCGATCCGCACGAGGAGTACGAGCCCGAGCCCGAGTACCTGAAGCGCTTCGCGCACCCCGAGCGCCACGCGCAGTTCCGCGACGAGTGGCAGAAGCTCTTGAGGAGCCGGCCCGATATTCCGGGGCTCTTCGTGACCCAGGACAACTTCGACCGCACGTCCATCGACTCGGCGTCCTTCATCGAGCACGCGAGCAACCTGTACGACGCCGACATCCTCGCGAACGACGACCAGCTGCAAGTGCTGTGGGACAAGCTGCAGAAGGACGGCTGGGGCGAAGACCTGATCCTCGTCTTCACGTCGGATCACGGGGACGAGTTCTTCGAGCACGGCGGGACGAGCCACGGCTACAGCCTCTACGACGAGATGCTGCACATCCCGCTGATGATCTACGCGCCCGGGTTGCTGCCGGCGGGAAAGCGCATCGCGACGCCGGTGCGCAGCATCGACATCTACCCGACGCTGTGCGAACTGCTCGCCATCGACGCGCCCGCGGGGCTCGAAGGCACGAGCCTCGTTCCGCTCGCGACGGGTGCGGAGGCGCCTGGCGTGGCGGCCGCGCGCGAGATCTGGTCCGAGCATCGTGAGGACCCGCTCGCGCGCGTCATCGGACAGGGCTCGGGGCTGATGGTCAGCGTGCGCAGCGGCTCCTGGAAGTTCATCCTGA
Source organism: Planctomycetota bacterium (assembly GCA_029259605.1). GTDB lineage: Bacteria > Planctomycetota > UBA1135 > UBA1135 > OFTM281. Next base: position 76,462 of record JAJDEV010000097.1, on the reverse strand, counting down.
ACGAGAAGCCGACGCAACTTCTCGCGAAGCCGCGCGTCGAGCTCTACGACGTGGACGCGGATCCGGGCGAGACGAACAACCTCGCCGACGCGCGCCCCGACATCGCGCGGGCGTTCGAGGTCAAGGCGCGCACGTTCATCGCGAACCAGTGGGAGCAAGCGGACACGAACGACACGACCGCGATGGATCCGGAGGTGCTCGAGCAATTGCGCGCGCTCGGTTATGTCGGCGACGAGGACGCCGAGCCGACGCCGGACGTCTGGGTCCCGCTGAGAGCGAACGACATCGAGCTCGTGCGCGCGGCGTTGGACGCGGGCGCGGACCCCAACGCGCTCGAACCGACGTTCGGCATGCGCCCGCTCTCCTGGTCGGCCATGACCGGCAACGTTCCGTTCGCGAAGGCACTCCTCGCGGCCGGCGCCGGCGTCGACGACGCGAACCGCGACGGCTCGACACCGCTGATGGGCGCGGCCTTCCTGGGACGGATCGAGGTGCTCGAGCTCCTCATGGATCGAGGCGCGGACCCGATGCTCACGAGCGCCATCGGTGACGACGCGCTCGCCTCGACGCGGGTTGCCGTGTCGACGACCGACTACATCGCCAACCTGCTCGGCATCCCGCTCGATTGGGACGAGGTCGCCGCCGGTCGCGAGCTGTGCGCCGAGTTGCTGGGGTTGACCCGGACCGAGAGCAGCCCGACCTCGAGGCTCTTCGACGCGGTGCGGAGCGGGGACACGCAAGCCGTGGACGCGGCGCTCTCCGACGGCGCGAACGCGAACGATCCGAGCGCTGAGAACGGCCGCACACCGCTCTTCGTCGCCGCGCTCCATGGAAATGTCGGCGTCGTGCGCCTGCTGCTCGAGCGGAGCGCCAAGGTCGATGCGCGCAACACGGACGGCTCCTCGGTCCTGCTCGGCGCCGCGCTCGGCGGTGAGGCCTCGATCGTCGCGCTCCTGATCGAGCGGGGCGCGGATGTCGACGCGCGCGACCCGAAGGGCGCGACGCCGCTGCACGCCGCCGCGTTCCTCGGCCGCGTGCACGCGGCCGAGGCTCTGCTCGACGCAGGCGCCGATCCGCTCGCGAACGACGCGGACGGGCGCGCGCCGATCGAGATGACGCGCATCGACTGGCAGGGCACGGCCTACGTTCTCGGCGTGCTCGGGCTCGACATCGAGCGGACCGTCGTCGAAGCGGGCCGCAGCGCCGTCGAGAAGCTGCTGCGCTAGCCGCGCCGGGCCTACTTCGTGCGCGTCGGAAGCGACGCGTGGAGAAACGCGCGCACGCGATCGCGCCACTCGGTGCGCAGGAGGAAGCCGCCGTCGTTGTGATCGCCGCCGGTGACGAGCAGCTCGGTGGATGCTCGCGCGCGTTCGCGCAGCCGTTCGGCGTGCGCGAACGGGACGGTGCGATCGTCGCGGCTGTGCACGATGAGCCACGGCGCGTCGAGCTCGCCGGCCTTGCGCTCGTTGTCGAAGCGGATGCGCGCGAGGAGCGACACGGGGAGCCACGGATACAGCTCCGCGCCGATCGCCGGGATCGACGCGAACGCGCTCTCGGTGATCGTGCACGCGACGTCGTGCCGCCGCGCGAGCTCGATCGCGACCGCACCCCCGAGCGACTCGCCGTAGACCGCGACGCGGTGCGCGTCGAAGCCCTCGCGCACGGTCAGGAAGGCGAACGCCGCCTCGGCGTCGAGGTACAGGCCCTCCTCGCTCGGCGCCCCCTCGCTCGCGCCGTAACCGCGGTAGTCGAACAGGAGCACGCTGACCCCCATGTCGACGAACGCGCGCGCGCCCACGATGCGATCGCCGATGTTGCCGCCGTTCCCGTGGCAGAAGAGCAACGCCCCACGCGGCTCCTGCGTGGGAAGGAACCACGCGGACAAGCGCTCGCCGTCCGACGCAACCAACTCGACCTCGCGGAACGCGAGCCCCTCGTCCGCCGGCGTGCGCGCGATGGTGCGGCTCGGGAGGAACACCAGCGCCCCCTGGAAGAGAAACAACGCCGCACAAATCGCGACGTAGCCGATCCCGAGCGTGACGAGGAGCGTGGTCAACGGTTTGCGTTTCGAGGCCATGCGCAGCGTCTACCGGCTCCTCAACGTTTCGGCGGCACGCTCAGCATCGCGCGCTCGAGTGGCATCGCCCGATTCGATTCGCGCTTCTAGCGGTAGTACGAGAACGCTCCGGCGAGCTTCGACTCGGTCCCGACGTTGCGGACCTTCACGTCGACAACCTCGCCGACGCGCCGCAACTTCTTGCGCGGCGAGATCGCCGGGGCAGGCGGCGAGGTCACGATCAACGTCTCGTCGTCGACGTACAGCGCCGGCACCTTCTGCTTGCCGAAGAACACCTCGGTCTCCTCCGAGAAGCCGTCGCCTCGCAGCCAGACGACCGTCCCTCCGGACTGCGGCCCGATGTACGGAGCGATGTTGTCGAGGTGCACCTTGCGCAACGTCGCGTACGGGATGGTCTCGACCCCGTTGTAGACGCTGAACACGACGTGACGCCCCGATGCCGAAGACTCGAGGTACGTCAGGTTGTCCGACGGATTGTTCGGCGCGACAACGATCTCGGGTTCCTCGGCCCCGTTCATGGCGATGCGGAGCAGGTGTTCGTCCATGAAGCTCGCGTCGCGCTCCGTGATGAACACGTGGTTGCGCCGCGTCGCGCGCGCGACGAAGAGCGGCTTGCGTCCCGGGGCGGTCGGCGCGATCGAAACGGCCGCCCCCCCGGTCGCAGGCACGCTCCAGACTTCGTTGTGATCGGAATTCTGATACACGACGTGCCCCGAGTCCTCGGAGACGGCGAAGCGGAAGTAGCTCTCGTACGAGTACCAGTAGTCGGACGCGAGCTGCGCGACCCCGCCGCCGGTCGAGTTCGCGCTCCACAGCTCCTGAAGGCCTTCGTCCTCGCCCGGCGGCGGACGGTCCGCGCCCGGCTCCGGCGCATCGGTCAGGTAGGTCGTCTCCTGCCAGAAGACGCGCAGGCTGTCGGGTGAGAAGGTGATGCTGTCCAGGTAGTCGGCGCCCGAGCTGAGGCTGACGGCGCCACCGGTCGTGGTCGATCCGACCCACAGCGTCGATCCGACACGCCAAGCAACGCGTTGGCCGTCGGGTGAGAGCAGCGCGCGCCACGCTCCGCTGCTGACGCCGATGTACGTCGGCGGCGCGCTGCCGTCGAGCGGCGCCGAGTAGAGGCCGCTCGTCGAGTCGAAGACGATCGTCGCGCCGTCCGCCGTGACCGCCGCGCCGAACACGTCCTGGCCGCCGCCGATGTTGACCTTCAGCGCCGCCGCGGAACCGTTCGTCGGAACGCTATAGAGATCGCGCTGCTCGTCCAGTTCCTGGTCCGCGATGTAGAGCACCGTCTTTCCGTCCGGCGAGAACGCCACGGTCAAGACGTCTCCGCCCGCGACGAGCGTCCCGTTCAGCTTGATCGCCGCCGCGCTGCCGTCGATCGGAACGCTGTAGAGCTCGGTCGCGCCAACCACTTCCTGGTCGGCGCGATACACGACGCGCGCACTGTTCGGCGAGATGAAGTGATTGCTCACTTTGCCGCCGGCGACCAGCGGCGCCGAGAGCGGAAACGCTGCCGTCGGATCGTTCGTCGGCACGCCGTAGACGTCGCGCAGCTGATCGTCGAACACGACGTGCGCTCCGTTCGGCGCGAACTGGAACGAGTTCACGCCCGACCCACCGGGTGTCACTCCGGAGACCATCGTCGATGCATCGCCAACCGGCGTGATGAAGAGCGCGTTGGCGCCCCCCGAAGTGGCGCGGGTCGCGGACGCGTGCCCGGTCGGCGACAGCGTCGAGATGTAACCCGCGTTCACCGCCGGCTTGATCGGCGTCGGCGTGGTCCACCCCTCCTGGGCGAAGGCCGGACCGGCGAGAAGAACGAGCGAGCAGACGAGCGGGGAGTCGAAGCGCTTCATAGCATCCCTCGAATGGCCTTTGCGGCGGCGGACGAACGGAGTCGTGCCCATCCTACGCCCCTCCCGGCAGAACCGCGAGGTCAGCGCTCGAACCCGCCCCAACCACGCCGCGGACGCCTCGGGCAGCGACCATCGAAACGCACAGAGCGAAGTGGAGCCGGCTCGGGCTCCACTTCGCTCTTCGGAACATGCCTGACGGTTCGGTTGGCCCGGCCGTCGCGGGCGCGACGACTACCGCGCCACGTCGAAGCGGTCCGCGTCCATCACCTTGCTCCACGCCTGCGCGAAGTCGGCGACGAACTTCTGCTTCGCGTCTTCGCTGGCGTAGACCTCGGCGATGGCGCGCAACTGGGAGTTCGAGCCGAAGACGAGATCGACCGACGTGGCGGTCCACTTCTGCGCGCCGGTCGCGCGGTCGACGCCGGCGTACCCGTCGCCGGACTTCTTCCACGTCGTGCCCATGTCGAGCAGGTTCACGAAGAAGTCGTTGGTCAGCATCTCGGTCCGCTGGGTGAAGACGCCCGCCGTCGAACCCGCGGCGTTCGCGTTCAGCACGCGCAGGCCGCCGACCAACACGGTCATCTCGGGCGCCGAGAGCGCGAGCAGGTTCGCGCGGTCGACGAGGGCTTCGTCCAGGCGTCGGTCCGTGCCGTCCGCGGCGTAGTTACGGAAGCCATCGACGGTCGGTTCGAGCACCGCGAACGACTCGACGTCGGTCTGATCCTGCGACGCGTCCGTGCGACCCGGCGTGAACGCGACGTCGACCTCGAAGCCGGCGTTCTTCGCGGCCGCTTCGACGGCGGCATTTCCACCGAGCACGATCATGTCCGACAGCGAGACGCGCTTGTCGCCGGACTGTGCGTCGTTGAACTTGCCTTGGATCCGCTCGAGCGTACCGAGCACGTCGCCGAGCTCGCCGGGACCGTTCACGGCCCAGTCCTTCTGGGGCGCGAGCCGGATGCGCGCACCGTTCGCGCCGCCGCGCTTGTCGCTGTCGCGGTACGTCGACGCCGAGGCCCACGCGGTCCGCACGAGCTGCGCGACGGAGAGTCCGGAGTCCAGGATCTCGCCCTTTAGCGCCGCGATGTCCGCGCCGTCGATCAGCGCGTGATCGAGCGCGGGCACCGGGTCTTGCCACAGCTGCGGCTCCGCGACCTCGTCACCGAGCAGGCGCGAGACCGGCCCCATGTCGCGGTGCGTCAGCTTGTACCAGGCGCGCGCGAACGCGGCGTTGAACTCGTCCGGGTGCTCGTGGAAGCGCTTCGCGATCGGGCCGTAGATCGGGTCCATCTTCAGCGAGAGGTCCGTCGTCAACATGATCGGCCGGTTCGCCTTGTTCGGATCGTGCGCGTCCGGGACGTTCTCCGGTCCGTCGACGGGGGTCCACTGGTGTGCACCGGCCGGGCTCTTCGTCAGCTCCCACTCGTAGCGGAACAGGTTCGAGAGGAAGCCGTTCGACCACTTCGTCGGAGTCGAGGTCCACGCGCCCTCGAGGCCGCTCGTGATCGTGTCGCCGGCCTTGCCGGTTCCGTAGGAGTTCGACCAACCGAGTCCCTGCTCCTCGACGCTCGCCGCTTCGGGCTCCGGACCGACGTGCCCCACGGGGGTCGCCGCGCCGTGCGTCTTGCCGAGCGTGTGTCCACCGGCGATCAGCGCGACGGTTTCCTCGTCGTTCATCGCCATGCGGCCGAACGTGTCGCGGATGTCCTTCGCGGCGGCGAGCGGATCCGGGTTGCCGTTCGGACCTTCCGGGTTCACGTAGATCAGGCCCATCTGCACAGCGGCGAGCGGGTTCGCGAGTTCGCGCTCGCCCGAGTAGCGCTCGTCACCGAGCCACTCGGCCTCCGGCCCCCAGTTGACGTCGGTCTGCGGCTCCCAAACGTCCTCGCGGCCGCCGGCGAACCCGAACGTCTCGAAACCCGCGCCCTCGAGCGCGCAGTTGCCCGCCAGAACCATCAGGTCGGCCCACGAGACCTTGCGTCCATACTTCTGCTTGATCGGCCACAGCAGACGCCGCGCCTTGTCGAGGTTCGCGTTGTCCGGCCAGCTGTTCAGCGGCGCGAAGCGCTGCGTACCGTCCGACGCGCCGCCGCGTCCGTCGCTCACGCGATACGTGCCCGCGCTGTGCCAGGCCATGCGGATGAAGAGCGGACCATAGTTGCCCCAGTCGGCCGGCCACCAATCCTGCGACGTGGTCATCAACGCGGTGATGTCCTTCTTCAGCGCACCGAGGTCGAGCGACGCGAACTCCTTCGCGTAGTCGAAGTCGTCGCCCATCGGATCCGCCATCGGCGAGTTCTGATGCAGCACCGAGAGGTTCAGTTGATTGGGCCACCAGTCTTGGTTCGACATGTCGTCGTTCTCCTTGTGTGCGTTGTTCGGTCGAGCTTCGGCGGCTCCCATCACGGGGCACTTGCCGATATCCATGGTCACGCCGGGCGACGCGGCGTGGATCGAGTCCTGGGCGGAAGCGGACGAGGCGAGGCAAAGCGCCGCGAGGCTCGTCCATGCACGGGCGACGGGAAGGGTCGTGTTCATCGTTTTCCTGGGGTTGGGGTAGACCTTGCTCGGCCCACGCACTCAGGTTCGCCCACCGACCGCCGTCCGACCAATCGCAAGTCCAGATGCCGGCGATAGGGCGCGGTTATGGCGCGCGAACGCGGGACCGGAAGCCCCTTCGCGCATGCGGCAAGGGGTGAAAAGCAGCATGCTTCGGCTCGCCCGGGTTTCCTCGGAATCCGTCGCCGTCGCGCGGAGCGCGCTAGCAGCCCGTGGTGAAACTCACGCCATCGTCGGAGGGTGATGGATCCGTGCTAGCGGCGCGCCGCTTGTGCCACCCAGCGGGCGGTGTACTCGGCGGCGCCGCGTCGGACCGTGGACCAAGCCGCTTCGGCGTCGCGTGCGATGTCGCGACGCGGGGCGACTCGCTCGAGATAGTTTCCGAAGAGCGCGCGCAGTTGCGACTCGGCGTTCGGGTCGACGTACAGGACGTCGTGCACGAGGCGCGCCCAGTGACGCCGAACCAGCTGGCCGCGCAGGACCAAACAGTGCAAGCCGCGGCGCAAACCGCCGAGGTCGAGCAGCAGCCACTCGTCGCCGGTCCACAGCATGTTCTCGCCGTGCGGATCGCCGTGCAGGACGCCGTTCGAGTGCATGCGGGCGAGAAACTCGGGCAGCGCCGCGCGGCTGGCCTCCGACTCGACCCACGCGGTGCGCAGCGTTGCGCCGGCGACGTACTCGCTCACGAGCAGGCCACCCTGCGGCGAACGCAACGCGGCCCACGGCTCGGGCGCACGCACGGGTCGGATCGCGTGCGCGCGCCGTGCTTCGCGCAGCGCGGCATCGCCCGGAAAGAGCGCGCGCAAACGGTGCTCATCGCCGCGGTCGAAGCGCTTGAGCACGGCTTCCCCGCAGCGATGCACACGCCCCGCCTTGAACGCCTCGCCGCGCACGAGGCGTCCGTCGCGCAACCACTCGTCGACCGCGGCCTGGGCTTCGGGTGGCAGCTCGAACCAGCGCGTGATGCGCACCGCGCCGCGCCGGATCGATTCCGGGGCAGCCAGGCGTCGCGGAGGCTCGTCCATCGAAGCGGTGCTCACGGCGCGGGCGCGGTTTCCGGGCACCGCAGGGGATCGAAGAAACGCGCGCGCATCGTTGCGTCGGATGATCCGGCGCGCGGCGACTCCAGTCAAGCTGGCGCGCCCGTGCAATCCCGGCGCGGAGCGAGGATGATCTCGCCGTGACGTCGGTCGGAACACGTATCGAGGAGGTCGCGCTCGTGCAGCTCTTCACGCTGCCGTCCCCGCAGGCCCACGCGATCCAGATCGCGCAGACCGGCGACGCGCTCGCACGCGCTGGCCTGCGCGTGCACCTCTTCTTCCGCATCGCCCGCGGTGACGATCCGCGCGCGCGCCTCGGCGCAGCGCTCGGACGCGCGCCGCACGCGAACGTCGTCGTGCACGCGGTGCGAGCGGGGCACAAGGGCATCGCGGGTCTCGTGTACCGGTGCCAGCTCGCGAAGCTGCTCGCCACGGGATCCGCACGCGTCGCGTTCTACGCGCGCCAGCGGCGTCAGGCGCTGTTCGTACTCGGGTTGCGCAAGCGCTTCGGTCGCGCCGCGCGCTTCCTCTACGAGTTCCACAACCTCGAGCATGTGGTCGCGCGCGACGCGGGCGACGAAGCGCGGGCGGTGAAGGTCCGCGCCGAGGAAGCGCGGCTCGCGCGCGAGGCCGACCAGCTCACCGCGATCTGCGAACCGCTGGCCGAGGACTTGCGCATCGCGTTCGCACCCAAGGCGCCGATCACGATCGTCCCCGACGGCGTCGACTTCGAGCGCTTCGACGGCGTCGCGCATCCGGACCTCGGGCGGGAAGCGATCACGCTCTGCTACGCGGGCAGCCTGTTTCCGCACAAGGGCGTCGAGTCGCTGCTCGACATGCTCGCGCACCTTCCGGAGCGCGTGCGCTTGCGCCTGATCGGCGGGCACCCGGCGCAGGAGCTCGAACGCCTGACGGCGCGCGCCGAACGCGATCCGGATCTGCGCGCGCGCGTCGAGTTCGTCGGCCACGTCGGCGCGGCGGACGTGCCCCGCGAGCTCGCGCGCGCCGACCTGATCGTCCTGCCCGCGTCGCGCGACGCGCGCTCGGAGCGCTACACCTCACCGCTGAAGCTGTTCGAGGCGATGGCAACGGGCGCGCCGATCGTCGCCGCGCCGGTCGCGACGCTGGCGAGCGTCTTGACCGACGGCGAGACCGCATTGCTCGCCGCGTCCGCGGAACCGCGCGATCTGGCCGCGGCCGTGCAGCGCGCGCTCGACGCTCCCGCACACGCACTCGCCGTCGGGCGCGCGGCGCGCGACGCGGCGGCAGCCTACAGCTGGGACCGGCGCGCGGCGTTGATCGCCGGCTTGCTCGCGAAGAACATGTGATCCGGCTCGTTCGTGCCGAGCACGCGCGTGCGGTACCAGACCTCGAGCGCGAGCAGCGTCCACAGCGCCTCGCCGAAGTTGCGCCGGCGCGTGCGGTGTGCCGCGAGCAGCCGCCGCACCGTCGGGCCGTCGAGCCAACCGTCGGCGGCGAGCCGGCTCGACTCGAGGTGCTCGGCCGCGTACGCGGCGAGGTCCTTGCGGAACCAGCGACCGAGCGGCGTGCCGAAGCCCTTCTTGCGGCGGTCGAGCAATCCGTCCGGAACGCGCCCGTCGAGCGCGCGCCGCACCAGGTGCTTCGTGCGCCCGCGCTCGGCGTCGGGAATCTTGAGCGCGACCGGCACCGTTTGCGCCCACTCGACCATGCGCCGATCGAGGAACGGCGCGCGCATCTCGAGCGAGCTCGCCATCGACGCGCGGTCGACCTTGGTCAGGATCAGCCCGGGCAAGTAGTGCCCGAGGTCGTGCCGCATCATGCGCGCGCCCAGCTCGCCCGGCCCGGCGAGCTCGCCCGCGATTCGTTCTTCGATCGCGCCCTCGGGCCCGACGCCTGCGCGCATGCGTTCGCCGGCGAGGCTCGCGCGCAGCGCCGCGTCGATCGAGATCGCCTCGCGCGCCGCGTGCATCTCGGGCGTCGCGAGTCGATCGGCCAATCGGCGCGAGAGCTTCGCCGTGCGCGCGTTCATCCGTGAGAGGTGCGGGAGCGCGGCGTTGTAGAGCCCCGCGCGCAACGCGCCGGGCCGCGCGCGCGTCGCCGCGGCGAGCACGTTCGCGTAGCGCTTGTATCCGCCGAAGAGCTCGTCCCCACCGTCGCCGCCCAGGCACACCGTGACCGCGCCGCGCGCGAGTTGGCACACGAGCGTCGTCGGCAGGATCGACGGATCGCCGAAGGGCTCGTCGAGATGGGTGAGGATGCGATCGACCTGCGCGACGAGGTCGGACTCGGTCAGCGTGAACTCCTCGTGCTCGCTCCCGAAGTGTCGCGCCGTGCTCCGCGCGATCGACGCTTCCGACTCTTTCTCGCGCGAGAAGCCGACCGTGAACGTGCGCACGGTTCCGGTCGCGACGCGCGACAGGGACTCGAGGATCGCGGTCGAATCGAGCCCGCCGGACAGGAGCAGCCCGAGCGGGACGTCCGCCTCGAGGCGCGCGGCGACGGCGGCGTCGAGGTGCGTGCGGAACTCCTCGACCGCCAGCTTCTCGTCGCTGGCGTAGCGCGCGTCCGGCTCGGCCGCGGGCGCGCTCCAATAGATGCGGCTCGTCTCGCCGCCCTGGTCGTACGTGCGCACCTCGCCCGGCCGCAGCTTCTCGATGCCGACGAACCCGCTGCGCGAGCCATCGGCGTAGCGCAGGCCGAGCACTTCGTCGAGCGCGATCGGATCCGGCGCGGGCGTTCCGGGGAGCACGCTGAGCAACGCGCGCAGCTCGGAGCCGAACACGATGCGTTCGGAACGCCCCCGCGCGCGCGCGACGAAGAGCGGCTTCTTGCCGAGCCGATCGCGCGCGAGCACGAGCCGTCGCCGCGGCGCATCCCACAGCGCGATGGCGAAGAAGCCCTCGAGCTCCTCGACGAAGTCGGGGCCGCGCTCCTCGTACAGGTGCACGAGCACTTCGGTGTCGCTGCGCGTCCGGAACGTGTGCCGCCCGGCGATGCGCTCGCGCAGCTCGCGGTGGTTGTAGATCTCGCCGTTGAACGCGATCTGGATCGAGCCGTCCTCGTTCCCCATCGGCTGCACGCCGCCCTCGAGGTCGATGATCGCGAGCCGCGTGTGTCCGAGCGCGACGCCGCTCCCGAGCCACGTCCCGTTTCCGTCGGGCCCGCGGTGCTCGAGCAGGCGCACCATCGGCGCGACGTCCGCTTCACCGAGGGGCGCACCGTCGAGCGCGAGGATTCCACACAGGCCGCACATGCGCGCGCCAACTTACCCGGCGCGCCCGTCGCGGGGCGAACCGGAACCGGGTTCGTCGCCGCGGCTCAGCGCTGCTCGCCGCCCGCCAGGTACGACGACCCGTCCTTCTTCACATCGAACTCGGTCGACTTCCCGCGCGGAATCGACAGCGATTCGAAACGCGCACCGGCGAGGTGCTTGGCGAGCAAGACGATCTGGCCGACGTGGTAGGCGTAGTGCGTGAGCTGGCGTTGGATCGCCTGCTGCACGGTGTGCGGCTCGCCACGGATCGTGATCGTGCGCTCGAGGTCGGGCGTGTCGAGCGGGTCGATCGCATCGAACAGGCGCCGCCAACCGTCCTCCCAACGCGCGCGCACGGACCCGACCGTGTCGTCCTCCTCCTCGAACTCGCTATCGCGCTGCCGGTCGGGCTTCTCGCCGTCGCTCGTGAGGAAGTCCGTCCAGCGCGAGCGCATGTTGCCCGCCATGTGCTTCATCACGATCGCCACGCTGTTCGACTCCGGGTCGATGCGCGTGAACCACGCCCCCTCGGGCAGTTGCGCGACGGCGCGCTCGGCCATGACCTTGGACTTCGCGAACTCGCGCCGAGCATCGAGCAACCAGGCATCCATGAACGTCGAGGCTACCGCGGACGCGGGCGAGCGCAATCCGATTCCCGCTGCAGAGGATTCGGGCTAGGTCGCGGAAGGAGCGTCGGGTTCGTTCGAAGCCACCGCGTCCGCGGATACCGGCGGCTCGTCCAAGCCGAGCGTCAGTCGGACGAGCAGGAGCGCCTCCTCGTTGTCCGAGCAGATCGAGAGCTTGCCCGGCCGTTCGCCGAGGCCGGCCTTCTCGAGCGAACGCCGGACTCCAGGCGCCACTCCGGCCAGCACTACGAACGTCCCGTTCTTCTGGAGCTTCTCGATCGCCGACTCGAGCGCCACCAGACCCGTGACGTCGATGGCAGGCACGGCGTTCATGACGAGGATCAGCGCGCGGGCCTTGCCGCGAATGCGCGCGATCGTCGACACGGCCTTCTCCGCCGCTCCGAAGAAGAGGGGGCCGCCGATCTGGTAGACGACGACGCCCTTGAGCTTCGGGTCCTTCAGGTGCGGGTGGTAGTTCTCGTCGAGCTTGACGCTCGAGATCTCGGCCATGCGCCGCATGAAGAGGAGCGCGGCCATCACGATTCCGGCTCCGACCGCGACGACCATGTCGAAGACGACGGTCAGCGTGAAGCAGGTCACGAGGATGAGAACGTCGCTTCTCGGGGCGACTCGCATGACCTTCGCGAAGTGCCGGACGTCGCTCATGTTCCAGGCGACGACGAGCAGGAGTGCCGCGAGCGATGCCATCGGAAGGAAGCCAAGCAGCGGCGCGAGCACGAGCATCGCGAGCAGCACGAAGACCGCGTGCACGATCGAGGCGATGGGTGAACGAGCACCCGCTCGGATTCCGGTCGCCGTCCTCGCGATCGCGCCGGTCGCGGCGATCCCGCCGAAGAGCGGCGCGACGAGGTTGCCGACACCCTGCGCCAGGAGTTCCCCGTCCGGGTCGTGCTTCGTGCCCGCCATCCCGTCCGCAACGACGGCACACAACAGCGATTCGATCGCGCCGAGCGCCGCGATGGTGAACGCGGGCCCCATGAGCTCGCGGAAGAGACCGAGCGAGAGTTCGACGGGTCTCCCGTCCGGACCGGGCCAGTTCCAAGGCCATTGGAAGTGCAGCGGAGTGCGCGGGATGCCCTGCAGCGTCTCGCCCCCGGACGTGTAGCTGAAGCGGCTCGCGATCGTGTCGACATCGAAGCCGTCCACGAAGAGCGAGAGCGTCCACGCGAGGCCGGCGCCGAGCACCATCGCGACGAGCGGACTCGGAACTCGACGCGTGATCTTGGGCCACGTCACGAGCACGAACAGCGTGAACACACCGATCACCAAGTCGGGAACGTGCGCCGTGGGGAGTGACTTCGCGAGCGCGACAACCCGCTCGGGGAAGTGCTCCGGCATCACCGCGACCTGCAGGCCGAGGAAGTCACTCAGCTGAAGGACGCCGAGGACGACGCCGATCCCCGCCGTGAACCCCGTGGTCACCGGATGCGGCACGTACTGGATCAGCTTCCCCATGCGCGCCGCCCCCATCACGACGAGCAGGAGCCCCGCCATCATCGTCGCGAGCATCAACCCGCCGGGGCCGAAGCGATGCGAGACCGGCGCGAGGAGCACGACGAAGGCCGCCGTGGGGCCGGAGACGCTCGTGCGGGATCCCCCCAGCATCGCGACCACCGTGCCCGCGACAATGGAGGTGTAGAGGCCGTGTTGCGGCGGAACGCCCGAGGCGATCGCGAGCGCCATCGCCAGGGGCAGAGCGACGATCCCGACGACGATTCCCGCCGACACGTCCGCGCGCAGGTTGCGCGCTGAGTAGCCCTCGGCGAAGGCCTCTCGGAGCGCCGCGGCGACGCGGAACGGACGCTCGGTCGATTCGTGTCGGTGGGGCACTCGGGGAGTTGCGAAGGCTGGGGAAGGATCGGGCGGAGCGTATCCTGCCGCGTCGTCGCGTCCGCTTCAAAGCCGCTCTTCGTCGCGAAACGCATTTGCCGCCGGTTCCGTTCGTGCTTGCTACACTCGCGCCGCGCTTCGGTTCGCGATGGATCCACGGCGCCGGGCAACCTCGCCGCCCCACCGACCCCATGTGTGATCGACTCGGAACAAACACAGGCCTCGCGCTCCTCGTCGTCCTCGCACTGCACACACCCGCGCGCGCGCAAGAAGCCGCCCCGGCGCGCCTGCAGCGAGCGATGGACGCGTGCGCCAACGGGTTCGTCGATGGCGAAGCGATCACCTCCGCGTCGATCGGTGTCTTCCACGCGGGCCGGTCCCGGTTGGCGCACTACGGGGAGCTCGACCCGGCGCTTGGAAACGCGCCGACCGCCACCACGGTGTACGAGATCGCGTCGATCACGAAGCTCTTCACCGGCCTGCTCGTCAGCCACGCGCTCGTCGAAGGGAAGCTAACGCTCGACCAAGAAGTCGCGCCGCTCCTTCCGGAGGCCTACGACAACCTGGCCTTCGGGGGAGCGCCGGTCCGCGTGCGACACCTGCTGACGCACACGGCCGGCCTGCCGTTCCAACTGGACGCGGCGGACGCGCGCGAGCGGGAGACCTGGGGGCCCGACCTACCGGCCAGGTTGAACGCGGTCGCGCCTGACTATGACGAGGAACACTTCTGGGCGGACCTGCACTCGGTCGTCTTGACCGCGGCGCCCGGAACGAACAGCGCCTACTCCAACGTGAGCGCGAACCTCGCGGCGTCCGTGCTCGAGCACGTCTACGAAGCCGAGTTCCGCGACCTCGTCCGCGAGAAGATCCTCGCGCCGGCGGGCATGACGGACACCACGTGGGAGCTCGACGCCGATCAGGTCACGCGCAAGGCGCCGGGCTTCGGCGAGGGCGGCGCACCCGTCCCCGACACGATCGTCAAGCTGTGGGGCGCCGCGGACGGACTCAAGTCGACGCCCGCCGACCTGATGCGCTTCCTCCGCCTGCAGCTCGAGGATCCCTCGCCCGCGATCGAGCGGTCGCGCGAGACGCTCTTCGCGGACGCCTCGCAGTCCCTCGCGTGCTTCTGGCACGTCGAACGGCGCGCGAACGACAGCCCGCGCTTCATCTACCACGGCGGCGCGTTCGGCGCGCAGAACGTCCTGCTGCTGATCCCCGAGCGCGAACTCGGGATCTCCATTGTCACGAACCGCTGCGACGCGGAGACCGCGGGTCGGCTGTTCGCCGCGCTCGAAGCGCTGCTCGCCGAACTGCAACCGCTCGACGCGGAGCGCTAGCGCTCAGCCCGACCGTCGGACTCGCGCTGCTTCAGAGCTTCAGGGAAGCGTGGGTCGCCACGAGCTGCTGTAGGTGGAGCGCGATCCGGTTGCGCTCGCCGATGATCTCGACCATCGACTCGCGATTGATCGCGAACATGGCCGCGGACGGGAGCTCGAAGAGAATGGCCGCGTTGCCCGCCAGCTCGAGCGCCTTCCACCACGCGTCTTCGAAGCGCTTCCTCGAGCCCGGTCGATGTTGCTCGGCGACGTGACTCCCCTGCACGTAGAGGTGCATCAAGCGGACGATCGGGTGCGGGTGGTCTTGGTTGCGGTACGCGGCGACCGCGGCCGTGGACGGGTCGAACAGCAAGAAGACGAAGGCAACAGCGAAGAGCCAGAGTTCGACCGCTTCGTCCGGCCCGCCCTCGTTCGATTGGAAGCCGAGCGCGCTCTTGTTCCGCAACCAAGGTCCCAGCGCGATCTCCATCGCGCCCCCGTCCGCATCGAGCTCGAAGGCCTGCTTCGCCGCAGACTCGCTCGCCGCGCTTCCCAGCCACGACTCATCGACCTTGCCGGCGCCGGTCTCGGTCTTCAGATAGTGCAGGTGCCCACGCCGCAGGTGCGTGAGTTCGTGGAAGTACACGAAGTCGAGGGCCATCGTCGCGAGCGTGTCCGCGATCGATTGACGGAACGGATCTCGCGGTTGAGGGAGCTGTGTCGCGCCCTGGCTCAGCGCGACTCGGCTCTGGACGACCGACAGCGGCGCACGCCAATCACAGTCGAACATCGACGCGACTCGAGCCGCTTCCTTGTGGGGGAAGCCGTAGTCGGGGAGCACCTCGGGATGCGACATGAGGACATAGAAGAAGACGTGCAGGTTGACGATCGCGCCTTCGTTCATCCCCACCAGGTTGTAGCCTTCCTTCGTCGTCGCGCACGCGTTCAGCGTCGAGTCCCGAACCACGTCGAAGTAGGCCTTCCTCACGACCGCCTGATGCCCGGGGCACGCGGAATTGTCCCGCGCCATGCGGATGAAGTACCCGTAGCGGCGCCGGGCGATCTCGGCGAGAGTCTCGCTCCCGCCACGGACTCTGGGGACGGGCGGGCCGAGACCGCTGCGAAAGTGTTGCTCCGCTTCGGGGAGGCTCAGAATCGCTGTTTCGTTGTAGCGCTCGACGGGCAGCAGGTTCTTCACGGCAAGAGCCAATCGCTGCCGCAAAGCGTCTCCACGCCCTCCTGGACGATCAAGACCGCCAGCGTGATCGCGGGCACTCCGACGATACTCGCCGCGATCGTGTCCGCGATCATCGTCGCGAGGATCACGCGCCGTTCGTTCGCCTGCGCCGACTTGGAGAGCGCTCGGATCTCTTCCGAGCCGCAGACGGCCGCCTGCAACTGCGCCCGACGCTCCTCGATCCAGCGCAGCGCGATCGCTCTCAACTCGCTCGGCGAACGCGGCAGCACGGACACCGGAGTGAGGTGCTTGCCGAGCCTCTGAAGAAGCTCGTCACGCCCAAGCGCCAACTGCTGTTCGATCGATTCGGCCACTGGTCGCCTCAGCCCTGTCGGCTGACCATCTCGTGAATCCAGATCGGAGCGAACGGCGAAGTGCAGCCCTTCGACGTCGGGTAGTCGCGGAAGACGCCGAGCTTCTCGCCGATCGCCAGGGCGCGCTCGCGGTGCTTCGCGAAGTGGATGCCAATGCCCGCGAGCGTGGAGTTCATCGTCCATTGCACACGCGGATCGGCGTCGGGCATCTCGGCCTCGATGCGATCGAGTAGCGCGACAAGATCGAGCCCCTCGGGGCGGCGCGCGACGCGTTCCGCGGTCAGGTTCCAACCCGCGCGTCCCGCCATCGGGTCGGCGTCGGTCATCCACTTCTCGCGCAACGCTTCCTTGTCGGGATGCTGCTTGACGATGTACGCGTTGATCCAGTCCGCGACCTGATCGAGCGTGACCGAGCGCACCATCCGATCGACGTCGTCCGCGCTCAGCGTCTTCGGCTCAATGATGAGCAACGCGAGGAGCCGCGCGTCGACGTTGCCGGTGTCCCAGAGCGCCATGCCCAGCTCTCGGTCCCTCTTGATCTCCTTCGCGAGCTTGCGGACGTCGCCGAGCTTGACGCCGAACTGATTGTCGCCGGCGCCGTTCTTGGCGTTGCGCTTGCGGACCTTCTCGTCGCCAAGGGCTTCGAGTCGCTTCAGGGCTTGCTCGAGCTTCATCGGCGGATTGTAGCGCGGCCGGATCAGCCGATCGGGGTCATCTCGAAGAGCGAGAACTTCGTCAGCGCGCCGTCGACCGCTTCCCGATAGGCGGCCAGGTGCGGCGCGCTCATGTGCACCTGCCACAGGTCGCGCGACGCCCAGCTCTCGACGAACATGAAGTGCGCGGGGTCCTCGTTGTCCTGGTGCAGGTCGTATTGGATGCAGCCCTGCTCGGCGCGCGTGATCGGGATCAGCTTCTCGAGCTCGGCGCGCACGCGGTCGATCGCGTCGGGCTCGGCGTGGATGTTGGCAACGATGGTGAGTTGGGACATCCGCGCACTTTACGCGCGACGCGCCGCAGACTCCAACCGTCACCGGCGCCGGCGACCTGCTCCGTATCAGGCCGGCCAGGCCACGGCGACGTCCGGGTAGCGCTGCGCGAGGAACTCGAGCGCGAGGAAGGTGTGGCAGCGGCGCACGTCGGGGTTGCGCGCCGTCGGGCAGTTGCAGCCCAGCCACAGGTCGCCTTCGCGCGCGAGCTGCGCGAGCTCGTCGAACGACGCCCCCTCGTCGGCGAAGCGTCGCGTCAGCACCGTCCGGTACGAAGCGGTGAACGCCTCCCACGCCGCGTCACTGGGCGCGTCGAGGTAACGCTCCACGTCCTTCGTCTCCGGTCGCAGCACGTGGCGCGTGTGCTTGCGCGTGTCCTGGCGCACGCCTTCGGGCAGCGGGTCGCCGGGGGGACGCTTGCCGCGGACGATGTGGTAGCGACCGAGCATGGGCGCGAGGATAGCGCGTGCCGGCGCGAATCGCGCCGGGCAGAGTCGCGGCGCGGGTTGCTAAACTCCCCTCCCTCACTCCCCAGCTCCCCCGACTCGACTCCCCCATGAGCAACGCCAAACTCGTCCACGACCTCTACGCAGCCTTCGGCGCCGGCGACATTCCCGCCGTGCTCGCGCTCTTCGACGCCCAGATCGCGTGGCGCGAAGCCGAGGGCAACCCGTACATGCCGACCGGCGAAGCGTGGGTCGGCCCCGAAGCCGTGCTCGAGAACCTCTTCATGAAACTCGGCGGCGAATGGGAAGCCTTCACCGTGCACGCGGCAAGGTTTCACGACGCGGGCGACAGCGTCGTCGTCGAGGGTCGCTACACGGGCAAGTGCATCGCCACGGGCAGCGACCTCGACGCGCAGTTCTGCCACGTGTGGAGCTTCGGCGGCGGGAAGGTCACGAGCTTTCAGCAGTACGTCGACACGGCGCGATTGCAGCGCGCCATGAACGCCTAGCCAATCCAGTTCAATGGGCACGATCACCGTCAGCACGCACGTCCCCGCTCCGCTCGAACGCGCCTTCGAGGTCTTCACCCAGATCGACCAGGCCGCCGAACGCATCCCCGACATCACGTCGCTCGAAGTCCTGTCGGAAGGGCCGTTCGGCGAAGGGACGCGCTGGCGCGAAACGCGCGTCATGTTCGGGAAGGAGGCGACCGAGGAGATGTGGGTCACGGGCTTCGACCCGCCGAAGAGCTACGCGGTCCGGGCCGAGTCGCACGGCATGCGCTACTCGACACTCTTCTCGTTCGAGCCCGACGCCGACGGGACAAACGTGAGTTGGGCGTTCACCGGGAAGCCCATTTCGCTGGGAGCGAAGATCATGTCGCCGCTCCTCGGCTTGCTCATGAACGGCACGATGAAGAAGTGCATGCGACGCGACCTCGAGGCGTTGCGCGACGTGTGCGAGCGCCCGGAATGAGCACGGTCCGAGCGCTCACGGTTGTTTTCTGCATCGCCGCCTGCGCGAGCTGCACGGCGACGCCCCCCGCACCCGACGCGAACAGCTTCGCACCGGGCGAGGAACAGATCGTTCACCGCCGGCGCGAGATCCCGTGGGGACCCGGCCCGGCGTCCGTCCCGTTCGACTGCGAAATGGCCGTGCTCGAGGGCGACCCGAACAGCGCCGGCCTCTTCACGATCCGCGTGCGCACGACCGAGCCCTGGACCATGCCGCCCCACACGCACCCGCGCGCCGAACGCGTCACCGTGCTCTCCGGCAGCATCCACGTCGGCCTCGGCACGGCGGCCACGGAGCACGGCGGCGAGGCGTTCACGACGGGCGACTACTACGTGAATGCGCCGGGCCTCGTGCACCGCGTGTGGACCGACGCGCCGGTCGAGATCCAGATCACGGGCATCGGACCGTGGGAGGTTCGGCGCGTGGAATGAGCGCGTGTCCGCGCCCGACGCTCGCGGCGGTCGAACGCGTCCGTTTCTTGCGCTCGTCAGCGTGGTGTCTGCCAGTTGAGCATCACGCGCAGCTCGCTCCGCACCTCGTTTTCGAGCGTCTGCACGAAGGCGAAGTGCTGTCCGTCTCGCGACACGTCGTAGTGCTGGTGTCCGCTGGGGCTGCGATCGAACGCGCCGCCGAAGAGTCGGGTCGGGTCTCCGACGGTGACGCGCTCTTCCGCCATCGAGACCGGCACCGAGAACAACTCGGTGTGGTCCAGCCCCTTGCGGAAGAACAGCTCCGTACCGTCCCAGGACCACAGCGGTTCGCTGCCGCCTCCGAAGGTGACCTGTTGTTCGTTCGCGAGCTCGGGATAGGTGCAAACGTAGACGTCGAGCACGCCGGACTTGTCCGACGTGTAGGCGAGCAAATGTCCGTCGCGGGGATGGAGCGACCCGAACCCTTGTCGCCCGGGGCCCTGCAGAACGGGATGCGCCTCGCGTGCCTCGAGGCTCGGCAAGAGCCAGAGGTCCTCTTTCTCCTGGCCGAACACGGTGAAGAGCAGCTGGCCGTCGGGAGACCATGTTCCGGCAATCTGGTTGCCGGCCCCCTCGAGCAGTCTCGTCGGCGCTTGCCCCACCTGGCCTGCATCGAGAACGTGGAGCGTCCGCACGTTCGCGACGAAGCGACTGAACACCACGCGCTTCCCGTCGGGAGCCCAGAGCGGATCCATGTTCTGGTACTCGGACGTCAGCCGGCGCGGCACGCTGCGGTCGAGGTCGTACACCCAGATGTCGCGCCCACCGGACTTGATCCAATCGAAGAGCAGCTGCCCGCCGTCCGGTGAGATCCGCGGGTGTTGGTAGACGCCAACTTCCGGGGACTGCCAGAGCGTCTCCCCCTTGCGGTCGACCAGCACTAGATCCGTCTCGGGGACGTTGCCCGAGATGTAGATGAGCGCGCCGTTCTCCGAGCATGCCCAGTGGCCGACGCCGAGCGCCGAACTGCTGACTTGGTCGACGACGGGCCAGGGCACACCGGTGACGCTGCCGGAGCGCGGGTCGAACCTCGCGGCGAGCAGTCGGCCCGCCTGTGCGAAGAGCAAGAGCCCGAGCTTCGACTCGGCGTCGCCGAAGAAGCGCGCGCCCGCGGCCTCACCCGTGCCCTCGACGACGCGGTACTCGCGCGTCTCGAGGTCGAGCAGCGCGGCCCGCGTTCCGCTGCCGGCCCGCGAAGCGATGGTGAAGAGCAGCGACTTCCCGCCCGCGAGCAGCTGCGGCATCCCGTGCCAAGAATCGCCCTCCGCGAAGTCAGGCACGGTCAGCCCGGTTGGCTCGCCGCCCGCCGCGGGCACGCGCTCGATACGTCCCTCGGCGTTGATGCCGCGCGAGAAGTAGATCGTTTCGTCCTGCGCCCACGAGGCGCTCGGTCGGTCGATCAGCGGGAGCGAACAGATGGGAACGGGAGTCGAGCCGCCGCCGACCGCGACCTTGTAGATCCCGTCCACTCCGAAGAACCCGACCCACCGACCATCCGGTGAGAAGAAGGGTGCTTCGGCATTCTCCGTGCCTTCGAGTGCGCGCGTCTCGTAGCTGTCGAGCGGCCTGAGATAGAGCTTGGACGCGCCCTCGTCCTCCTTCGCCAGATAGACGACCGAGCTCCCGTCGGCGCTGATCGCGAGCGGCGGTGCGATGCCGCTCAATCCTCCGCTGCGCGGATTCGGGAGGTCGAGTCGCAGTCCGGCAGGCAACTCGACGCCGAGGCGTAGCGTCGCGAGGGGAGCGTCCCCCCGGCCTCGACTCGCGAGCGCGTAGCCGAGAACCGCCGCGAGGACCACGCCGGACGCGAGGAGGATGCTGCGGGTGGCAGACTTCGCTGGCTCGACATCGGAGACCGGTGCGGCCCGACCGGGACCCTCGAGCAGGATGCGTGCTTCGCCGATGGCTTGCAGGCGCGAGCGCACGTCCTTCGTGAGACAGCGCTCGAGCAGTCGACGGATACCGGCCGGCGTCTCGATCGGCAGTTCGCTCCACTCCGGCTCTCTCTCGGAGATCGCGACCATCAGCTCGGCGAACGCCTCGCCTTCGAACGCGCGTCGTCCCGTCAGGCTCTCGAAGAGAATGCACCCGAAGGCCCAGATGTCGGCCCGTCGATCCACGGGCTTGCCGCGGACTTGCTCTGGGCTCATGTACGCGGGCGTGCCGAGGATTCGACCGGCCTCGGTCGTGAGCACGTCGCTCGTCGCCGCCGCGTGCGTCGGCTTCGCGAGCCCGAAGTCGAGCAGCTTGACGATGCCCTCGGGTGTGACGCGCACGTTGGCGGGTTTCAGGTCCCGGTGCACGATGCCCGCGTCGTGCGCCGCTTCGAGACCTTCCGCGATCTGACGGCACACGCCGACGGCCTCCTCCACCGGCAACGCACCGCGAGCAATCCGTTCGGCCAGATCCTCCCCCGGCACGAGTTCGAGCGCGAGGAAGCAGATGTCGTCTTCCTGGTCGACACCGTGGATGCCGGCGACGTTCGGATGGTTGAGCGACGCGAGCGTCTGCGCCTCGCGCTCGAAGCGACGCAAGCGTTCTTCGTCGTCGGCGAGTTCCTCGGGCAGCACCTTGATCGCGACCTCGCGCCCGAGCCGCGTGTCCTTCGCCCGGTACACCTCGCCCATGCCGCCGACTCCGAGGGAACCGAGGATCTCATAGTGTGAGAGCGACTGGCCGGCGGAGAGAGTCATTCGTAGCGTCCGGGCCTACGGCGTGTAGTACGTCGGCGTCCCCGGCCCGACCGGCAGGTCGAACAGGAACACCCACCCGTAGAACAGGATGATCCACCCGATCAGGTACGCGATCGAGTACGGCACCATGGTCGCGATGAGCGTGCCGATGCCGAGCTTCTTGTCGTACCGCATCGCGAACGCGAGGATCAAACCGAAGTAGCTCATCATCGGTGTGATGATGTTCGTCGTCGAATCGCCGATGCGGTACGCGGCCTGGATCACCTGCGGGCTGTACCCGACGCTCATCAGCATCGGCACGAAGATCGGCGCGGTGACCGCCCATTGCGCCGACGCGCTGCCGAGCATCAGGTTGACACAGCAGCACATCAGGATGAACGGCAAGAACACGACCGGGCCGGTCAGGTTCCAATCGTGCAGCAGGTCGGCGCCGACGACCGCGGTGATCGTGCCCAGGTTCGTCCAGTTGAAGAACGCGACGAACTGCGACGCGAAGAAGACGAGCACGAGGTAGAGCCCCATCGACTCCATCGCCTTCGACATGCCCTCGATCACGTCGCGGTCGTTCTTCATCGACCCCGTGACGCGCCCGTAGACGATCGCGGGCACGATGAAGAAGACGAAGATCAGCGCGACGACGCTCTTCAGCATCGGCTTCAGATCCTGAACCAGCGTCTCGTTCTCGCCCGGATCGCGGAACCAGCCGTTCTCGGGCAGCGCGAGCGCGAGCAGGCCGAGCGTCAGGAGTCCGATCGTCACGAGCGCGAGCTTCAAGCCGCGCTTCTCGACCGCGGAAAGCGCGCCCATGTCGCGCGTCTTGTCCTCGATCCCCTCCTCGGCGCGACTCGGGTCGTAGGCCCCGAGCCGCGGCTCGACGATCTTCGTCGTGACGAGCGTGCCGACGAGCGTGATCAGGAACGTGCTCGCCACCATGAAGTAGTAGTTCGCGGTGGGCAGCACTTCGTTCGGCCCGCCGGGCGCGAACGACGGATCGATCATGCGCGCGGCCTCGGTCGTGATCCCGGAGAGCAGCGGGTCGACCGTCCCGATCAGGATGTTGGCCGAGTAGCCACCGGACACGCCGGCGAACGCCGCCGCCAATCCGACGAGCGGGTTGCGCCCGACCGCGTGGAACACGACCGCCGCGAGCGGGATCAACACGACGTAGCCCATCTCGGACGCCGTGTTCGAAACCACGCCGGCGAACACGATCACCATCGTGAGCAACGCCTTCGGCGTCCCGAGCACGAGCGCGCGAATGCCCGCGCCGAGCAACCCCGAACGCTCCGCCACACCGACACCGAGGATCGCGACGAGCACCGTGCCGAGCGGCGCGAACGACGTGAAGTTCGTCACCAGCCCCATCGAAATGCGCCGTAGTCCCTCGGCGTTCATGAGGCTGACGGCGCGGATCACGCCGTCGGGCGAGCGTCCGTTCGCCCCCTCGGGCCGCGGATCGGGCACCTGCCACTCGAGCAAGCCTGCGACGCCCGACAGGATCAGGACCCCGATGCAGATGAGCGCGAAGAGCGTGACCGGATGCGGCAGCAGGTTGCCGAGCCACTCGACCACACCGAGCAGTCGCGCGATCCAGCCACGCGGCGGCGCGGGGCTTCCTTGGGAAGCAGGTTGGGACGGCATGGGCGCGCGCGACATGATACGGAGTCGCACCCATCACCGCCGCTTTCCTCGCGTCGATTGACGCGACTCCATCCTGCCGCGCACAAGGAAGGTAAGCGACGCGCTTCGATGCGCTCATTCGACGCAACGCCGCCCATGAACCCGCTCCTTCTTCGCGCCACGCCGCTCGTCCTCGTCGCCTTCCTCACGCCGGGTGCCGCCGCGCAAGAAGCGCGCGACTCCGTTCCGGACGCGGCGCTCGACGCGCTGTTCGCTCCGTGGTCCGCGTCGGACTCGCCCGGCGCCGCGGTGGCCGTGATCCGCGATGGCGAGATCGTCTATTCGAAGGGCTTCGGATGCGCGCAGCTCGAGTACGGCATTCCGATCACGCCGCACACGGTCTTCCACGTCGCGTCCGTCTCGAAGCAGTTCACCGCCGCGGCTCTTTGCCTCCTCGCTGAGGACGGCGTGTTGGAGCTCGACGATCCGATCCAACGCTTCGTTCCCAGCGTGCCGGACTTCGACGCACCGATCACGTTGCGCCATCTCCTCACGCACACGAGTGGGCTGCGGGATCAGTGGGAGATGCTCTCGATCGGCGGCGTGCGCGACGACGACGTGATCAGCACAAGCCACATCCTCGATCTCGTCGCGCGCCAGCGCGAGCTCAACTTCCCGACCGGCGAACGATACCTCTACTGCAACACCGGGTTCACGCTCTTGGCCGAGGCCGCGTCACGCGCGTCGGGCATGCCCTTCCGCGATCTCTGCGAGCAACGCATCTTCGCGCCGCTCGGAATGACGCGCACACACTTCCACGACAACCATCAAGAGCTCGTCCCTGACCGCGCCTACTCGTACACCGCGGGTCCGGACGGCATCGAGAAATCGGTGCTCAGCTTCGCGAACGTCGGCGCGACGAGTCTGTTCACGACGGCCGAGGATCTCGTCCGATGGATGTGGGGCCTGGCGGCGAGCGAGCTCGGGACCGGTGACCTCGCGTTCCGAATGCTCGAACCCGGACAACTGGGCGACGGCAGCGCGCTCCCCTACGGACTCGGCGTGGCGCTCGAAACGCACCGCTCGTTCGAAGCGTTCGGCCACGGTGGCGCCGACGCGGGGTTTCGCAGCGACGTGCTCTTCTTGCCCTCGGTCGGCATCGGCGTCGCCGTTGCCAGCAACCTGGCGGAGTTCGATCCGAGGACGCTGACGCGTCAGGTGCTCGACCTCTACCTCGGCTACGACGTCGAACCGCTGCGGCGCCAGGCGGCGTCGAGCAGCGACGACGTGGCGACGACCTTCTCGACGGAGCCGATCGCGATCGATGCGGCCACACGCGCCGCGGTCGCGGGGCTCTACAACTTGCGCGGCGGGGTCATGGAGGTCCGTATCGCGGGCGACCAGCTCCTGGCCGGCAGAATGGGCGAGACCGCCACGATCCTGTCGCCGCTTTCGCCGACGCGCTTTCGAGCCGGCTCGACCACGTTCGAGTTTCGCCGCGCGGACGACGCTCCCGCCGACGCGCTGACCGTGCGTACGGCGATGTCGAGCGCTTCGGGCAACCGCATCCAACCCGCGGGTCGCGACCTCGCGCCTTACGTCGGCCGCTACTTCAGCGAGGAAGTCGGCACCTACTACGACCTGCGCGACGACGACGGGTTCTTGATCGCCCACCACGCGCGCAGGGGTGCGCTGCTCTTGAACGCCACGTCCAGTGACGATGGGTTCGCGGGCGCCGGCCTGGGTGCCGTGCGCTTCGAGCGCTCCGAAGCCGGCACCGTCACCGGCTTCCGTCTGTTCGGCGGCCGCGTGCTCAACCTCTGGTTCGAGCGCGACTGAGACGGGCTCCGTCAGAAGCTCGCGTCGAGCAGCGTGACCGCCGTCGGCTCCGACACCACGAGCTCCGTCCCCCCGGCGCCGCGGAACAGCGCCTGCGTGAACAGAACGGTCGCGCTCACACCCGGTCCCAGGTCTCCGATCGGCAACACCATGGTCGACATGCCCGACGCGGGCAGCGTGCCCAGCGGCAACGCGAAGACCGGCGCCGCGAGCAGGATCGGTCCGTCGATGATGTTGCGGAACAGCGGCGGCCGCGGCGCGCTCGCGAAGAAGACCCACACCTGGTCGCCGGCGACGCCCTCGAGCGTGACCGTCACCGACGCGTCGTCGCGCACGGGCGAGGAGACGACGTGCGAACGCGCGAGGCTCGTCAGCTCGGTCACCGTCCCGTCTCCGGGTGCGATGGAAGCGGCTACGACCCCGGTGCACGTCGACGTACCGCCGAGGAGGTTGGCCTCCTGCAGCACGAGCTCCGCCTGTTGCGTGAGCAGAACGGCGGGGCCGCCCTCGTAGCTCAGGCAGGCTCCGTGCGATCCGATGTAGAGCTCGCCGAGCCCGCCGACGACACTCGACCCCCACAGCCCGAGCGTTGCGCCGGGCCCTTCGACGCGAATGCCGGACACACCGAGGTTCGTGCCGAAGAAGGCGTACGTCGCTTCCGCATACGAGTCGAAGACGTGAACGTTCGAGCGCACGAGGTCCATCGCCGGAGCCGAGTCGCCGACCGAGAAGAGCGGCTCGATCGTGCAACGCGAGACCACGACCGACGCGCAGTCGCTCGCGCGCAGCGGCGACACTTGCACGACGATCAACGCGGCGTTGAGCATCCGCAGCTCCTCGAGCCACACCGAGCCCGCGTCGTTCTCGAGCTGGATGGCGTGGTCCGGCGTCGCGTCGCTATCGAAGTCGAAGCGCCGCACGACGACGCGTTTGCCGGCCGCGAGGTCCCGAATCACGAGCTCGCCGATCGTCGGCGGAGTGCCGGCACCGGGATCGCCCTGCAGGACGAGCGACCGGTTCACGATCGTCACCGTCTCGTCGTAGTCGCCCGAGCGGACGAGCACGACATCCCCGTCCACGGCGAGCGCGATCGCAGCCGATATCGTCGTGGTGTCCGACCCCGCTCCCCCCGCAGCGTCGACGACGAAGACGTTCTGAGCGGAGGCGGCGCTCGAGAGGAGCAGGAAAGCGGCGAGCAATCGAGCGAGGACGGGGGAATTCATGGGTTTGTCCTGCGGTGGCCTGGTGGGTCTCGCCGGGTCCTTGCGCCGGGCGGACGCAGCGTTGCAACCGAGTGCAAACCGGTGCCGCCCGCGGTCAGAACTCCGCGTACCAGCTCTGCACCAACGTCATCGTCGGGCGTTCGACCTCCTCCGGACGCAGGCACAGGATGCGCTTGCCCTCGAGGCCCAAGTCGAAGCCGACGCCGCAGATCAGGCCCAATTCCAGCTCGCCGAAGAGCCTGCGCGGGGCATCGAACGAGACGTCGTCGCCGACGTCGATCTTCATGGCGTAGAGGGTGCCCTCGTTCGTGAAGAAGAGTTCGTCGCCGGCGGGACCCCAGCGCGACCACGAGCCACCCTCGGCGTGCACCTGCCACTGGCCGTCGCCGGAGGGGAAGCGCTTGACGAAGATCGCGCCGGGCATGGTCGTGCCGGCACCGAACGCGACGAAGTCTTCCTGCGGAGAGATGACCGGCCAGCGGTCGGTTCCATCCGGCGCGGAGTGGAACAGCCGCGGCTCGCCACTGTCTTCGACGATCCAGATTCCGTCGCGATCGTGGAACACACGTGTGCTTCCGTCGCGCGTCGACTCGCCGCCGCGCATCCCCGGCAGGACCTCGACCTCCGTCGAACCGTCGATCGCGATGCGGCAGGCGTGCATTCCGTCCTCACCGGAGCGCGTGAAGAGAACGAAGCGTTCGTCCTGCCACGTCGGGTCCATGTCCACGCCGGGGCCCGACGTGAGCTGGCGCTTCGTGCCGCGCACGATGTCGTGGAGCCAGAGGTTGCGCTGTCCCGCCTCGTGGGCCGACACCGCGACCCAGCGTCCATCCGGAGAGAGCCGGGGCGCGCGCGGGTCGCGCTGCATCTCACCGATCTCGCCGACGACGTTCCCGTCGAGGTCCGCCCACACGAGCCCGCGCAGGCCGGAATTGCGTCCGCCGCGATAGAGCAGTGTGCCGTCGTTCGCGAGGCTGGCGTCGGTACCGCCGGGCGCGACGAGGAAGGGCTCGCCCGTTCCCTCGAGGCGTTCGAGCGAGAACGGCAGCGCCCACGTCCCGCCGAGCTCGGGGCCGCGGCTGAAGAGCAGGTGCCCGGTCGGTGAGTAGATGGGGTGGTCGACGGTCTCGCCCGGGAAGTGCAGCAGCACGCGGCGCTCTCCGTCCTCGAGGAGCTCGAGCGTGTCGACGCCACTGGTGCCATGGGTCGCGAACACGATCGCGCGTGATCCCGGCAACACGCACGGGTCGTGGTAGTGCTCCGTGTCGGAGTTCGACGTTTCGAGCAGCACCTGCGCGTCGCCGCCCGAAGCCGGCACCTCGAAGAGGTCCGTGTTCCCGCGCGCGAAGACGATGCGGCCCTCCTCGGTCCAATGCGCACCGGCGCCGTTGACCCAGACCTTGGTGACGTCGGTGATCCGTCGGCGAACGGATCCGTCGAGACTCGAGCGCCACAGACGATGGCCTTGGATGTAGCCGATTTCGCTCCCGTCGGGGGACCAGAAGACGAAGCGCGCCTGCTCGGTCTCGGGAATCTCGCGCGCCACGAGTTCGCGCAGGTCACGGATCCAGAGC
This sequence comes from Planctomycetota bacterium, assembly GCA_029259605.1. Lineage (GTDB taxonomy): Bacteria > Planctomycetota > UBA1135 > UBA1135 > OFTM281. The sequence continues at coordinate 48,483 of JAJDEV010000097.1, read as the reverse complement.
ATTCCGTCCGCGCGAAGCGCGATGCGCTGACCATCGGGAGAGAGCACGGCCTCCTCGAACGACTCGAGACTCAAATCGAATTCGATTTTGCGCAGCGGGGCGGACGCGACGTCGCCGCCGGAGCGCAGGCTCCACGCGAGGAGCGCAACGACGACCGCGACGAGCGCCGTCACCGTACCCACGCGCACGCCGCGCGACCCCGGCGCCGCGCCGCTCGACGCGCTCGATGTCGGCGCGCGCTCGAGCTGCACGCGCGCCTCGCCCACATCGCGCAGTCGCGAGCGCGGATCCTTGTCGAGGCAACGCCCGAGGAGCTCGCGCACGTGCGCCGGCGTCTGCGCGGGCAGCGCGCTCCAATCCGGTGTCTCGTCGATCACGCGCGCGATCCCGTCCGCGATCGTCTCGCCGTCGAACACGCGCTTGCCGGTCAAGCACTCGAAGAGCACGCACCCGAAGGCCCACACGTCGACGCGCTTGTCGATCGGCTTGCCGCGCGCCTGCTCGGGCGCCATGTACGTCGGCGTGCCGAGGAGTCGCCCCTCTGCGGTCGCGAGCACGCTGTCCGTCGTCGAGCCGCCATGCGCGTCCGCGCCGCTCGGCTTCGCGAGCCCGAAGTCGAGCACCTTGACCTTGCCATCGGGCGTGATGCGCACGTTCGCCGGCTTCAGATCGCGATGAATCACGCCGGCCTCGTGCGCGGCCTCGAGCCCTTCCGCGATCTGGCGGCACACGTCGATCGCTTCGTCGATCGGCAGCGCGCCGCGCGTGATGCGGTCCTCGAGCGTCTCGCCCGGCACGAGCTCGAGCACGAGGAAGCACGTCTCCTCGACCTGGTCGACGCCGAAGATCTGCGCGACGTTCGGATGGTTCAGGCTGGCGAGCGACTTCGCCTCGCGCTCGAACCGCCGCAAGCGCTCCTCATCCTCCGCGAAGTGCTCGGGCAACACTTTGATCGCCACCTCGCGATCGAGCCGCGTGTCCTTCGCGCGGTAGACCTCGCCCATGGCGCCGGCGCCGAGTGGACCGAGGATTTCGTAGAAGGAAAGGGAATGGCCGGCGGCGAGGGACATGGGACGCAGAGTCTAGCCGCTACGAAACCAGGTTCCCCGCCGCACACCGGAACGCCGCGGAAGTGTGCTGCTCGGAACCTGGTTCGGTCACGCACTCGTCGTAGGCTGCGCGAGTGATCGGCAAGTCTGTCTCCCACTACGAGGTCTGCGAGAAGCTCGGCGTCGGCGGCATGGGGGTCGTCTATCGCGCGCGCGACACGCGGCTCGGGCGCGACGTCGCGCTCAAGTTCCTGCCGCCGCACCTCTCGCTCGACGAGGAGATCAAGCAGCGCTTCATGCACGAGGCGCGGTCGGCTTCGGCGCTCGACCACCCGAACATCTGCACGATCTACGACGTGGACGAGGCTGAGGACGGCCAACTCTTCATCGCGATGGCGCTCTACGACGGCCGGACGCTGCACGACGTGCTCGCGGACGGCGCGCTCTCCGTCGACCAGGCGCTCGAGTACGCGATCCAGCTCGCGGACGCACTCGGCGCGGCGCACGCCGCGGGCATCGTGCATCGCGACGTGAAGCCGGCCAACGTGATGATCACCGCGGACGGTCCCGCGAAGCTGCTCGACTTCGGCGTGGCGAAGGACGAGCACGTCAGCCTGACCGAACCGGGATCGTCGATGGGGACGATCGCGTACATGAGCCCCGAGCAGGCGCGCGGCGAGGTCGTCGACGCTCGTAGCGATCGATCAGGAAGTCGACCATCGGCTCGGTCTCGAGGTGGGAAGCGTCGATATGGCGCGCAGCTGCGTCGATCTCGGTGAAGGCTCACGAATGATCCGGGCTAGTTCGCTCGCACCGGCTTCCGAATCCCCGTCACGCCTTCGGCCAGCATCAGCTTGCGCGTGACGTCGACGAGCGACAGCGTGATGCGCGATCCGTCCGGCGCGATGTCGAACGACTCCGTGATGTAGTTGTCGTCGAAGCCGGCGAGGGGCCGGCGCGTCGCGCTCGTGTCTTGCTCGGGATCGAAGTCCTGCAGGTACACACCCGTGCGGCCCTCGTCGTCGATGCCGATGAACGCGATGGCCGGTTCCTGCGACAGTTCGCAGTTCGACACCCAGCGTAAGCGGCCGACGGTGACGGAATCCTCGCGGTTCGCGTCCCCGGACACGGGAATGTTGACCGGGAGCAGGCGACCGGTCTCGACCTCGACGACGTGCATCACGTTCCGCATCTTGTGCGGCTGCTGGATGATGAACCCCGCCCAGCGCCCATCGTCGGAGACTTCGGTCTGGAGGTAGTTGCCCGCGAGCAACCGCTCGTGCCCCGTCCCGTCCGGACGCATGCGCCAGATGCCGAGCTTCTCGGGGTTCGCGCTCCAGTAGACAACCCATTCCCCGCCGCTGGCGATGCAGGGATTCTCGGCGTCGAGCCCGTCGTCGCTCAGCTGGCGCGCCTTGCTGCCATCGCTCGCAGCGGTCCACACTTCGAACGAGCCCCCGCGATCCGACGCCCACAGGATCCCCTCGCCGTCCGCGGTGAACGCGGGATCCCAGTCCTGCGCGCGGTCGTCCGTCAGCTGGCTGAGCTTGCCGCTCTCGAGTTCGAGCTCCCACAGGTCGAGGTTGCCGGTGCGGTTCGAGGCGAAGCGGATGCGCGCTCCGTCGGGCGAATACTTCGGCTGCCGGTCGCGCGCCAGACCTTCGAGCAGGTTGCGGCCGGGTCCGACCGCGCGGCCGTCCCGGATCTCCTGCTCCCAGAGGAGCTGGCGCGCGAAGGTCGACGAGAAGACGAGCGTCTCGTCCTTCACCACGGCGATCCCCGCACCCGTCAAGCTGAGGGACGACGTGCCGAGGTTGGCCCACAGGTACTCGGCGTGGAACAGGTCGCGGCGCTCGTCCTGGTCGACGTCCCAGAGCGTGACGCGCGAGAGCGAACCGGACAGGTCGCCGGCCGATTGCCAGCTCTGCGAATACACCAAGCGACGCCCGTCTCCACCGACCCAGTCGTGCGCATGCATCACGGATCCGGGGACCACGAAGCGCTGCGGCTCTCCGCCGTCTACGGGGAACAGGAGGAGCGCGGATTGGTTGGCGGACTGGCCCGACTGGCTCGCCGTCCCGGCGGAAAGGAAGCTTCCATCCGGGAACCAGCGCAGCGAGTAGAGCGTCGCTCCGGACTCGGTCCGGTAGAGCTCGCGCTCCTCGCCGGTCCGGACGTCCACGATCAGAACGCCGAACTGCAGGTCCTCCGTTTGACGGACCACGCGCACGACTCCGACCTCGGTTCCATCCGGCGACCAGCAGGCCGCCACCACGTCGTCGACGATCTTGCGCGCCTCGCTTCCCAGGAGGTCCTGACGGAACACATGCAGACGGTCGCCTTCGGCGCGCAGGAACAGGACGCCGTTTCCATCGGGCGCGAAGCGTGGCAAGCGATCCGGTCCGTCGGTCAACACCTGCTCCGCGCCGGTGTCGAGTTGCTTGAGCCAGATGCGGAGGCGTCCGCCGCGCTCGGATTGGAACGCGATCAGGCGACCGTCCGGCGAGACCGACGGCGCGCTGTCGCTGCCGGAGTAGGTCAGCCCGCGGACCACGACGGGCTCCGGCGCTTCGACCGGTCCGGTTCGAACCGCGCCGAAAACGAGCAGCCCGCCCGCCAAGGCTCCCACGGTCCATCCGAGCGGGCCGCGCAACGGACTCGACGCGGGGCGTGTCCCCGGCGCGGATCCGGAGCGCTCGAGCGCGATGCGCGCCTCACCCACGTCGCGCAGCCGTTGCCGCGCGTCCTTCGCGAGGCAGCGTGCGAGGAGGTCGCGCACGTGCGGAGGCGTGGAGGGCGGCAAGAGCGAGAGGTCGGCCTCCTCGCGCACCACCGCCGCCAGGACATCGGGCATCGACTCGCCGTCGAACGCGCGCTTGCCGGTCAAGCACTCGAACAGCACGCAGCCGAAGGCCCACACGTCGACGCGTCGATCGATCGGCTTGCCCCGCGCTTGCTCGGGCGACATGTAGATCGGCGTTCCGAGCAGCCGGCCCTCCTCGGTCGCGAGCACGCTGTCGGTGGTCGATCCGTGTTCCGGATCCATGCCGCTCGGCTTCGCCAGCCCGAAGTCGAGCACCTTGACCTTGCCGTCCGGCGTGACGCGCACGTTCGCCGGCTTCAGGTCGCGGTGGATCACGCCTGCGTCGTGCGCGGCCTCGAGCCCCTCGGCGATCTGGCGACACACGTCGAGCGCTTCCTCGACCGGCAGCGCTCCGCGCGCGATGCGGTCCTCGAGCGTCTCGCCGGGCACGAGTTCGAGAACGAGAAAGCACGTATCCTCCACCTGATCGACGCCGAAGATCTGCGCGACGTTCGGGTGGTTGAGACTGGCGAGCGACTTCGCCTCGCGCTCGAAACGCTTGAGCCGATCGAGGTCCTCCGCAAAGTGCTCCGGCAGGACCTTGACCGCCACCTCGCGATCGAGCCGCGTGTCCTTCGCGCGGTAGACCTCGCCCATGGCACCCGCGCCGAGGGGACCGAGGATCGTGTAGAAGGAGAGCGACTGACCGGTGGTGAGGGACATGGGGCGAAGAGTCTATCCGCACCGAGCCGCACCTAGCAGGCTGTGGCGAAAGTGCTTCGCCCGCAGAGCGTCGGCATCCGCTCCGGGTTGGTCTCCGGGAACGTAGGCGAATCGGTGGATTCGGCGAGGCTTGCGGGGGCCAAGCCGGAGTGGAGGACGGCGTTCTGCGGGTGAATGACTTTCGCCACAGCCTGCTAGCCCGGGTGATTCATGAGGATGTGCGGCAGTAGCTGCAACTCGGTTCCTGCCGGTGCTTTGCGGACGTTGGCCCCGGAGGCGACCTTGTCAGGTCGTCGAGGACGCCGACGTTCGCAAAGTGCCGGCAGGGGCCGAGAGACCGGCGTAGCCGGTCGATTGCAGCTTTTGGCGTGCATGCTCATGAATGATCCGGGCTAGCAGCCCGTGGTGAAACTCACGCCCTCGGCGGAGCGCCGGTAGAGGGTGGCGTGAGTTTCACCACGGGCTGCTAGCAGACTGTGGCAAAAGCCATTCACCCGCAGAACGCTGTCCTCCACTCCGGCTTGGCCCCCGAAAGCCTCGCCGAATCCACCGCTTCGCCTACGTTTCCGGAGACCAACCCGGAGCGGATGCCGACGCTCTGCGGGCGAAGCACTTTCGCCACAGCCTGCTAGGCAGTCCGTTCACAAGCGAACCGGCGCGGTTGTTCGCTGGTCGGTCGCGCCGTGCTACTCGCCGACGACCGTCCAGTCGACCCCGTGCAGCTCCGGCTGGTTCGTTCCGACGACCAACGCGTTGCCGGTGGCCGTCAACGCGGGCATCGAGAGCGGCGACCGCAGCTCCTCGCTTCCGACGCGCACGAACGCGCGCCCGGTCAGGTCCAGGCCCGCGTCGACGCGCGTGGTCGGAGCGGAGGCGTCGAGCGGCGGTCCGACGACGCGCCGTGTGCGTGCGCGCGCGACGATCTCGAGCACCGGACGCCCGTCCTCAACGCTCAGCGTGAGGCCGTTCCGCGGGCGTCCTGCTTGCAGGACGAGGCCGTCGCTCGCCGCGAGCTCGAGGCCGAACGTGAACGCGCGACCCGCGAGGAGCTTCGCGGGCAGGCGCAAGGGCTCGTCGCCGTCGAGCGCGATCGTCACCGGCGCGGCGTTTTCGATCGGCGTGAACGACGGCGGGCGAGCGTGCTCGGGCACGGCGTACGCCGTTTCCTGCATGGAGCCCGCGAGCATCGCGCGCAGTTCGTCGAGCGTCTCGCGCGCGTCCGGCTCCGCGGCGAGGTTCGTCAGCTCGAACGGATCGCGATCGACGCGGTACAGCTCCTCGTTCGGCTCGAGCGACTCGGGATAGCGCACGTACTTCCACTCCTTCGTGCGCACCGCGAGCGTCGTCGGGATGCCGAGCAGGTTGTGCTCGCGGAAGTACGAGTAGAAGAAGTGGTCGCGCCAATCCGGCGCGTTTCCCGCGAGCACCGGGACGAACGAGCGACCCGCCATGCTCTCCGCGCCGTCGATGCCGGCCCAGTCGAGGAGCGAGGGCGCGACGTCGATGTTCAGAACGATGTCGTCGAGCACTGCCCCCGCGTCGACACGCCCGGGGGCGTAGACGATGAACGGCACGTGGATCGACTCCTCCCACGCGAGGCGCTTGTCCGGCGCTTGGTGCTCGCCGAACGTGTAGCCGTTGTCGCTCGCGAAGAGGAAGACCGTGTCGTTCATCACGCCCTGCTCTTCGAGCTTCGCGATCAGGCGGCCGACGCTGTCGTCGACCGACAACGTCGTCTCCAGGTACGCCTGAACGTAGCTGCGAATGTCCCAGGCCGGCGCGGGGACGCTCTCCGGAACCGGGTCGTTCGCGTGCGCCTCGATGTCGGCCGTCTCCCATCCGAACGACGCGGCGCGGCGCAGGATCTCGGGCTTGCCGGCGAGGTCGTCGCCCGCGGACGGAGGCGCCGCGATCGACGCCGACGCGTAGCGGCCGCGGTGGCGCGCGGCCGGCGCCATCGGCGTGTGCGTCGCCTTGTGGCTGACGAACAGACAGAACGGATCCGCGTCGCCCGCGTCGCGGCGCGCGTCGAGCCACGCGAGCGCGCGATCGGTCAGGAGGTCGGTGACGTACCCCTCGACCTCGGTCTCGTCGCCGTTCTCGTTGATGACGGGATCGAAGTAGCGCCCCTGCCCGTCGAAGCTCACCCAGTGGTCGAACCCGGGCCGGGGATCCGCGCCGTCGCCCATGTGCCACTTGCCGACGAACGCCGTGTCCCAACCGGCGCCGGAGAGCAGCATCGGAAACGTCGTGTGCTCGGGACCGAGCTCGATCCCGAGGTTCGTCGTCACGCCGTGTTGGTGCGCGTAGAGTCCGGTGAGCAGCGAGGCGCGGCTCGGACAGCAGAGCGACGTCGTGACGAAGGCGTTCGTGAACTGCGTGCCCTCGCGCGCCAGACGGTCGATGTGCGGCGTCTCGACGAACGGATGGCCGGCGAAGCCGAGCATGTCGAAGCGCAGGTCGTCGACGAGGAAGACGACGAAGTTCGGGCGCGCGCTCTCGTCGACCGAGTCGGCGAGCGGCGCGCGTGGCGCGCTGGCCACCGCGCACGCCACGAGGCCGGGCGAGGCGAGCAGGAAGAGCTCGAGGACGCGGCGCGCCCCGTTAGGCAACCGCACGGCGCTCAATCCTCGTCGAAGCCCCAGCCGCCGCTCTCGGCCTGCAGATCGTCGATCGCCTTCTGCGGAAACTCGGAGGGCTCGAGCCGGCGGTAGATGCGTTTGTCGCCGGCGTCGTTCGTGAGCTCGAGCCGACCGTCGCCGAGGCGCAACTCGTACTCGGACGTCAGGCCCGCGGCGTCGTACTCGACGAACCCACTCTCGGTCATGTTCGTCAGGTTCATGATCGAAACGAACTGCACGCGATAGTCCGGCGTGACGCGATAGCGGTACGCGCCGGAGTCGACCAGCGTGCGGTAGCGTCGTCCGATCAAGCGGTCGGAGGTCTCGGTCGCGCCGAACAACATCGTCGCGTAGCCGTCGTGGAACGTGGCGAAACCGCGGACGCGCTCCTCGTCGAGGTACTCGCTGAACGTCTCGTACGAGATGAGCAACCACGCGCCCTCGATCTCGTCGTGCAGGCGCGCGAGCTCACGCTCGGCGATGTCGGCGGGGAACAGCGATGCGTCGTCCTGCTCCTGCTTGCCCGAGTCCTGAACTCCGAAGGAGAGGGCGATGGACAGGGACGCGGCCGCGAAGAGGGCTTTCGGTTGGATGCGCATGGGGCTCGCCGGCTAGGAACGCGGAGAAGCGGGGACCAGCATGCCACGATTCTGGCTCGGTTCCGTCCCTCCGTACGCTACGTTTTCGGCGTGAAACGCCCGGAGCTAGAGAACGCGCACCGAGCGTTTCGAATCGGCTTCCTCGGCAACGCCGGTTTGGCGATCGCCAAGCTGGGTGTGGGCGCGTTCGCCGGCTCGGCGTCGCTCATCGCGGACGGCTGGCACTCGCTGTCCGACGTCGGCGTGAACTCGGCGGCGTGGATCGCGCACTGCTTCGCCGTGCGCGCGCCGGACGAAGATCATCACTTCGGGCACGGCAAGCTCGAGGCGTTCTCGGGACTCGTCGTCGGGTTGTCGCTCTTCGTCGCGGGAACGCTGGTGGCGATGTCGGCCTGGACGACGAGCGCGACCCTCGACTCCGGATGGAGAGTGTGGCTCGCGTTCGTCGTCGCGCTGCTCTCGATCGCCGTGAACGCCGCGCTCGCATCGGTCGCCTTGCGCGGCGCGCGCGCGTCGGGAAGCGCCGGCCTGCTCGCCCTCGCGCGCGACAACGGATCGGACGCACTCGCGAGCGTGCTCGTCGCGCTCGCGATCGGCGCGGGCCACGTCGGCGCGTGGTGGGCCGAGCCGGTTGCGACCGTCGTCATCGGGGCGCTGATCGTCAGCATGGGCTGGCGCTCGGTCCGCGACGGCTTCAACGTGCTGATGGACCGGGCGGATCCGACGCTGCGCGCGCGCGTCGCCGACGTCGCGCTGGGGGTCGAAGGGGTAAGAGCGGTGCAAAGCGTGCGCGTCCATCCGCTCGGCGACCAGGTGCGTGTCGATCTCGAGGTGAGCGTCGACGGCGATCTGACCGTCGTCGCGGGTCACGAGATCGCCCATTCCGTCGAAAGCGCTGTCATCGAGGGGCATGTGCCCGTACGCGAGGTGACGGTGCACGTCAATCCGGCGTGAGCAGCCCGTGGGCGTCGATCGCGGCGCGTTCGGGATAGACTTTCCGGCCCGCCACCCGCGCTCTTTCTCCTGCGGACCGCGCGACACGATGACACGACTCCTCGCCTTGCTTCGATTCTGGCTCACGCCCCTCGCCCTTCTCTCCCTCGCCGCCGCGAGCTCCGCACAGGATGCGACGGGCACGCTGTACACGCGCGCCGACGACGGGATGATCCGCGCCGCGATTCGGATCGAGCTCGAGTTCGGCGCGCACATTTATCACGGCCCGACCAAGAAGGACCTCGGGCATGTCGACGCGGTCGGGCAGCCGACGACCGCGACGTTCCTCGGCGGGGGCATCGAGTGGAGCGACGTGCGCTTCCCCGAACCCGAGGAGATCGACCAGTCCGAGTTCGGCCCCGGCGTCTTCATCAACGCGCACGAGGACGAGCTCGTGCTCTACGCCATCGGTCGCGTCGTCGATCCGGCCGCGATCGAGAAGCTGCAGGTCAAGGTCGAGGGACTCGTGTGCGACGACCTCGGCTGCATGCCGTACGGCGAGACGCTGAAGTCGAAGAGCCGCGGCCCCGACGCGCTGTTCGCCGCCTTCCCTTCCGACCTGAAGCCGAAGCCGCCCGTTCCGAAGACCGACGACCTGGTGAGCGGTGAGGCCGACGGCACGCTCTACTCCCGCGTCGTCGACGGGCGCGTGCAGGTCGCGGTGCAACTCGAGATCACGCCGGACTGGCACCTCTACCACGAGGCCCTCGGCCACGAGGACGCGATCGGCCTGCCGACCACGCTCTCGTTAAAAGGAGAGGGGATCACCTGGGGCAAGCTGCGCTGGCCGACGCCCGAGGAGCTCGACCAGTCCGAGTTCGGCCCCGGCGTCTTCATCTACGCGCACGAGGGGACGATCGTGGTCTACGCCGAGGGCACGGTGGAGGGCGGCGAAGCCAGCACGGACGGCGTGTGGGCCACGATCGGCGGCCAGACCTGCGACGACGCGTCGTGCATCACCTACAAGGAGACGCTCGCGAACCACGGCGCCGGCGCCGACGCGATCTGGGCCGGCTTCCCGAAGGCGGAAGAGGGTAGCGACGATGCGGGCGACGACAAGACGGCCGGCAGCGCCGCGGGTTCGCTCTCGTCATCGACCCCCCCGGCGGGCGGTTCGGAGGAGGAGGAGAGCTCGCTCGCGCTCTTCCTGCTCGAGGCGATCGGCTGGGGGCTGTTCACGCTCCTGATGCCGTGCACCTATCCGATGATCCCGATCACGATCAGCTTCTTCACGAAGCAGGCGGATCAGCGCGGGGGCAACGTTCTGCCGCTGTCGCTGACGTACGGCGCCGGGATCGTGTTGATCTTCATTCTGATCGGCGTGGCGGTCGGGCCGGTGATCGTCGCCTTCGCGACGCATCCGGTGACGAACCTGATCATCGCGGCGATGTTCTTCTACTTCGCGCTCGTGCTGCTCGGCTTCGTGAACCTGCAGCCACCGCGCGCGCTGCTGAACGTCGCCGGCAAGGCGTCGATGCGCGGCGGGTTCGTCGGTGTGTTCCTGATGGGTGCGACGCTCGTCGTCACGTCGTTCACGTGCACGGCGCCCTTCGTCGGCACGCTGCTCGCCCGCGGCGCCGGCGGCGGAATGGAGCGCGTGGTGTGGGGCATGGGAGCGTTCGGTCTGACCATGGCGGTCCCGTTCGTGATCCTCTCGCTCGTGCCGGGGAAGATCCAATCGATTCCGAAGAGCGGTCAGTGGATGAACACGCTGAAGATGACGCTCGGCTTCGTCGAGATCGCGGCGGCGATCAAGTTCCTGTCGAACACCGATCTCGGTTGGGATTGGAACGTGATCTCGCGCGAGATGTTCCTCGCGTCGTGGGTCGTGATCTTCGTGATCACCGGGCTCTTCCTGTTCGGCATCATCCGCATCAAAGGCCCCGCCGGTGCGATCGGCGGAATCCGACGCTCGTTCGCCGTGTTGTTCCTCGCCTTCGCCGCGTACTGCGGCTGGGGCCTCGCGGGAAACAGCATGGACAAGGTGATGAACACGATGGCGCCGCCCTATTCCGGCGGCCGCCTCTTCCCCGAGCTCTTCGAGTTCGGCGGCGACTGGCTCATCGTCAAGGACGACTACGACAAGGCGATGGAGCAGGCGCGTGCGGACAACAAGCTCGTGATGGTCAACTTCACGGGCCACACCTGACAGTCGTGCCGCTTGATGGAAGTGAACATCTTCCCGAGCCCGGCGGTCGCCGGAGTCCTCTCCAAGAACTTCGTCGAGGCGCGACTTCACGTCGACGCCCCTGACGGTGAGGCGCGCGAGCGCGTGCTCGCCTGGCAAAACGAATTGCAGGGTGCCCCCGGCACTCCCTATTACATTCTGATCGACCCGGTGAACGATGCGCACCTCGCGGTCCTGGAACAGGCGACGTTCAGCGAGGACGCATTCCGGGACTTCCTGCTCTCGGGCGTCGAGCGCCGCGAGAACGTCGCGCGTCGCTGAATCCCGGGTAGAATGAGCGGCTCCCCGGTGCCGCGCACGGCTCATTCGGGCTCTCCGCCGCTCTGCGACCCCGGCAGTTCGGGCGATTGCTCGGTGACTCGGACGCGTCCGAAGCACTAGCCCGGATCATTCATGACGCTTCACCGAGATCGACGCAGCTACGCGCCATATCAGCACTTCCCTCCCTCACCGGGCTCGACGACCGGTCCAGGTCGCCTGCACGCGCTTCGGTCGCGAAGCGCTGATCTGGCGCGCATCTGCGTCGATCTCGGCAAAGCCTCATGAAGAACCAGGGCTAGATGTCTGCCCCCGTGTCGATCCGGCGCCCCCGCAGGGCGAGCTTCGCGCTGCGAGGACTGGCCCGATGTGTGGGAGTGGCGCTCGGACTCGTGGCCGCGCTCACGCTCGCGTGCTCCACCGGCGGCAGTTCGTCCAAGCCGGGCAGCGGCGGCGGCGGCGGAGGAGGCGGCAACCCGGGTTCGCAGACGCAGCCCGACATGCGCGTCACGCCCAAGGCCACGTTCCAGGCGACGGGCGTGCAGGGCGGGCCGTTCGCTCCGACTTCGGTCGAGTACACGGTCGAGAACGTGGGCGGCACCGCGTTGACGTGGACGGTCGAGAGCACCGAGCCGTGGGCGACCGTCTCAACCACCGGCGGGCAGCTCGACGCGGGCGCGAGCGTCAAGGTGATCGCGTCGCTGGATCAGAGTCAGGCGGCGCTTCTGCTCACCGGCGTGCACACGGGCTCGCTCGACTTCGTGAACGAGACGAACCAGCGCGGTACGACGTCGCGCGGGCTCGTCATCGACGTGCTCAAGCCGTCGGGTCTGACCGTCGAGCCGGAGGTCGGCTTCGCGTCCATCGGTCCGAGGTTCGGCCCGTTCTTCCCGGCGGCGTTCGACTACGAGGTCTCGAACACGGGTTCGAACACCCTGACCTGGAGCGCGCTGCTCTCCCGGGGAGGCCTCACCCTGAGCACGTCGGGGGGCATGCTCGCTCCCGGCGCGAGCACGACCCTGACCGTCACGATCGACCAGGCGGCGGCGGCTACGCTCCCGCTCGGTTCGCACTCGGCGATCCTCTTCATCCTCGACCACACGAACGGCAACGGCTCGACGACGCGTCCGATGAGCGTCGACGTCACGGCGCCTACGTCGGGCGGCACGATGGCCAGCAGCCTGACCCAGTTCGGCATCGAGTGGACGTTCGACAAGCCGTACGAGGTCGGGCAGTTCGCCAACGGCGATTGGTGGGTCGTCGGTCCGGTGCAGATCGTCGAGTTCGACCCGCCGTCGGCGCGCATCAACGGGCGTACGACGAACGGCTCGATGATCAACCCGACGTCGTTCGACGGGATGGCGCAGGGGTACGACTCGACGATGTACGCGCAGTACAAGTCGCCCGGCGACTACTCCGCGCTGCTCAACGTCGCGCTCGACGTCTCGCCGACGAACCCGCTCGTCGTCAAACCGAACAGCTCGGTCGTCTCGACCGTCAGCCAGAGCTTGGCGAACACGCGGCCGCAGATTCAGACGGCGGCGGTGCTCACCGTGCTGCCGCAGCCCGCACCGGAGGGGAGCTTCCGTCCGCCGTACTCGAGCGAGAACAAGAAGATCCGCTTCAACGAGAGCGACCTCGACTACGACCTGCTCGGCAAGTTGCCGAGGTTGCCGTCGACGCCGAGCGTCGCGTCGGCCGAGCAGTCGCTGAGGCGCCCGTGGATCGATCACGTGCCGCTGTGGATCGGGCGCTACATCCACCCGCAGAGCAACATGCCCGACTACGGTCGCGACATGGCCGACACGATCGGGAACGCGTCGTTGATGCTCAACCTCAACTACACCGATGAGCAGAAGCGCGACCTGCTCGTCAGCTTCGTTCAGCTCGGCATCGACTTCTACGGAGTCGCGCAACACGGCGGTGCGAACAACTGGGCCGCCGCCGCGGGGCACATGAGCGGACGCAAGTGGCCGATCCTCTTCGCCGGCATTCTGCTCGGCGATCCCGCGATGAGCGGCATCGGCTTCGACACGACGATCCAGTTCGGCGAGGACGGCCAGACGTTCTACGTCGAGGAGACGAGCCCCGGCGTCTTCAACAACGGCAACGGCGGCTACACCGCCGCCGAGGTCGGTCTGGCGGATTGGGGGACGGCGCACTCGCATCGCCCGTCGCTCGACGACGCCACGTGGCACGGCGATCCCTACCGCTTGTGCTGCACCGCGAACTCGTGGTGGGGGCAGGTCCTGTCAGCGCGGATCATGGGTGCGCAAGCGCTCTGGAACCACGACGAGCTGTTCGACTACCAGGACCGCTACTTCGCCGAGAACGTCGCGCGCGGCATTCTCGACTATCGCCTCACGTGGTCGCGTTTCCCGATGGACATGTGGAACGCGTACCGCGCCGCGTTCTGACCGCCGGGCGATGAACGTCGCACCACTCGCGTGTGGTGCGCCTCGCGCGTCGAAGGGCGCGTGAACCGGAAAACGCTTCCCCTGGCGTAGCGATCGCACGCGCCCCGCGTTCAGCCCGCGTCACGCGATCTTCCCTTACAGACTTCCGCTTCGGATGCGCCTCGCCGGGCGCCGAGTGAGGGCACTTACGGAACGTCTCATACCCGTCGGGAAGCGGGTCACGTGGGGAACAGAGCATGATGATCAGAGCGGAGGCTTGCCCGAAAGGGCGGCGCGGGAAGACGAGGAAGGTGAGCACGGCGATCGCCACCTTGCTCGGGATTTGGACCGCGTCCTGTTCGGTCGGCGTCGGCGACGGGTCGGGGTTCGTGCCGCCGTTCGAGGAGGAGACGAGCGACCTCGTCCTGACCCCTACGAATGCGCTGAACAGCTCGGGCTTCGAGGGTGGACCGTTCTCGCCCGCGAGCATGGTGTACACGGTCACGAACGGTGGCACGGACCCGGTCGATTGGACGGCGAGCGTCGACCAGCCGTGGGTCACGCTCTCGAGCGCCGGCGGAACGCTCGATGCCGGCGCGCAGACGAACCTGACGGTCTCGATCAACCAGACCGCGGCGGCGGCGCTCGGCCTCGGAACGCACGGCGCGACGGTCTCGGTTGTCGACGTCGGGCTCGCGTCGACGCAGACGCGGCCGGTCAGCTTGCAGGTGAACGCGAGCGCACCCACCGGGAACACATCGACGTCGCTGACCCAGTTCGGCATCACGTGGTTCTTCGATCGCTCGTACGAAGTCGGCCAGTTCGCGAACGGGGACTGGTGGGTCGTCGGGCCCGTCACGATCACATCGATCACGCCGAAGTCGCAGAAGGTCTCGGGGCGCACGATGAACGGCGCGATGATCAACCCGTCTCCGGCGCTCGGCTGGACGCAGGGCTACGACTCGTCGATGTACGCGCAGTACAAGGGCACCGGGAGCTACAACTCGGAAGTCAACGCGGCGCTGAACGTGTCCGCGTCGAACCCGCTCGTTCTCGCGCCGCACTCGTCGCTGCTCTCGACGATCAGTCTGTCGGCGCCCGACGTGCGTCCGCAGATCAAGACGTGCGCGGTGCTGACGGTCCTGCCGACCGCGGCTGCGCCGGGCAGCTTCCGTCCCGCGTACTCCGGCACGGACAAGACCATCCGCTACAACGAGTCGCAGCTCAGCTACTCGCTGCTCGAGAAGCTCCCCATCGGTGGCGGGATCGTCTCGCTCGCCGAGGCGGAGCGCATGTTCGAACGCCCGTGGATCGAGCACGTGCCGGCGTGGATCGGTCGTTACACGCACCCGTCCGACAACATGCCGGACTACGGCCGCGACATCGCGGACCACGTCGGCGTGGGCGCGATGATGCTGCACCTGGACTATTCCAACGCGCAGAAGCGCACGCTCCTCGTTCGCTTCGTCCAGCTCGGGATCGACCTGTACGGCATCGCGCAGAACGGCGGGCACGTCAACTGGCGCGCGGCGGCGGGACACATGAGCGGACGCAAGTGGCCGATTCTGTTCGCCGGCCTCATGCTCGGCGACGCGAACATGAGCAACATCGGATTCGATCCGATCATGGAGTTCGGCGAGGACGGCCAGACGTTCTACGTCGAGGAGACGAGCCCCGGCGTCTACAACTACGGCTTCGGCGGCTACACCGCGTCGAGCGTCGGGACGCCGGAGTGGGGCACCGCGCACTCGTTCAAGCCGGAGTCGGACGACTCGGATTGGAACGGCGACCCGTATCGCCAGTGCTGCTCGGCGAACTCGTGGTGGGGGCAGCTGCTCGCCGCGCACGTCATGGGCGCGCGTACGCTGTGGAACAACCAGGCGTTGTTCGACTACCAAGACCGCTATCTCACCGAGATGACCGCGCGCAAGCTCACGGATTGGCGCCTCGCGTGGCGCGGCGAGTTGCTGACGCTCTGGAAAGCGCATCGTTCGAAGTACTGATCCAGAACCCGCGCCACGACCGCTCGACGCGAAACCGCGTCGACGGGCGTTGTCGTTTGCTAGTCTTGAAGCGGTGACACTCCCTCACTTGTCGCGGCGGCGGCCGCACACGCGCGGCGCACGGAACAGCCGGGTGTGGCTGCTCTTCGTCTTCGCGCTCGGCTGCGCGTCCAAGCCCGCGCCGCTGCCCGCGCTCCCCCCGTTCGAGATCGAAGACACCGTGCTTCCCCCGGCGTCGGCGCCGAGCGATCCGCAGGAGGACGCGCAGGAGGGAACCGAAGGGCTCCGCGTCGCACCGCCCGACGCGCTCACGTTCAGCGCGACGACGCGTTCGACGGAGGAGCTGCGCGGCGAGTTCTTGATCGGCAACGCCGCCGCGCGGGCGATCGAATGGCGGGCGACCTGCGACGCGGATTGGCTCGTGCTCAAGAAGACGGGCGGGACGGTCCAGAAGCGCGAGCGGGTGCGCCTGATCGTCGCGATCGAATCCGGGAACCTCGCGCGCCTCGCGCCGGGCGTCCATCGCGCCTCCGTGCGCTTCGACAACCTCACGAACCGGGTCGGCTCGACGACGCGCGAGGTCGTCCTGATCCTGGCCGGGGACAAGGGGCTCGCCGTGTCGCGCGCGGACGGCGGGTTCGAGCTGACGAACGAGAGCGCCAACCCGATCGAGTGGCGCGCGCGTCCGATGGCGCCATGGATCACGCTCGAGCCGCGGACCGGCGAACTCGCGGCGGGCGCGGGCCTCTCGGTCTCGGTCCGGGTCGACTCAGAGCGCCGTCCCGCGAGCGATGCTCCGACGCGGACCGGCGTCGCCTTCGTGAACACGACCGACGGCGTGGGGACGCGCATGGTTCCGCTCGAGCTCCCCGCGTCCGGCGCGAGGCTCGATTCGATCGCGCGCGGCGCAGACGCGTCGCGCGTCTCGTCGATCTCGCAGTTCGAGATCACCTGGACGTTCGATCAGGAGGTCGAGGCCGGACGCTTCGCGAACGGGGACTGGTGGGTGGTCGGGCCGGTGCTCGTCGTCGACGTGAACCCGCCGTCGTCGGCGTCGGGGCGGCGCACGATGAACGGCTCGATGGTCAATCCGTCGCCGAAGGGCGGGATGCAGCAGGGCTACGACAGCGCGATGTACGGCAAGTACGGCGATCGCTCGTCGTACGCCGCCGACCTGAACGTCGCGCTCGGGATCTCGACGCGCCGGCCGATGTTCCTCGCGCCGGGCTCGTCGCTCGTGTCGACCGTCAGCATTCCGAAGTCGAATGCGCGGCCCCAGGTGGGAACCGCCGCCGTGCTGACCGTGCTCGATCGCGCCGCGCCGGCCGGGAGCTTCCGGCCGCCGTACGCCGGAAGCGACAAGCGCATCCGCTACAACACGAGTGACCTCGATCGTTCGAAGCTCACGTCGCTGCGTCGCGTTCCTTCGACGCCGTCGATGGCCGAGGTCGAGCGCATGTTCGAGCGGCCGTGGATCGATCACGTGCCGATGTGGATCGGGCGCTACATCCACCCGATGCGCAACATGCCGGACTACGGGCGCGAGATCACGGACCACGTCAGTACGGGTGCGCTGATGCTGCTCATCGACTTCTCGCCGGCGGAGAAGGAGACGCTGCTCGTGCGCTACGTGCAGCTCGGCATCGATCTGTTCGGCCTGCTCGAGGAGGGACAGACGTGGCCGCCCGCCGCCGGGCACCTGAACGGTCGCAAGTGGCCCATCCTGTTCGCGGGACTCATGCTCGGTGACGAGCGGATGCAGAGCATCGGGAAGAACTACGGGCCGTCCGTGTTCAGCGAGGATGGCCAGACGTTCTACGTCGACGCCGCGCGCCCCGAGCTCGGCTACACCGAAGCCCACATCGGGTTGGCGGAGTGGGGCGCGTCGCACTCGACGCATCCCGACCTCGACGATCCGCGCTGGTTCGACAACGAGGCCTTCCCGCGCGGCGCGACGCAGGTCGAGCTACGCACGCAGAACGTGAAGTACCGGCTGTGCTGCTCGGCCAACACGTTCTGGGGCGAGGTGCTGGCGGCGCGCATTCTCGGCGCGAAGGATCTCTGGGCGCACGACGCGCTGTTCGACTACCAGGATCGCTACGCGAAGGAGAACCGACAGCGCCGTGTCACCGGACACCAGAACTCGTGGCGCCCGTTCTACTTCGACATGTGGCGCGCGTACCGCGACCAGTACTAGCCCGGGTTCTTCATGAGGCTTTGCCGAGATCGACGCGGATGTGCGTCAGATCAGCGCTTCGCGACCGAAGCGCGTGCAGGCGACCTTGACGGGTCGTCGAACCCGGTGAGGAAGGGAAGCGTTGATATGGCACGCAGCTGCGTCGATCTCGGTGAAGGCTCATGAATGATCCGGGCTAGCTACTTCGTCAGCAGCCCGTTCGCGTCGATCAGTTCGGCGATCGCCTTGCCCGCCACGTTGTGCGCGAGCGGCGTCCAGTGCTTGTTCGAGCGGTGGTAGTAGAGCTGCTCGACGCCGAGGTACGTGCGCAACGCGTGGGAGCTCGGAACGAGCACGATGCCCTCGCGCTGGGTGTCGAACGCGCGAATCGGGAAGGAGTTGACGAACTCGAGCGTGCCGTCCTCGGCCGTGCGCGTGTGCGGAATGGCTTGGATGACGAGCGGGATCCCGCGCGCGCGCAGGTTCGCGTAGATCCGCTCGTAGATCGCCGCGGTGAGGCGCGACGGGTAGCTGATCCCCTGTCCCGAGCGGACCCGGCCCTGGAGCTTCGATGCGTCGATCTCCTCGTCGGTGTCGATGCTCTCGACCGTCTCCTCGACCATGCGCTGCTTCAGCTTCTGCGTCGCCGTGTCCTTGAGCAGCGCGAAGGCGTTCGAGTGCTCCGACAGGAACGAGAAGAGGAAGTTCGTGTTGAGGAAGTTGGCGAGCTTGCCCATCGGCACGTACGCGTCCTTCACTTGCACGAGCGTGTCGTCGTCGCCGAGCTCGAACAGGCCGCTGCGGAAGTTGTCGCGCGGATCGTTCGTGTAGTAGGAGACCAGCACGACGTCCGGGTCGTACTTGAGGAGCTCGCGCTCGAGATAAAGGCATTCCTCGGCCGTGCTGTACCCCGACACGCCCGCGTTGAGCACCTCGACGTCGTATCCCTTCGCGATCAGTTCGCGTTCGAGCACGCTCGAGAAGCAATCCTCGACCTCGACCTCGTACCCGGCCGTGAACGAGTCGCCGAGCGAGAGGATGCGCAGCTTGCCCGCCGGCTTCTCGTAGGCGTAGTCGACGTCGGCGCGCATCCCCTGGGAGTTGATGCGGAACTGCACGTTCACGTCCGGCGAGCGGTGGCGGTAGACCGCGTTCGGTTCGTTGATGCGCAGGCCGAACTCCGTGCCGACGACGTGGCGCGGGAACCGGACCTGCTCGCCGAAGATCAGCAGTACGGCGCCTTCGGCGACGAGGCCCGCGACGATCGACGCGACCAACAGGACACCAAGCCGCTTGAGCCAGTAGCGCAGGTCCTTCTTCGCTTTCGGTCGGGTCGAGGTCATCGAACGGGAGTCTCGGGCGGGTCGCGTCGAGACTATACGGGTGTGAGTCCGGATTGGCGCAGCTCGTCCAGCAAGTCGAGCCCGCGTCGGGTCCAGGTCGCGCCGCGCACGCGATCCCTACGCGCGGCGATGGCGTCCGGTGAGTCGGGAGTGTCGAGCGCGTCCCGAATCTCGGCCGCGAACGCCTCGGGCGTCGTCGCCACGCGCACGAGCCCGGTGTACGACGCGAGCTCGTGGAAGTCGGTCGAGACGATCGGCCGGCCGACCGCGAGGTACTCCTTCAGCTTGACCGGATTGCAGGCGTGGACCCACGGGCTCTTGTTCCACGGCATGATCAGCACGTCGCCCGCGGCCATGTAGCCGGGCACGTCCTCGTAGGGACGCTGGCCGAAGAGGTGCACGTTCGGCAGCGGGCACCAATCGTCGGGCAAGCTGCACGAGCCGACGAGCACGAAGTGCACGTCCGGCATCCGGCGCGCGACGTCGACGAAGAACGGCGGGTCGAAGGTGTGTGCGTCGATGCCGCCGACGAAGGCGACGCGCGGCGTGGGAACGTCGGCGACGTCCTGCGGAAGCGCGTTCGGCGCCGCGCCGGCGCGCTCGAAGGGCTCGAAGTCGACGCCGTGGTCGAGGAAGACCGCGTGCCCACACGATGCGCGCTCCTCTTCGAAGAGCAGCCGTGAGCAGAACAGCGTCGCCGCCGCACGCTCGCGCAGCGCCACGTTACAGGCCGAGACGAAGTCGCTGTCGATGCCGGCGAAGGCCTCCATGCGATCGGTGCGTTGATAGACGACCCCGACGGGCGAGAGCGCGTCGACGAAGCGTTCGGCGGTGGGGAGCGCGACCCACACGAGCGGACGACGAATCCCCATGGCGCGCGCGGCCCGCCGCACCTGAAGCGGAACGAACGGACGTGAGAGGCGCGTGCCGAGCTTGCCGGGAATCGAGACCGGCGAGTAGACGCCGAACGTCGGCCGCACCTTCACGAGGCCGCGCCTCAGGCTCTTCAGCTTGCGCAGCACGCGTTTGACGAACATGCGTCCCTCGGTGACCTTCGGAACGCGCATCGCCATCGAGTTCACGTAGAGCACCGGCATGTGCGCGGAGAGCTCGCGCATCATCTGCAGGTCGTAGTGCCCGCGGTTGTGGTACCACCAGTCGAGTCCGCCGAAGCAGATCACGCCGTCGAACTCGCCCCCTTCGCTCATCGTCGGACGAACTCACGAATGGCGGTGAGGAGCTCGTCCGACGCGCGCGGACCGATCGTCGGTGCGGCGGTCAACTCGTCGACGTTCGCGAGTCGCTCGCGCAGTTCGCTTTCGTCCATCGCGACGTGCACCTGCCCGCCGCTGCGGAACCGCTCGGCCGTCGCGAGCTGGTGATCGTTGCGCTGCTCGCCGAGCGACGCGCGTCGCGGGAGAACGAGCACCGGGCGTCCGACCTCGAGCGCCGTGAGGATCGTCCCCATTCCGGCGTGCGCGATGATCAGGTCCGCGCCGAGCAGGCGCTCGTGAAAGGCTTCCAAGGGCAGGGTACGCGCCCATTCCGCGTGTTCCGGCTCGAACGTTCCGTCGAGGATCTGGCAGAACACGTCGTCGCGCCCCGCCGTGCCTGCCCACTCGTCGACCACGCGAATCATGCGATCGAACGGGAGCTGTCCACCGACCGTCGCGAAGATCAAAGCACGCTCCCTCGATACTCGGGCCCGTCGGCCGTTTGCAGGTGCGGCCATTGCGTTAGCCAGAGGTCGGCGAAGCGTCCGGCCTTCCTGCCGGACAGCGAAAGCTCGCCCGCGTTGGCGATGCTGTCGATCCAGATCGTGCGCGCGCCGACCAGCTTGCCGAAGATCAGCGCGAGCAATCCCGGCGCGGCGCCGGTCGAGATCACGACGTCGGGGCGCGTGCGCACCAAGAGCCACGCCATGCCGAGCGCGCACCGCAGCAGCGCGATCTTCGACCAACGCGACGCGTCCTTGACGACGAAGAAGCGCTCGCAGTCGATGGACGACGCGGCGCCCGGTTCGACCGTGGCGACCCACAGGCGCTCGCCCTCGAGCGCGGGCAGGCAGCGCTTGAGCTGGACCCAATGACCGCCACCCGACGAGACCGCGAGGACCTTCTTGCGTGGGTCCTTCACGCGTCCTCCGCCGACACGCCCCACTCGCCCCGTCGGCGCCAGACCTCGGACCACGCCTCGAACGACGTGCGCCACTTGGCGCGGACCGCGCGCAAGACGGCGAACGCCGCCATGCGCGTGAAGGCCCAGAGGTCGAGCATGCGCACGCCGAAGTTCGCGCTCCGCGGGCTCCAGTGCTTGCGATAGAGCCGCGCGCGCGCGCGGAACAGGCTGACCATCTTGTTGGCGCGCACAGCCTCGGACGCGCCGCCGATGTGCACGATCTCGGCGAGCGGAGTCACGCGGCACGGTGCACCGCGCAGCGCCGCGCGGAGGCAGAGGTCCGCGTCCTCGCCGTACATGAAAAACTCCTCGTCGAACCCGCCGAGCGTGTCCCAGAGCTCGCGCCGGATCAGGAGCAGGCAACCCGAGACGATGTCGACCTGGCGCTCGGTGTTGCGCGCCCAGGCGCCGAGGGACTCCGGATCGAAGAACGAGCTACCGCGGAAGAGCGCCGCGAGCCCGGAGCCGAGACAGAACGTGCTCCACGGCGTCGGCCGTCCCCAGCACGAGGCGCGGTTCAGGCTGCCGTCGGGAAACGTGGTGCGCCCGCCGAAGATTCCCGCCTCCGGACGTGCGTCGGCGAAGGTGACGAGCTCGACGAACGCCGTGCGCGTGGCGACCGTGTCCGGATTGAGGAGCAAGAGATAGCGCTCGCGCTTGGTCTTCGCCGCCTCCTTCGCCGCGAGGTTGTTGGCCCGCGCGAAGCCGATGTTCTCGTCGAGCGCGAGCAGTTGGAGTTCGGGGAAGCGCTCGCGGATCGCCGCGGCCGACCCGTCGGTCGACGCGTTGTCGACGACGAGGATGCGGCACGATAGCCCGCGATCCCGCGCTCGATCGCACGCGCGCTCGGCCGCCTCGAGGCACGCGAGCGTCAGGTCGCGCGTCTCGTAGCTGACGATGAGGACGGTCAGGTCGATGTGGGGCTCTGCGGGCATTCGGCCTGGCTCCGCGAATCGATTTCGCGGCATCGCCTTAGCGGCGAGGGTATTGTCCTACTGGACGCTGGCTCCCTATTGTAGCCGCACGTCCCCCCGCGGATCACCGGAGACCGGAGCATGCATCACTCGAGATCGGCCCTCAGAGCGACACTTGTCGCGCTCGCCACGCTCGTCGCGAGCGGATGCGCGGCGTTCCCTCCCGGGACGCCGCTGCCCGACATCCTGCCGGAGATCAACGCGACCCTGCAGCCGAACGAGATCCTGCTGCAGCCCGGCGACGGCATCGAGGTCAAGTTCAGCGATGTGGCGGGCACCGAGGCGACGACCCAGTCTCTCAACCAGATGACGAAGATCCGTCCGGACGGCCGCGCGAATTTCGCCGTGCTGGGCGAGCTCGAAGTCGCGGGGCTCTCGATCGGTCAGCTTCAGGAGAAGTTGACCGTGCTCTACGACAAGGAGATCGTCGCGCCGCCGCCGCTCGTGCGCGCGGGTGGGCTCTCCGAGCGCCACGTCCACTTCCTGGGGGCTGTGAGCAATCGAGCGAAGATCCAGGTCGGACCCGGCATGACGATCGACCTGATCGAGGCGTTCGCCGAGATGAACATCCCCCAGGACACGTTCTCGCTGATCGAGCACACGGTGCTCATTCGCTGGATGCCGGACGAGCAGAAGCGTCGCCACTGGGTGATCGACGCCAGCCCGAAGTACTGGGCCAACGAGGAGCTCCTGCATCTCCAGGGCGGCGACATCGTCTACATTCCGACGCATCCGCTCCGGATCACGACCCAATGGGTCCGCGAACTCGTCAAGCTCCTCCCGGTCCCGAACCTCCTCATCAACTGACGCATCCCCGGCCATGGGTCACGACCAGATCGCGCCGCTCTCGAAGGCCTCCACCGTTGTCGTTCGCCCCGGCGTCGCCCAGTGCGACCTGGAGGGCGAAGCGGTGATCCTTCACCTGGAAACGGGCCAGTACCACAGCTTGAACGACGTCGGCTCGACGGTTTGGAAGCGGATCCAGAGTCCGACGGCGGTGTCCGAACTGCTCGACGCGCTGCTCGCCGAGTACGACGTCGACGCGGCCTCGTGCCTGTCCGATCTCTTGTCGGTGCTCGAAACGATGCGCACCGCCGAGTTGATCGAGGTGCGTGATGGGCAGGCCGCCTAGCGGCGGAGCCACGCGCTTCGCGAATCGCGCTGCGACGCTGCGCGCTCTCGTCTTGCTGTGTTTCGTGCGCAGCGGCATGCGGATCGTCGGATATCGCAGGATGAAGGCGATTCAGGCGCGCCTCGCGCGCGTGCGAGAGTCGCGCGCACCGCGTCCGACAGTGCCCCGCGCGATGCGCTCGATCGAGCGCGCGAAGCGCTACCTGCCGGGCAAGGACACGTGCCTTCCCGACGCGTTCGCGGGGCAGATCCTGCTCGCGCGCGCGGGCTACGCGTCCGAAGTCCGCTACGGGGTCGAGCCCGGCCCGGGAGGGGTGTCGATCCGCGCTCACGCGTGGCTCGTTTGCGAGGGCCACGTCGTGCTCGGGGAGGCCGAAACGGGTCGCTACACGCCGCTCGAGACCTCCGTTCGTCCCTAGAAATCCGGGGCGGTGCTCGCGCCTTGCCCGCGGACCGAGCTTCCGCGCGGGGCCCCAGGCGTCGCCAGCCCGTTTCCGGGCACTATTTTCCGCCGAATCGCCCGTAATGGCGGTGTTTCTTGGGTTCGGAGACGCGTGCTCCACTTGCCGGTTTCTCGCAGAGCGTGGTACTCTTCACGACCTACGAAACCGGTCGATCGCTGGATCGACCCCGTGTTCGGTCAGGAGAAACCGTGTGCGGTTACAAGCAGGAACCCAATCAATGATCGCCCCCCAAGGCAAGAAACAGTACGTCGCGCCGAAGCTCGAAACGCACGGCACGATCGAGGAACTCACCGGTCAGCGTCAAAGCGGAACCGGGCTTCGCAAGGTCACCAAAGGGCCCCTCGGTGGGGGTCCCGGGACGACGGAAGAGCGTCCGTTCGGAAGTTGAGCGGCTGCACGTCGTTCGACTCGAATGACGTGCGGAACCAAGGAGGAGCAGCGCCGACGCTCGCTCCCCAAGGCAAGAAGCCGTACGTCGTTCCGAAGCTCGTGACCCACGGCACGATCGAAGCCCTGACTGGCCAAGAAAGCGCCTTTGACATCCAGAAGTTCGACGGACATCGGACGCTCGCTGAAGAGCGTCCGTTCCGCAGCTAGTCCCCCAACCAACGAGCGCCGATTCCGTTTCCCGGGTCGGCGCTCGTTGTTTATTTGCCCGACGCGGATGTCCGCCTCTCCGCGTGCGAACTCGGGTTCGACGCCGCCCGGCGGTGGGTTGTGAGAGGCGGTCGGAGAGGGCAGTCTCTTGCCCCGCCGCCGCGCCCGCCTCACCCCATGCGACGCGCCGACGCCGCCCCTGACGTGACGACCTACGGTCTCTTTGGACTGCGACTCGAGTCCGCACTCGAGTTCCCCGAGCTGCCTGCGCGCTCGGGTGAGCGAGCGCGGGATGTGCACCTCTCGATCCGCGCGCACGGGCTGGACGCGGACGACCCGTGGTCGGAGGCGATCGCGCGTTTGCGGGGCGAGCGCGTCGGCGACGACTGGTTCGGTGCCGACGGCGACGTCGCGTGGTTCGACTGGCCCAACGTGGCGCGTGTGCGCATCGACGGTGGCCATTCGATCGAGATCGCGCCGTGCGCGGGCGTCGATCCCGCGGGGCTGCGCGCGGCGCTCCTCGGCCCGGTGTTCAGCGTCCTCTTGACCCAACGCGGGCTCTATCCGTTGCATGCGAGCGGCGTCGAACTGAACGGCGCGGCGATCGCGTTCGCGGCTGTTTCGGGCACGGGCAAGTCGACGCTCGCGCTCGCGCTCCACGAGCGCGGGCACGCATTCCTGTCCGACGACGTCATGGCGATCGACGTCGAAGCGGACCCGTTGCGCACGGTGCCCGCCTATCCGCAGATCAAGATGACGGCCGAGCTCATTGCGCACCGCGGCGACGATGGGAACGCGATGCCGCTCGTGAATCCCGAGGAGGACAAGCGCGCGCGAGCCGTCGCGGGGCCGCTGCGTACCGAGCCGCTCCCGCTCGCGCGCGTCTACCTGATCGAAGACGGGGAACCCGAGCTGATCGGGCCCTTGCCTACGAAGGAAGCGCTGCTCGCCGCCATCGGGCATGGGCATCGCGCCAAGTTGCAGCATCGCACCGTCGGGTCCGACGAGGTCATGCGGCGCGCACGCGTGATCGCCGACGGCGTGCCGTTTTTCCGGCTTCGCAGGCCGCGCGGTTTGGAACGGCTCGAGGAGCTCGTGGAGCGCATCGAAGCCCACGCACAGGGGCGATGAGCGAGCCGTTCGCGTCCGAGCTCACGCTCCTGATCGAGGCGACCTGTATCGCAACG
This sequence comes from Planctomycetota bacterium, assembly GCA_029259605.1. Taxonomy (GTDB): domain Bacteria; phylum Planctomycetota; class UBA1135; order UBA1135; genus OFTM281. The sequence goes on along the minus strand of JAJDEV010000097.1, from coordinate 22,800 downwards.
AGCAGCAGGTCACGCGCGGAACGCACGCGCCGTGCTGCCGCCGCCGTCGTCGATTGGAAGCTCGCGTTCCAGATGTCGCAGAAGAACCGCGTCATCCCGATGGTGTACGACACGCTGCGGTCCATCGAGTTCGAGTCCGTTCCCGCCGCATGGCGCGACGAGTTCGAGGAGGAGTTCAAGAGGTGCCAGCGCGAGAACCTCGCCCACGTGCGCGAGCTCCTGGGCATCCTCGCCGATCTCGCGGCGCGCGGGCTGCGCGCTTCACCGTACAAGGGGCCGGTGCTCGCGCTCGCGCTGTACGACGATCTGGGGCAGCGGCAGTTCTATGACTTGGACATCGTCGTCGAGGAGGGCGAGCTCGACACGGTCGCGGAGGTCATGCGCGCGCGCGGCTTCGAATCCGGCGGGCCGCGCGACCTCGCGGACTGCGAATGGCACTTCGTGCGAAAGAGCGACCGCACGCTCGTCGAGGTGCACTGGGATTTGCTCCCCGCGCGCCACCGCAAGGGCTACGACATCGATTCGTATTGGGACCGGCTCGTTCCGCTCTCGATCTTCGGCACCGAGGTCGAGGTCCTCGGGCCCGAGGATCTGTTCATCGTGCTCTGCATTCACGGCGGCGAGAAGCACCGCTGGGTGCGCCTGCAAATGGCGGCGGACATCGCGCGGCTCTTCGTCGCGCACCCGGACCTCGACTGGGGTGTCGTGCTCGAGCGCGCCGAGGGCCTCGGCCGCGAGCACACCGTGCTCGTCGGCGCCTACCTCGCGTGGGTCCTGCTCGATGCGCCACTCCCCGAGCGCGTCGTGCGCTCGGCGCAGACCGCGTCGATTCGCGCGGAGGTCGCGCTCACGCTGGAGCGCATGGCGCGCCTCGACTCGGGACTGCCGAAGTACTCGGAGTGGAGAACGCACCTCGCGCGGCTCGATGCGGCCGCGATCGGGCGCGGAACGCACCCCGGCGCGCCGCTCGGCCTCGTCCGCTATCTCGTGACGATCCTGCGCCCCGAGTGGACCGATCGACAGGCGCTCGCGCTCCCGCGTCCGCTCGAGTTCGTCTACTGGATCTACCGTCCGTACCGCTTGCTGCGCGCGCACGGGCTCGCCCTGTTCAAGCGGCTCTGACGCGCTAGCCCGGATCATTCATGAGCCTTCACCGAGATCGACGCAGCTGCGCGCCATCTCAGCACTTCCCTCCCTCACCGGGTTCGACGACCCGTCAAGGTCGCCTCCACGCGCTTCGGTCGCGAAGCGCTGATCTGACGCACATCTGCGTCGATCTCGGCAAAGCCCCATGAATAACCCGGGCTAGTACTGCGTGAGCGTGCCGTCGCGCATCGCGCGGCGCAGCGACCAGCGGAAGAACGCGATGCCGACCGGCAGCATCACCGCGATGTAGGCGAGCAAGGCGAGCAGCTCGGGCAGGATGTCCGACCAGCCCGCCGTGTCGGAGAGGAGCGCGAGGCGCAGTCCGGCGAGCGCGGGAGTGATCGGCAGCAGGTAGGCAAGCGTGTGCAACCACCCGGGCAACACGTCGAGCGGATAGTAGACGCCGCCGAGGAAGAGGCTCACGCCGCTGATCAGGTTGGCGATCGGTTCCGCGCGTTTGAACGCGATCGTCAGTCCGGCGACGACGAGCCCGAGCGACGCGAACGCGACGATGGCGGCGGCGAAGAGCAGCAGCGCCGCCGGCACGTTGCCGGAGCTCACGTTCATCTCGAAGAACGCGATGCCGAGCACGAGGTAGAGCACGAAGCGCACCGAAGTCTCGAGGAACGCGTAGAGCGGCAGGCAGATCAGGATCGTCGGAAGTCCGGTGCGCGTCGCGAGCAGCGCCTCGAGCGTGCCGAGCACCTGACCCTCACGGATGCGGCGCGACGCCTGCGTCAGCGCCGTGTCGAGGAACGAAAGCACGCCGACGCCGAGCACGAGGAAGGCGAAGTAGCTGCCGTCGTAGCCCTTGAGCATGTCCGCCGCGACGTCGCCGACGAACTCGGAGATGAACGCCATGAAGAACAGCGCGGCGATCATCGTCCCCAGGCTGAGGATGAAGTTGACGCGATAGCTCGTCGCGATGAGCCAGTCGCGGCGGATGAACGCGGCGGCGGTGCGGCGGAACGTCATTGCACGGGCTCCTCGCGGAGGAGGTCCTCGATCCACGGATCGTTGCGCAGCTCGAGCAAGCCGTACTCGCCCGCGTGGACGCACGCGACGAGCCCGTCGAGCGTCGCCTCGGTGGCCACGCGCACCGACACCGCGCCTTCGCGCTCGCCGAGACGCTCGATGCCGTCGATCGCCGCGAGGACGTCGCCCGGGATGGGACGACGCGTGCGCAGGGTGTAGCAACTCGAATCGAGCGCGCCGCCACCGGCGACCAGGTCGCGCCGCGCCGTGACGCGCCCCTTGCGCAACACGACGAGGTCCGTGCAGAGCACCTCGACCTCGGCCAGGTTGTGCGTCGAGTAGACGAGCGTGCGCTCCGAACCGACCGGGAAGAGCTCACGCAGGACGGCGCGCAGGTCGTCCGCGGCGAGCGGATCGAGCGAGCGCGTCGCCTCGTCCATCAGAAGCACGCGCGGATCGCCGAGCAGACCGCGCGCGAGGGCCACGCGTTGGCGCATCCCGGTCGACAGCTCGCGGAACGAGCGATCGGCGTGTTCGAGCATGCCGACGCGATCGAGGCACAGCGTCGCCCGACTCTCGGGATCGTCGACCTGTTCGAGCACGCCGAAGAAGCGCAGGTTTTCGCGCACGGTCAGGCGCCAGTGGAACGAGCGCTCCTCGGAGACGACGTAGCCGATCGCGTTGCGCGCCCGGCGCGAGCGCGAATCGAGCGTCGTTTCGTCGAGCTCGATCGTCCCTTCGTCGGGGAGCACGAGCCCGGCGACGATCTTGAGCAGCGTGGTCTTGCCCGCGCCGTTCGGGCCGACGAGCCCGTAGATCCGTCCCGGCTCGAGCGTCAGGTCGATGCCGTGCAGCGCCGTCGTTCCCTCGCGCGCCGCGAAGGGATGGCGCAGCAGTCCGAACAAATCCGTCGTGTTCGGATAGCGCTTGACCAGACCGCGAATGCGAATGCCTTGCATGGGGAGGGCGCGAGGTGGGCCCTCGACGCACACATGATCCGCGCGAACGGCGGTACTTCCACTCTCCCGCCCCGAATCCGACGGCAGGTCGGAACGAAAGCGCTCGACTTCACGCCGAACCGTCCGCGCGCTCGACCTGGAAGCGGACTTCGGGGCTTCGACGAGCGGCGCGGCAACGGCAGAGCGGAGCGCGTCGCGAGCGAAACCGCCGAGACTCGCCGCGTCGTGTCGGCTCCGAAACCGCGTGCGTGAGTGCGGCATCCCTTGCCCGAATGCGACTCGGTACGGGGCCGTCTAGGAACGATAGATTCAATTTGAGTTCGAGTGCCGATCGGGGCAGCCTCATGGTCCCCCCTCGGCGTTCGTCTTCGCTCGCCTCGCACTGGGGACTCTTTTCCAACTCACCCCATCTCCTCGCACGGAGGGCTACGTCCTCCGCGGGAGGAATCACCCCAAGGAGAAGTGCATGTCGTCAATCACCCCCATCCGAACGACATTGGTCGCTCTGTCTGCCGCGCTCTGTCTGGGAGGCTTCGCATCCTCGCAGGCGTCGCGGCATGCCGATGAGCGGCGGGACGATCCGCTACCCGAAGTTGTCGCGCGCAAGATCGACCCCGAGATCACGCGCGACTTCGACGCCGCGGCCCGGCGCGGAAGCAGCGCCAACGTCCGCGTCGTGATCGAGCTCGCGCAACGCGCGCAAGACCCGCGCATCGCGACCGCGCGAAGCGCGAGGCCGGCGCAGGAAGTCGCCGATGCGGTGGCCCTGCGGCAGGCGGTGTTCGTGGACTCGCTCTCGAACACGCCGGGCCTGAATGCCGTGGGAGCGGTCGAGGTGATCGACTTCCTCACGCTGCAGTACTCGGTCGTCGCGTACGTCGGCAGCCCGTGGGCGCTCGAACGGCTCGCCGCGCGCGACGACGTGCAGTTCGTGCGCAAGGATCACCTGAACGTGCACTTCACGAATCAGGGGCGCGCGCTAACGGGCTCGTACGCTGCCGAGGCCAGCGGATACGACGGCACGGGCATCGGCGTCGCGGTCATCGACAGCCACTTCGATCTGTTGCACTCCGAGCTCGGCGGATCGACGTCTCTGCCCAACGGCGTGATCTTCGGCGGGCAGAACTTCTCCGACCCCGGGACCTCGATCCACTCGCAGAACTTCAACGACTGCTATCACGGAACGGGAACGGCTTCGATCGTTCGCCGCTACGCGACGGGCGTCGACCTCTACTGCAACACGGTGTTCCCGAACGCCTATGACAGCGTCATCGCGAACGCGATCAACTGGTGCATCACCAACGTGAACGGCACCGGCGGCGGCGCGCCCATTCGGGTCATCAGCATGTCGCTGGGCGGCGGACGCTACTACTCCGAGTGCAACTCGGGGACGCTCCACACCGCCGCGGGCGATGCGGTCAGCGCCGGCATCCTGGTCTTCGCCGCTTCCGGCAACGACGGTTGGTCCGACTCGATGGGTTCGCCCGCGTGCTCCGACAACGTGATCTCGGTCGGCTCGGTGTGGGACGCGACCGGCGCGGCCTACTCGCCGTTCCCGCCGGCGTACTGCAGCGACTCCAGCCGTCAGGTCGACGAGCGCGCGTGCTACTCCGACACGGCGCCGTTCCTCGACGTCTATGCACCCTCGGAGGAGGTCATCTGCGCCCAGTGTGGTGGCGGGACGTTCGCGCTCGGCGGAACGTCCTCGGCCTGTCCGGCGGCTGCGGGTCTGACCGCGCAGTTGTTGACGGCGGACGCGGGCTTGATCGGCGACAAGAGCGGTGTGGTGAGCCTCTACCAGAGCACCGGCGCGACCGTCTCCGGCGACTCGAGCAAGAGGCGCATCGACTTGACCGGAGCCATCGGTGGAGGCGGTGGGGGACCGGGTGAGCTCCTCAACGGAGTCTCGCAGTCCTACACCGTCGCGACCGGTGCGACCACGAGCTACACGATCGACGTTCCGTCTGGCGCGACCGATCTGGTGGTGAGCATCACGGGTTCGGGCGACGCCGACCTCTACGTGAAGCGCGCCGCGATCAACTGGCCGGCCGACCAGGGGCAGCACAACGAGGCCGAGTTCAAGGCGCCGTACATCGGCGGCTCGAGCGAATCGGCCAGCTTCCCCGCACCCGCGGGCGACACGTGGAACGTGCTCGTCCACGGATACTCGGCGGCCTCGGGATCGATCTCGGCGACGTGGACCGAGCCCAGTGGCGGCGGAGGGCCGACCGAATTGGCGGACGGTGTCGGCGAGAGCTTCTCGGTCGCGACCGGCGCGACCACGGAGTTCACGATCCCGGTGCCGGCCAACGCGACATCGCTCAACGTCTCGATGACGGGGAGCGGGGACGCAGACCTGTACGTCAAGCGTGCGTCGATCAACTGGCCCGCCGATCAGGGGCAGCACGACGAGGCCGAGTTCAAGGCGCCGTACATCGGCGGCTCGTCCGAGTCGGTGGACTTCACCAACCCGGCCGCGGACACGTGGAACGTGCTGATCCACGGCTACAGCGGCAACCCGACCGGCACGATCACCGCGAACTGGGAGGTGTCGTCGGGAACGCCGGAGTGGAACTACGTCGGCCTGGTGAAGCAGACGCCGCACAACTACTCCAACAGCTCGACCTACACCTTCACGTACGAGTACCCGGGCGCATCGCAAGTGGCGGTGCACTTCACGACGTTGAACACGGAGGCGAACTACGACTTCCTCCGCGTCTACGACGTGAATGACACGCTGCTCTACACCGTGTCCGGCAACCTGATCAGCAGCGGAGCCGGCAGCGCGTTCGGTCGCACGGACGGCTGGGTCGTGGTGTCCGGATCGAAGGTCCGCGTCGAGCTCGTGACCGACTCCAGCGTCACGCGCTACGGCTACCTGACCGACACCGGGGCCGCCTACTACTAGCCCGGGCTATTCGTGAGGCTGTGCTGCAGAAGCCTCAACTCGGTTCCTGGCGGTGCTTAGCGGACGCCGGCCCCGCGGGCGACCCTGGTTGGGTCGTCGAGGACGCCGGCGTTCGCAAAGTGCCGGCAGGAACCGAGAGAGCAGCGAAGCTGCTCGGTTGTGGCTTGTGCGGTGCAGCGTCATGAATGATCCGGGCTGCTAGCGGATGGAACCGCGCTCGGTCTCGACCGGAGGCCGGGCGCGCATCCGCGGTCCTAGTTCCACTCGCCCGCCCCGATTCCGAACGGCAGGTCGGATTGGAAGCGGTTGACGATCACGCCGAGGACCGGCGTGCCCGACCTGTGGATCATGCGCATGGCGCGTCGCGCGACACCGCTCTTCGTCATGCGCGCCTGGATGACGAGCACGACGTAGTCGGCGAACTCGAGCTGGATGTTCGCCTCGGGGTGATCGACGACGGGCGGCGCATCGATCAAGACGTAGCGGCGATCCTCGACGGCAGCCGCGAAGATGGCGCCCGCCTTCTTGCTGATCAGCTCGCCCGGCCGCGGCGTGCGCGGCGATCCGCCGGAGAGGACGTAGAGCCCGTCGACCTGCGAGTTGCGGATGGCCTCCGCCGTTTCGACCTTGCCGTCGAGGCAGTCGGTCAACCCCGGCGCCGGGGGCAGGCCGAGATACGTCGACATCGCCGGCGTGTAGAGGTTGGTCTCGACCAGCGCGACCTTCTCGTTCATGTTGCGCGCGAGGCCGAGCGCCGTGGCGCACGCGATGGTCGTCGTCCCCGCTCCGTGCTGCGGGCTGGTGAACAGGATACGAACGCGCTCCTCGTTCCGTCCGGTGACGGAGGCGAAGTTCGACCAGAGGATGTCGAGCGGGCGATTGAGATCGCCGAGCCCTTCCTCCAGCGGTAGCGGTTCCGTGTCGTTGCCCATCGAGAATCAGGCGCCTGCTGCTTGGCGTCGAAGCTTCGTACCGAGTCGGCGCCAACTGCGTTGCTCCGGAATCACGCCGAGGACGCGCACGCCGAGCATCTTCTGCACGCTCATCGGGTAGCGCAACTTCCGATCGAGCAGCTGGCGGAGAATCCCGAAGGCGAGCGCCGCGCCGATGCCGCCGCCGAGCCCCATCAGGAGCTCCTGTCCGCGCTTCGGACCGACCTTGTTCGGCTTGTACTGCGCGTCGGCGATGGGCTGGATGTTGCCGAGCGCCTCGTCCACGTCGAGGATCGCGAGCGCTTCCTGCTGCCGCATCGTCTGCTGGAAGATGCCGATCTCCTGGGCCGCGCTGTTGATCTGCTGCTGCATCGTCTGGTGATCCGGCTCGCACGCGGCGATCGCGTCGAGCTTCGCGTCAATCTCCTTCAGGCGCTCGTTGTACCTCACCTCGTTGTCGAGGATCTGGGTCTTCCGCAGGTCGAGGTTGCCGAGCTTCTCCTGGATCTCGAGGTAGCGCTGGTTCGGGACTTCGGCCTCGTGGGAGGCGACGACCTCGACGTTGCGGTCGACGCCCTCGAGTTCCGTCTGCAGGTGCGCGAGCTTCGCCTCGAGGCTCTCCTTGGTCCGGATGTACGAGTCCGAGCCTTCCTTGAACATGAGCTTGAGCCCGTCGAGCTTCAGCGACGTCTTCCGAATGTCCTGGTTGATCTGCACCCAGATCTCGTTCGGCCCCATCTTGGCCGCGAAGGGCTGCATGATCGTCGGTTCGGTCGTTTCGAGCAGCTTCGCGTAGTGCTCCTTCTCGCTGGAGATCTCGCCGAGCATGCGCTCACCCTCATCGAGCGCGAGCTCGATGCGGTTGCGATTGTTGAGCTCGGTCTCTCGCTGCGCCTTGATGTCGTAGAAGCCGCAGTCCTTCTTGTGCTTCGTGTACTCGTCCTTCGCGACCGCGCCGCGCGATTCCGCTTCGTCGATCCGTGCGACAACGAACTCGGTGTGGAAGATCTCGGTGAACTTCTCGCGGTGGTACTCGATCGCGACCTTCATGGCCGCGGCGACGACGTCCTGCGCCAGCTCCGGCGAGCGTGCGTTGAATCCGATGGACAGGATGTTCGACCCCGACGCCTTGAGCCGTAGACCGCGCGTGATCATCGCGCGCGCGGCGTCGAGCCCCGCCTGCGAGTCCAGATTGAGCGTCGTGCGCTTCTCCGGGTCGTTCGACTTGGGCCCGTTGAACCACCAGTCCTGCAGCTTGTGTTGCCAGCGCAGATATTTGGGCGTCGCCGACGTGTCGAAGCGCGTCGGATCGATGCGCTCGGTGAGCCGGTCCGGGCCGACTTCGCGCGCGACGCGCTCGTAGAACTCGGGCGTGCGCAGCAGGGTGAGCTCGTCGTTCATGCCGAAGCCGCCCTTGCCGTTTGAGGGCACGGGACGACGCGATCCGGTGATGAGCTGTTCGACGGTGAGCGACTCGCGCTGGCCGAACTCGATCTTGAGTTTGCCGCCCGAGGCGTACTGGTTGGGCTTGATGAGCGCCATCGCCAGGCCGACGCACAGGCCGATCGCGGCGAACGGGATGATCCAGAAGCGGAACCGCCCGATACCGAGCACGACGGTGTCGATGATGTCGATCGGCGGACCGAGTTCCTGCTTCTCTTCGATGGGTGCCTTGGCCATGGGTCGTGCTGCGGTTCTGCCGGAACCGTTTCTCTCCTCCGGATCCCTCAGTATATGCGATTGCCGCCTACGGGGCCTGCGCGATGTGGGGGAGCGGAGGTCGCCGGTTTCTTCGACGTTTCGACGCAGCGAGCCCAAGCGTCCGTCGCGCGCGTGCGCCAAAACCGGAAGGAATCGACCGGGAGCGGTGTGACGGCGCGCTTCGCCGCGGCTGACGGGTGGATGCGGAGGCAGATCGGCGCCGCTCCCTCCGATCGGCAGATCCGGATAGCATGGGTGGCCTCGGCGGCGTTGGAGGGGGCGCCGGATTCGGGAGCTCGCGACCCCGAGCGTTTTCCAAGCTCGCAGCAGCCGTCCATCCTGACCGTGGAGACTCAACCCAAGACTCGATCCGGCGCATCCGCCGCGCAGGAGATGACGCGCGACGGAGACGCGCGCTCGACCGCGCGCGTCACAGTCGTGGTGCCCTGCTACAACCAGGCGCACTACCTGTCGGAGTGCCTCACCAGCCTCGTCGAGCAATCGTTTCCGCATTGGGAGGCGATCGTCGTCGACGACGAGTCCCCCGACGGCGCGGACATCGAGCAGGCCATCGCGCGCATCGGCGACGCGCGCATCCGACTGCATCGGCACACGGCGAACCTCGGGCTCGGCGGGTCGCGCAACACGGGCATTCGCGAGGCGCGCACCGAGCTCGTTCTGCCCGTCGACGCGGACGACCGCATCGCGGCGAACAGCCTCGAGGCGCTGGTCTCCATGTTCGACGCGGACCCCGAGCTCGACTGCGCGTACGGCGACGTGCGGCTCTTCGGGCGCACGGTCGGTGTGCTCGAGTTCCCGGGACCGCCGGCCGGCAAGAAGATGCTGCGCGCCGAGGACACGATTCCGGGTGCCGGCACGATGATGCGGCGCGCGCTTTGGGAACGGCTCGGTGGTTACGACGAGAGCGAGGTCTTGCGCCGCGGCCGCGAGGACTTCGAGTTCTGGATCCGCGCGTTCGACACCGGGTGCAAGGCGGGGCGCGTACGTCAGCCGCTCTACGAGTACCGCATCTTGCCGTCGTCGATGAACATCAGCTGTCGTCTGCAGGACGACGTGATCGCCGACTACATCTACGCCAAGCACAAGGCGTTGTTCGACGAGGCGGGCGAGGCGATCGGCTTCAAGTGCTTCTGGACCGACAAGGCGGCGATGGCGCACTACGAGCAAGGCATGCGCATGCGCGCGGCGCAGCTCGCCTTCCGCGCCTGGCGCATGCGACCGTCGGCCAGCCGGATGAAGGGCGTGTTGCGCACGATGCTGCCGTTCTCGGTGAACCACGCGATCGGCGCGGGCGAGATCCGGCGCCGCGTTCCGTTCGCGGGCTATCCGCTGCGCGGAAAGGCGCGCCACCGTCCGTTCTTCGTCATCGGCGCGCGTCACTCCGGCGGATCGGAGCTGCGCCTCGCGCTCGACGCGCACTCACGATTGCACGTACCGCCCGAGACCTACGTGCTCGGCCAGTGCGTCAGGAAGTTCAAACGCTACGGCCGCAAGCTCAACTGGCACGACCTCGTCGCGCTGCTCCTCGCCCAGTTCGAGTTCCATCCGAGTTTCCACGCCTTCGACGTCGACTTGCAACCGCTCGCGCACCGCTTGAGTTGGATCGGACACAAGGACCGCAACCTCGCCCACGTGCTCGACGCGTTCTATCGCCATCACGCGGAGGCGCACGGCAAGACGCCGCTGCGCTGGGGCGACAAGACCTCGATGAACTCGCTCGACGACGCGAGCATGGCGGGTCGCGAGCCCTCTGTCGTGGGCGCGGGCACGCCGGAGACGCTCTCGCGCTTGCTCGCCACGTTCCCGGACGCGCAGTTCCTCCACGTCGTTCGCGACGGCTGCGATCTCGTGCATTCGCATCTGCGCGGCGGGCTCTATGGACGCGTCGACGAGGCGGCGAAGCGTTGGTTGCACATCGAGCGCCAGACGCGTCGCTTCGCCGAGCGCCACCGCGAGCAGTCGATCGACGTTCGCTACGAGGACCTCGCGTCCAACCCTGAGGGAACGCTGCGCGGCGTGTGCGCGTTCCTCGACGTCGAGTTCGAGGCGGAGATGGCGGTGGGGCGCTTCGATCGCGCGCACAATCCGGGCGACCCGCGTGTTCCGGGTAAGGGGCGGCGCAACTTCTCCGCGCAGGAACGCGAGGAACTCCAGCGTCTGATCGGCGCGGACCTGGCCGAACTCGGGTACCCTCCCGCTACGGACCCGGTTCCCGCGTCCGAAGACCCCCGCTAGCGCACGCCCCATGAAGATTCGGATCGCCATCGTCGGCTGCGGAGCCGTCGCCAACGCTCACATTCCCGTCGTCGGCGAGTCGGCGCACTCCGAGGTCACGGTGCTCGTCGATCGCGCGCTCGACCGCGCGCGCGAGATGGCGGACGCGAACGGCATCGCGACCGCGATCGCGGACTACAACGAGATCGTCGGACAGGCGGACGCCGCGATCATCGCGCTCCCCCACCACCTGCACGCGCCGGCGTCGATCGATCTCCTGCGCAAGGGCGTGCACGTGCTCGTCGAGAAGCCGATGGGCATGAGCACCGCCGAGTGCGACGCGATGATCGCCGCCGCGAAAGAGGGCGGAGCGACGCTGTGCGTCGGGCTCGTCAGCCGCTGGATGGCCGTCGCGCGCTACGTCAAGGAGCTGCTCGACCGCGGCGTGATCGGGAACGTCAAGCGCTTCGACGTCCGCGAGGGGATGATCTACAGCTGGCCCGTCGCGAGCGACTTCATGTTCCGGCGCGAGATGGGCGGCGGCGTGCTGGCCGACACGGGCGCGCACGTGCTCGACCTCTTGCTCTGGTGGCTCGGCGACTACGCGTCGGTCGAGTACTTCGAGGATGCGGCCGGCGGCGTCGAAGCCGACTGCGAGCTGCGCCTCAAGATGGCGCGCGGCGCCGAAGGCACGGTCACGCTGAGTCGCACGCGCGACCTGCGCAACACGTGGATCCTCGAGGGCGAACGCGGGACGCTCGAAGTGACGCGCGCCTTCGATGCGGACATCCGCTGGACGATCCGCGGCGAGGCGCTCGACCTTTCGGGCGGGTTCAAGCGCGGCGACGAGCCCGCGGACCCGTTCGATTGCTTCCACGCGCAGTGGGCCGACTTCGAGAACGCGATCCAAACCGGCAAGCCGCCGCTCCTGTCGGGTGAGGAGGGTCGCCGCGGCGTCGAGCTGATCGAAGCCTGCCGCGCCGTCGCGAAGCCGATCGAGCGTTCGTGGGAAGCGTTCGCGTCGAAGTAGCGCGTCGCCGATGAAGCTGGCGACGCTCTTTTGGTGCTACAAGGAGCCGGCGATCTGTGCGGACCGCGTGCGACTCCTGCGCGAGCACGATCCCGAGTCGCCGATCTACGTGCTCTTCGGCGGCGACCCCGCGCAAACGGGTGAGTTTCGCGCGCAGTTCGGCGACCTCGTCGACGACTTCTACGTGTTCGACGACCCGCGCCCCGCGGGCGCCGGGGACGCGGACACGACGTTCCGCTCCGGCACGCACTGGAAGTACCTCTACGGCGACCTGCTCATCGCGGCGTGGTTCCGCGATCGCGGCCGCGCGCTCGAGTGGGACACGGTCGTCGTCGTGCAGTGGGACATGCTTGTCTATGGACGCCTCGACGATGTGTTCGCGTGCCTGGGCGAGGGCGAGGCGCTCTTCTCCGGCTTGCGACCGATCGCCGAGGTCGAGGACGATTGGAACTGGGTCGCGCGCAGCAACGCGCACGAGCGCGCCAACTACGAGGCGTTCCTCGCGCACGCGCGCGAGCGCTACGGCTTCGGCGGCGAGCCGCGCGGCTACGTCGCCGTCGTGACTTGTCTCCCGCGCGTCTTCCTCGAGCGCTTCGCCGAAGTCGACCGGCCGGAGCTCGGCTTCCTCGAGTACAAGCTGCCGATCTACGCCGAGGCGTTCGGCGTTCCGATCTGCGAGGAGCACCCGTTCCGACCGTGGTGGGGCGCCGTCGAGCCGTTCTCGAAGGCGCACACGCTGCGCGCGCGCCCCGACGAGATCTCCGCGACGACGATCCTCTCGAACCTGCGCCGCTCGGACGGAGCGCGCGTCTTCCACCCCTACTGGCGCCGCGCACCCCGCGGCCTCGTCGGCTGGACGCGGGCGATCCTCGGCTCGCTGCGCCCCTCGGCGCGCATCACGCGCTAGTTCGCGGGTGCGCGGCGGAAGCGCGCGAAGACCTTGCCGAAGTCGGCGCGTTCGCCCGGGGTCATGCAGAGCTTCGCGAGCGCGACCACGTAGACCACCGCGCCGCCGGCGCCGCTGAGGAAGAGCTGCCACCAGGTCGTCTGCGGCAGCCACATCCAGGCTCCGGCCCAGACCGGTGTGGCGAGGAGCGCGGGCAGGAGCCCCGGTCCGATCGTGCGCTTCGCGAACTCGCCGAACGTCGACTCGGTCAGCTTCAGCGCGAAGGTCCAGATCAGCGCCGGCGTGAGCACCGCGGGAACGACCAGCGCCGCCGTGGCGAGGCCGATGGCTCCCAGGTCGCGGACGTAGATCAGATAGAACGCGACGACGACGGTCGTGATCTCGATCGTGATCGTGCGCTTCGTGAGCGGTGCGATGCGCGCGCGCGCGAGCGCGATCTGCGCGATGATCGGCTGCGGGAAGACGAAGAAGGACTTCGCGAAGAGCAGCACGAGGACGATCGAGCCCGGACGCATGCGCTCCGCGTACTGCGGATCGAGCCAGACCTCCCAAATCTCCGTGTGGAAGATCATCCCGGGGATGGCGAACAGCAGGAACGCCCACAGCAGGTAGCGCGACATGCGGAAGAACGTGCGCCGCATGCGCTCCTCCTGGCCGAGCGCGTGCATGCCGGTCAGCGCGGGCTGCAGCGTGAGCAGCGGGCTGAGCACGGTGGGGAAGAAGCGCGACTCGACGTAGCCGCCCAGGCGGTACTGCCACACCGCGAGCGAGCCGGTGAAGTGGCTGAGCATGATCGGCCCGCTCATCTCGCGCGCGATCCCGGCCGCGCGAGAAACGGCGGTCCACCCGCCGAACGACGTGATCGGTCGGATGAGCTTGCGCCGGATCTCGTGGCGGTCGAAGCGCAGCTCGGGCACCAGCTTCCGCGAGTACCGGAACATGATCACGATCTCGATGATCGTCCCGGGCACGATGCCGACGACCATCCAGAGCACGCGCGTACTGACGCCGAACAGCAGCGTGAAGATGATCGCGATGCGCAGCACCTCGAGCCCGAGCGAGAGCACGTTCCGGTAGAGGAACTTCTGCTTCACGTCGACGCCGACGAGGAACGGAATGAGCAGCGTACGCACGGTCGCGCTCGTCACGAGGATCATGAACATGATCCGCGCGTCGCCGACGTACTCGGGGTTGATGTTCAGAACGGCCTGGATCTTCCAGGCGAGCAGCGAGCCGATCGACGCGACGAACGTCGCGATGATCACGCACAGCGGGAACAGCGTCGACGTGATCTGCGTGACGCGCCGTTTGTCGCCCTTCGCGTACGCCTCGATCACGTAGCGACCGATGCCGCCGCCGACCACGTTCGTCAGCAGGGGGACGAACAGCAGCAGCGGGAAGACCAGCGCGAGCACCGCATATTCGTCCTCGGGGATCTTCTCGACGAAGTACTGCTGCAGCCAGATCAGCACCGTCAGGTTGAGGATGCTGCGGATGACGGAACTCGCCGAGTTGATCGCGACGAGGCGTTTGCTGATGAGGATTCCGGGGCTCATTCGCTCGAGTCGCCTTCGTCCGAAGGAGCGATGCTCCGCAGCTGTTCACGGACGGAGTCGTCGATCCCGGTTCCTTCCGAAGGCTCGAAGTCGAGGCTCCGGATCGTCTCCTCACCCAGCTGCTCGTTCGCCCGCTTCCGATGCACCTCGCCCGAGAACTCGCGGAACATCTCGACGCCCGCCTTCGGATCGATCGCGACCGTCAGCTTGCCGTTCTCGAAGCGAACGGGCACGACGAGCGGGCGGTAGTCCTGCGGCAGCGCCTCGGTCCACGCGGCGAACACGCGCACCTCTTCGGCGGTCGGGACGCGCTCCGGCTCGAACGCGTCCTCGCCCGAGTACCCCATCGCGTCGAGCGCCTCGCCATCGACCACGACGGACGTCGAGCGGATGCGCACCGACTGCTCGAGCGCGCCCAATTGCGCGCGCAGCTCCTCGATCTCGGGGGGCAGCCCGTCCGACGAGGCGGTCAACGGATGTTCCTCACCCGGATCGTGCTCGAGGTCGTAGATCTCTTCATGCCGTAGCTCTCCGTCGCGCGCACGCTGCCGGATCACTTTCCAGCCGCGTGAGACGATCCCGAAGCTCGGCCCGTCGGGCGTCAGCGTACGCGCAGTCGCTTCGCACAGGGCGACGCCCGCGGCGAATTCGGTGGAATCCGCGAAGAGCGGAGCGAGGCTGCGGCCGGCAAACGTTTCCGGTGTTTCGATGCCCGCGAGGTCGAGCAGCGTCGGCGCGACGTCGAGCAGTTGGGCGATCCCTTCCACGCGCGCACCCCGCGGAACGCCCGGGCCCGCGACGATCAGCGGCACGTGAACGACCTCCTGGTACACGCCGTGCCCGTGCTCGAACTGCCCGTGCTCGAGGAACTCCTCGCCGTGGTCGGACGTGACGACGACGAGCATGTCGTCCAGGTCACGCTCGGCGCCGATCCTGGCGAGCAGGTCTCCGATCGCGGCGTCGGTTTGTTCCACCTCGGACGCGTACCGCGCGCGCAACTCGGTCAGGTGCGCTTCCTCGAGGCTCGGCTGCGACTTGAGGAGCCGCGTCGGATGCTCGAGGTAGGGCGTGTGCGGTCCGACGTAGTGCGCGTACAGGAACGCCGGCCGATCGCTCGGAAGCCAGGCGTAGTCGCGCATGCGCCGGTTGATGTCGCGGTCCTCGACATAGAAGGAAAGACGCGAGCCGACGAACGGGAACGCCTGGGGCTCGAACCACGGGACGATCGAGCGCTTGGGGTCGCGCCACAGGCCGGAGAGCTCGAGGGAGAGTTCGAAGAGGCGTGCGGCGAACAGCGTGCGCTCGACCTCCTGCGAGTAGACGTCGAAGACCTCGAAGCCGCGCGCGAAGCCGGCGGGAGCGTTCACGAACGGGTTGCCGACGACCGCGCGGCAGCGGTATCCGGAGGCCCCGAAGCGCTCGGCGAGCGTCTCCTGGTCGGCCGCGATCGATTGGCCGAAGTCCGAGAGGCCGTGGGAGGACGGTAGCGTCGACGTGAACAGCGACGCGACCGAGGGCAGCGTCCACGATGCCGGCGCGTACACGTCCTCGAACAACGCACCGCGCGCGGCGAGCGCGTCGATGTTCGGTGTGTCGGCCTCGGCGCCGTAGCACGCGAGCGCGTCCGCGCGCAGCGTGTCCACGAGAATGAGGAGCACGTCGGGCGCCGCCGCGCCGGCCGCCGCGCGCACCGGGGCCGGAGCGGCGCTCCGATCGCCGGCGTGAACGACGCGGCTCTGCGAGCGCAGGGTGAGCCATGTGGAGAGCGCGATGACGACCGTCATCGCGACCGCGATCCAGCGCGGGTGCGCGGAAGCCAGAACCCACTTCGCCGCGGGTCCCGCCGGCCGTGCGGAGAGCCGGCGCGCGACGGTCCAGCCGACGAGGATCGCGCACAGCGCCAGAATCACGAGGACGCAGACGCGGATGATCGCCGAGCTCCGCGTCAGACGATCGCTGAGCGCGAGCAGGCCGACGATCGGAGTGACGAACGCCGCGAGTGCCCCGATGACGACCGCGGCGCCACCCTCGCGCGCGCTGCGCCAGTCGTTGCCCACCGCGATGCGACCGAGGAGCGCCGCGAAGACGGCGAGCGACGCGCCGAGCAGCGCGTTCCAAAGCGCTCCATAGCGAAGCAGCGCGAGGCCACGCCGTGCGACCGACGGGTCGTCGTTGCCCGCGAGTCGCAGCGCGACTTCGACGGTGCCGAACGCCGCGCCGGCGAGCAGTCCGAGGCCGAGCGCGCGCAGCGCGGCCGGAAGCGTTTTGTTGGGCAAGTCCAAGGAACGTCGCGCGTCGTGATGGAAGACGGCAGGGAGCACGGATCCTAGCAGGCTGTGGTGAAACTCACGTCATCCTCGAAGGGTGATCGCGCGGCGCTGACAAGGCGCGCTGTCGACGCACGGCGCGGCACGGTCGCCCCCTGCGGACGCCCGACGAACGGGACGCCACCGGGCCCGCCGGCCGCGCCGCGTCGAACGCTTTTCCCGGTCGCGTCGCTCCCCGCGCACGGAGCGCTTGCGGACGGACCGGGTGCGGCTAGGCTCTCTCGCCGGTTCGGTGTGTTCCCGCCTTGTCCGCTGCCCGGTCGGTCCGCATCGATCGGCCGCGGGAAGCGCCGGTGCGCGAGCCCGGCCGCCCCATGTCCGCAACGATCCGCCCGACCGCGCCCAGGTTCGACGCTCGCGATGCTCTGTCGATCGCGCTCGTGCTCGTCGTGCTCGCGATCTACGTCGTGCGCACGTTCGACTTCACGCTCGTTCCGTACGAGGACGCGGCGATCCTGATGCGCTACTCGGATCACCTGGCGCGCGGATACGGGATCGTGTGGAACATCGGCGAGGCGCCGGTCGACGGGGCGACGGACTTCTTCCTGATGTTCACGCTCGCCATGCTCGGCAAGCTCGGGATGACGATCGACATGGCGACGTACGTGCTCGGCTTCGCCTCGCACGCCTTGACCGTCGCCCTCATCTACGTCGGCGTGCGCAACGTCAGCGGCGCGCCGCGCTGGATGGCCGTGCTGTCCGCGCTGTTCCTGGCCCTCGGTGCGGGCGTGCGCTACGTCGAGGCGTACTTCGGAACGCCGTACTTCGCGCTCTTCTCCGCCATGGCCTGGGTGCTCGCGACCCGCGCGTATTGGCGCGGCGAGTCGACGCGCGTCGCGATCGGTTTCGCGTGTTCGGGGCTGCTGCTCGGCCTGACGCGGCCCGAGGGCGTGTTCCTCGCGGCGTTCATGCTCGTCGCGTTGGTCGCGACGCGCGGCTTCGCGGCGAGCCGCAAGATGCTCCTCTGGTTCGCCGCGATCTTCGGCGTGTTCGGCTCGGCGTACTTCGTGTGGCACTGGAAGCACTTCGGCTATCCGCTGCCGAACACCTACTACATCAAGGGCAGCGGCACGCTCCACTGGGGACACCTGATGGGCGGCGTGCGGCACATCGTCGCGCTGGCGCTCCCGCTCTTGCCGCTGCTGGTCTATGCCGTGCTCGCGGAACTCGCGGTCGCGCGGCGCTTCTCGCGCGACCAAGTCTTCGTCTTCCTACCGCTCGTGCTCTTCACCGTGCTCGGTGTCCTGCACGAGGGGTTGATGGACTACCTGCACCGGTTCCAGTACGGCTTGCTCCCGATCGTTCTGATCGGCTGGCCCGTGCTCCTGATGCGCGTGCTCGAGTTGTGGCGTGGCGACGAGAACGCGGCGCCGAGCGCGCAACGCACGAGGCTCGCGGCCGTGCTCGCCGCGCTCTTCTGCGTCGGCTCGATCGCGTACCAGGTCGACACGTTCCCCGCGGGGCGCCACAAGTTCTGGGGCACGCACAACGTCGCGCAGATCCTCGCCGACTACTCGACCGACTACACGATCGCGGTGACGAACGCCGGCCACCTGCCCTACGTCTCGGGTTGGAAGGCGATCGACGCGTGGGGGCTCAACGATCAGACGATCGCGCACGACGGATTGAGCGAGGCGTTCCTCGACCGCTACAAGCCCGAGGTGGTGCAGTTCGACGACCGCTACGAGGCCGTCCTGGGCGAGTCGAAGAGCCAGCTCCCGTGGGCCGCGGGGACGCGCGTCCTGCGTGCCTACGTGGCGAAGAACGACTACGTCCTGGCGGCGGCGTTCGGCGTTTCACCGTACAAGACCCACTATTACTACGTGCGCAGGGGGTTCCCCGAGAGCGAGGAAATCGCGCGCCGGATCGCCACGGTCGACTACTATATAGGAGGCTTTCCGACGCGCTGTTTCGACTACAGCCGTCTCGTTTCGGACTGAGCGTTTATCCCCCGTATTCGCGATGAACCGATACTGGTCGACCTTGATCGAGCCGATTTGCGACCTGGTCCAACCGAAGTCGATCGCCGAGATCGGCGCCGCGGCCGGGCTCAACACGAAGAGCATCCTCGAGTACTGCCAACGGGTCGGCGCCCACGCGCACGTCATCGACCCCGAGCCGATCGGGAACCACGACGAGATCCGTCGCCTGATCGACACGGTCGCCACGGTGTACGAGACGACGAGTCACGCGGCGCTGCCCGGCATCAAGTCCGAGATCTACATCGTCGACGGCGACCACAACTGGTTCACCGTGTACCACGACATGCGCCTGATCGAGGCGAACTTCGATCCACGGGCGGAGTCGATGCCGATCATCATCGCGCACGACGTCGGCTGGCCCTACGCGCGGCGCGACATGTACTACGCCGCCGATCGCGTGCCGGCCGAGTACCGCCAGCCGTACGCGCGCATGGGGATCCGCTACGGCTGCGCGGGGCTCGTCGAGAACGGTGGGTACAACCACAAGCACGACAACGCGCTCACCGAGGGCGGTCCGAGGAACGGCGTGCTGACCGCGATCGAAGACTTCGTCGAAGGGTCGAGCATCGACTGGACGCTCACCACGTTCGCGACGTTCCACGGACTCGGCGTTCTGCACGCGCCGAACCACATGGACCAAGGGCTGCGCCGCGAGCTCGAGGACTTGCTCCACGTTTCGCGGAGCGCGCGGGCCTTGCTCGAAGCGGTCGAGGTGGAGCGTGTGCACCTCCTCACCGAGCTCGTCGAGAACTACCGCAACCTCGGCGGTCGGCCAGGGCCGCGCCTCGGCAAGCTGGTGCGCACGCTCAGGCGCTTCGCCGGCCGGGCCGGCTAGCGCGAGTCGGCGTCGAGCCAGTCGAGCGGCAGGCTCTGCGGCAGCCGCACGACCTCCATCAGCACCGCGACGCCGTCCTTGCCGTTCTGCTCCACGCGGAACGGACTGAGATAGCGCCACACGACCTCGCCGTCGGGCGCGACCTCGAAGGCGCGGCCGGAGAGCGACTCGGTGATCAGCGTGTTGCCGTTGGCGAGGCGCGCGCTCGTGCCGCAGAGGGCGGAGTAGAAGTCGTTCTCGTCGTCTCCGACGAAGCTCCACGCGATGCGCTGGGTGAACGGCTCGATCTCGATCACGCTCGAGCGCTCGTTCGCGCCCATGTTGTCGAAGACGAGCAGGTTGCCGTTCTCGAGGACGATCGGCTCGTGCTGCCGGTGCCAAAGACCGGTGAGCGCCCAGACGACCTCGTTCGCCCCGAGATCGACGATCGCCACCGTGTCGAGCCCCCACACCGAGACCAGTGCGTTGCCCTCGGCGAACAGCGGCGAGTGGTGCGCCAGGCTGCCGTCGAACATCGTGATCGTGTTGGTGTGGAAGATGTCGCCGCTGCGCTGCTCGGGATTCACCGAGGTGAGGAGCGGCGCGTAGGCCGAGTTCTCGAAGGCCTCGAGCAGCGACCACTTGCCGAGCACCTCGCCGTCCGCGCTGACGCGCGTCACGAAGTCCTCCTTGACCTTCGCCGTTTCGTGCAGCCGCGGCACGACGTGCGCCTCGTGCGTCAGCACCCAGATCGAGCCGTCGGCCGCGACGTCGAGGTCGTGGTGGTAGCCGCCGAGCAGGCTCCACTCGAGGCGCGAGTCCTTGTCGAGCTTGATGAGCGCCGCGCCGTCGTAGAGCGCGAGCAACGCGCCGCCGTCGAGGAGCGCCGCGCGCCGGAAGTAGCGCGTCCCGAACGCGGCGCGCTGCTCGAACCCCGCCGGCTTCGGGATGTCGTCGAACGGGAACGTCCATTCGTGCACGACCTCGCCCTGCATGTCGGCGAGCAACGCGGCCGGCTCGTGCGCGGAGACGATCAGGTTCCACCCGTCGCTCGCGCGCGCCTCGTCGTAGTCGACGACACCCCACTCGTCGGCGCCGACCCCGTAGCTCTGCCCGTACCCGAGGTCGCCGAGGTTCTCCGTGATCGCGTCCTCGGAGTGCCGCTCGCCCGTCTCGACCCACCAGCCGGTGGGGAGCACGGTCTCGACGGGGCCCGCGTTCTTCGGCTTCGAGGTCGCATCCGCGTCCGCGACGAGCGCCGAAATCCAAGCGCTGGGAAAGAGCCCGCGCTTCGCCGCCACGAAGCCGTAGGAGAATCCCGCAACGAGGAGCAGCGTGGGAACAAGCAGTCGGCGCGGCGAGGAGGCTTCGGGCATGGCTCAGGCGAAGCCTAGCACGCCGCCAGGGGGGTGCGAGTCCGGATCGACGCGCCGGGACGCCCCGCGCCGCCTCGGTGGATGTAGATTGGAACGAACTGCACGACGTCCTGCTCGCGACTCAGGGAGGGAAGCGATGAACGCTCGGATGCTCGAGACCCGTGGACCCCGGTTCGTGATCGTGCTCGTGGCGCTCGGTGGACTGAGTCGAGCGTCGATCGCGCAGGAGACGCTCGAGACGTGGCTCACCGGATCGAGCGTGGTCGACTCGCTCCCGGACCTCGACGGGGACGGTTTCCGCGAGATCGTCGTCGGCGACTATCGCTGGGCACTGCCGGGAACCTCGCTCACGTACGTCGGGCGCGTCTTCGTCCTCTCCGGTCGAACGAAGCAAACGCTCTGGCAGCACACCGGGGTCCGCAGGGACCAGGACCGCGGCCGGTACGTCGCGACGCTGGGCGACATGAATGGCGACGGCTTTCCGGACGTCGGCACGTACGACCGCACGCTGGGCATCCTGCTCGACGGGCGCACGGGGGCGGTGCTCTTCAGCTCCGCGGCGACGCGCGCCAACTGGGAATCCCTGGGCGACATCGACGGGGACGGATACGCGGACGCCCTCACCCACAACGGGGTGCTCCTCGGAGGGTCCTTCACGCTCGTCCCGTTCCCGGCGCCGCGCTACTACTCGCGGGTCATCGGAGACGTCGACGGCGACGGGGCGGCCGACCTCGCCTTCGGCTACCGCTGCGGAAGCAACTTCGGCAGCGGACACTTGGTCGTCGAGTCCCGAGTCAGCGGCGACGTCCTCTACGTGATTCACGGCTCGCATCGCTACTCGACGTTCGGGGAGACGTTCGCCTCGCCCGGCGACTTCACGGGCGACGGGATACCGGATCTCATCGTGGGCGAATCGGAGTACGGAGGCTTCGCGTGCGCGCCATCCGGTGGGCTACGGGAACCGGCGACGATGCTCTCCGGTGGATCGGGAGCCGCGGCGGCGTCGAGCATCTCGTTCGACGGCACGCTGCACTTCTTCGACGGCGCGACGGGCGCGCCGCTCGGCCGGCGCGAACCCTTCGACGACCACGGATACTGGTTCGGGGAGTTCGTCGAGCCGGCCGGCGACGTCAACGGCAACGGAACGGGCGACGTGCTGGTCGGCCGCTATCCGAGCGTGACGTGGGTCGTCGATGGCGCCACACGCGAGGCGCTCTTCTCGTTCGAAGGCTACGACGCTCCTCGGGCTCGGGCCGGGATCGACTGGAACGACGACGACTTCCCCGACTTCCTCGTGTTTCGGGTCCAGGCCGGATTGACGCTCGTGTCCGGCGCGCCGGCCGGCGTCTCCACGCTCGGGGCCGGTTGCGCGCCGCCCGGCGAGACGCCGCCTCGCATTGGTGTGACCGGCTCCGCGGAAACCGGCCGGAGCCTTCCGGTGCACCTCTCGCGCGTCGCACCGGATCGCGCCGCGTTGCTCGTGATCGGCAAGGCGGCGAGCGTCCTCGGCCGTCCCGTATCGCCGTACTGCGCGGTCAGCGTCGAACCGTCGACGGTGATCGGTGCCAAGACGCGTGCCGTTCGCCCCGGTGAAGGAGCCACGACGATCGAGCTCTCGTTCCCGAACGACCCTTCTATCGTGGGGGCCGCGTTCCACCTGCAATGGCTCGTGCTCGACGGAGAGTCGAACACCACTGTCCGGTCCGCGACCCGCGTGCTGCGCGTCGAGATCCAGGCGTCGAGCGTCCGCCCGTCGTCGGCGGCGTCGGCAAGCCTCGAACCAGCGAACGCTTCGCGGGTGAAGTCCGTCCGCTAGCCCGGGTTCTTCATGAGGCTTTGCCGAGATCGACGCGGATGTGCGTCAGATCAGCGCTTCGCGACCGAAGCGCGTGGAGGCGACCTGGACGGGTCGTCGAACCCGGTGAGGAAGGGAAGCGTTGAGATGGCGCGCA
>JAJDEV010000096.1 GCA_029259605.1 Planctomycetota bacterium | reverse complement strand
TTTGAGCAAACATCTCTCCGCCGGGTTTTAAACCCCCCCCCCCCCGCTCAGGCGGTGGGGTTTTTTAACCCCCCGGGCCGCTAGGCGAAGAACGCGTCGCGCTCTTCCTGCGACAGGATCGGCTCGTCGGGCGACAAATCGCCCGCCACGGGCCTGGGGGGCCCATCTCGCAGCTCGCGCTCGGGGGCTCCGGGGAGCTCGCCGCGCACCGGGACGCGCGGCGTGAACTCGGCGACGAGACGCGCGAGCGCCTCCTCGAGGACGTCGTCGATGTCCTCCGCGCGGCGCACGGGCGACGGCGCGTGGTTGGGGGCGACGCTCGCGGTGAGCCGCTCTCCCTCGCACTCGAAGCGCGCCAGAATCTCACCGTTCCAGCGCCAGACGAGCGCGTGTTGGTCGGCCGTCGCGAACAGCTCGTCGTCGAGCCGCGCCATGCGCGACGTCAGCTCGCGGCCGATCTCCTGGAGCGGGAGCGGAAGCGCGTCGAGGAACGTGTCGACCCCGCCGCCGTCCTGCAGCGCGGCGCGCGCCTCCGGTCCGGTCGCCACGAGGTAGGAGCGCTCGCCCGCGGCGGACGCCACGGTCTGCACGGCGAAGATCTCGATCCCGGCCGCGGCGATCGCGCCCAAACGCTCGGCCAGGCGCACGTCGCCGTCGGGATCGATCGCGACGACGCGCGGCTCGATGCTCGGGTCGAGGCGGCGGCTACCGATGTGGCGGACGAGCAGCCCGGCGTTCGCACGCGCGTAGGCGCAGAGGTCGAGCGCGTCGAGCGCGGCTCGATCCGTGTCCTCACCGGCCACGAGGACGAGCACGAGTCGACCCACCGGATCGACGGCGGCCAGGTCGGCGTGGGCCGTGTCGAAGACGAGGTCGCGGTCGAGGATCTCGACGCCCGGCAGGGCCTCCGAAATGCCCGCCTCGAGGGCCGCGAGGACGCCCGCGCGCTCGAGGCGCGTCATGCGCTCGGCGTCGCGATCCGCCGGCGCGCGGTCCTCGCGCGCCTCGCCTCGCTCGGCATCGGATCGACGTTTGCCCTTCGAGCGCTTGCGCGGGCGGGATTCGTCGCCCTCTGGCTCGTTCGTTTCGGTGCTCATCGACGCGTCCATTGGAAGCGGAGCGCCCCGCCCTCGCACCCTTTTTTCGGCGTGATTTCGGGCCGAAGCATCGGTTGTCTCAGGCGCGCGAGCTTCCGCCCAGGCGCTCGCTGACGCGCATGCGATGCACGTGCGCGAGCGCGAGTGCGAGCGCGTCGGTCGCGTCCTCGCGCGCACCGAGCGCGCCGGACTCGGCCGGATCGCCTTCGATGCCGAGCAACACGGCCACCATCCGCGCGACCTGCTCCTTGCTGCCCGCGCCGTGCCCGAGCACCGCCTTCTTCGCCTGCGCCGGCGCGTACTCGACGACCTCGACGTCGAACCGCGCGCACGCGGCGAGCATCATGCCGCGCGCCTCGCCGATGCGCAGCGCGCTGCGGATGTTGAGCGCGGCGAACGCGCTCTCGAGCGCGACGCTCGTCGGGCGCAGCTTCGAAAGCAGCGTTTCGAGCTCGACCTGGATCGCGCCGAGGCGCCTCGCGATCGGGTCGCGCCCGCGCGGCGAGATCACACCGCACGTGATGAGGCGCGGTCCGTCGGGCGCGACGACGACCGCTCCGTAGCCCGCGTGCCGCGTGCCCGGATCGAGTCCGAGCACGATCGGCCACGGACAGTTCTCGGGCACGAGATCGTCGGGAATCACGCCGCGAGAATACGGAATCGGAGGCCGCTGCCGTACCCTCGACGAAGAGACACGATGGAGAACGCGAAGCCGATGGCGCGGGCGATCCTGGTCGCCGCTGGGGAATCCACGCGGATGCGCGGCGCCGGCGAAGCGCGCAAACCGCTCATCACGCTCGAAGGGCGTTCGCTGCTCGAGATCGCGGCGACGGCGTTCGAGGCGTGCGAGTTCGTCACGTCGATCGTGATCGTCGCGCACGCGGACGACGTGCGCACGATCCAAGATCTCGCCCATTCGCGCCACGCGCTCCGCAAGGTCGTCGCCGTGGTAGCAGGCGGCGCCGAGCGCGCGGATTCGGTCCGCATCGGCGCGCACGCCGCGCCGGACGGCGCGCGCGAGGAGCGACCGTTCCAGCTCCTTTGCATCCACGACGCCGCGCGCCCGTTCGTCACGGCCGACGAGATCGGCGCGACGATTCGTGCCGCGCACGCCGCGGGCGCGGCGCTGCTCGCCACGCCCGTGCGCGACACCCTGAAACACTCGACCGACGGCAAGACCGCCGACCGCACGGTCGACCGCGCGCCGCTGTGGGCCGCGCAGACGCCGCAGGTCTTCGAGCGCGAGCGCTTCGCCGCGTGCCTCGAACGCGCCGCGGCCGACGGGTTCTCGCCGACCGACGACGCCGCGCTTTGGGAGCGATACATCGGACCCGTCGCGCTCGTCGAGGGCGCGTCGCACGGCGCGAAGATCACTGGCCCGAGCGACCTCGAGTGGGCGCGCGCGCTCGCCGCGCAACTGGGGACCCAAGCATGAAACAGCGCATCGGTATCGGCTTCGACGTCCACCGGCTCGAGCAGGGACGGCGGTGCATCCTCGGCGGCATCGAGCTCCCCCACGACCGCGGTCCGGCCGGACATTCCGACGGGGACGCGGTGCTGCACGCGATCACCGACGCGGTGCTCGGAGCCGCGGGCCTCGACGACATCGGCACGCTCTATCCCGACGACGCTCCCGAGTGGAAGGATGCGTCGAGCAAGCGCCTGTTGCGCGGCGCGATGGAGCGCGTGGCGGACGCCGGCTATCGCGTCGGCAACGTCGACGTCGTCATCGCCACCGAGGGGCCGCGCATCGCGCCGTACCGCGCGGCGATGCGCGAATCGATCGCCGAGCTGCTCGCGGTCGAGCCGGACGCCGTGAACGTGAAGGGCAAGACGCTCGAGGGCCTCGGCGCGCTCGCGGGCGGAACGGGCGTTGCGGTGCAAGCGGTCGCCCTGCTCGAATCGATCTGAACGGACTGCCGCGGTGTTGCTCAGGACGCGTGGGCGTCGCCGGCCGAGCGCCGCCACACAAGGAACACGACGCTGCCGACCGCGAGCGTGCCGAGTCCCGTACCGGTGACCGCGATCTCGCCGGATTGGATCGAGTTGCGGATCGAATCGAAGACGACCGCCGTCGCCGCGATCGTGTACACGACGGGCGCGAGCGGGAAGAACGGGCTCGTGTAGGGGCGCGGGAGTCCGGGCTGCGTGCGGCGCAAACGGAGGAGCGCGAGAGCGACGAGGCCGTGGAAGAACCACTCGACGAAGACGACTGCGTCCACGAGGTAGTCGATCGACGTGAAGAGGTACGCGCTCGCGACCGCGCCCTGGACGACGAGCGCGGCGGTCGGCACACCGGTGCGCGGGTTGAGCTTGCCGAGCGCGGAGAAGAACAAGCCCTCGCGCGCCATCGCGACATAGAGCCACGGCGCCGTGATGATCCCGACCACGCACCAGCCGAGCGCCGAGATTGCCATCGCGGCCGCGAGGACGCGCTCGCCCACACTCCCCAACGCGTCGCGCGCGAGGATCGTCGCGAAGTTCTCGTTCGCCGCGACGCCGTCGATCCCGAGCGCCGCCAGGTACGCCAGGTTGACGAGCACGTAGACGACGATCACGCCGAACACGCCGAACACGATCGCGCGCGGGATCGTGCGCGTCGGATTCTTCACCTCGGGCGCGATGTAGCCGACCATCTGCCAGCCGCCGTAGGCGAAGAACACTGGCAGCAGCGCGGAGAAGATGCCGCGCAGGAGCGAGGTCTCGCCGCCGGCGCCGACGACGGCCGCCGCCTCGGCGCCGGCCGCGATGCTCCCGCCTCGATTCCACACCGCGAAGCCGCAGACGACGAGCGCCAGGATCGCGAGCAGCTTGGTCACCATGCACAGGTTCTGCACGACGGCCGCGCGCTTCACGCCCGCGAGTCCGACGCACGTGATCGCGACGATCATGAGCACCGCGACCAGCTTCCCCGCCGTCCCGCCGTCCGGGACGACCGACGGCAACGCGGTGTGCAGCATGCTGACGCCGAACATCGCGACGCCCGCCGTCGCGCCGGTCGACACGACGCCGAGCACGACCCACGCGAACAGGAACGCGGGATAGCGCCCGAACGCCTCGCGCAGGTAGACGAACCAGCCGCCGGTCTTGGGGAACGTCGCGCCGAGCTCGGCGAACGTGAACGCCGCGCACATCGCCACGAGCCCGCACACGACCCAGAGCCCGATGAACGCCCACGGTTCACTCGCGCGCTGCGCGACGGAGTGCGGCGTGAAGAAGATCCCGACCCCGATGATGCCCCCCATCACGAGGAGCGTCGCGTCGAGCGCGCTGAGCTTGCGCGTTCGCCAAGTCGCGGAGTCGCTCAGGTCTTCGCCTCGGACGCCGTCGAGCGCTCGGGATCGAACTGCTGAAGCTCGTGCAGGTTGGCGTAGGTACCGCCGAGCGCGAGGAGCTCGTCGTGCGTGCCGAGCTCGACCAGCTTGCCTTTGTCGAGCACCGCGATGCGATCCGCGCGACGCACGGTCGACAAGCGATGCGCGATCACGAGCACGGTGCGATCCTCCATCAGCCGAGTGAGCGCGCGCTGCACCTCGGCCTCCGACTCGGAGTCGAGCGAGCTCGTCGCCTCGTCGAGCAGCAGCAACGGCGCGCCCTTCAGCAGCGCGCGCGCGATCGTGATGCGCTGCGCCTGCCCGCCGGACAGCCGCGTGCCCATGTCGGCCACGTTCGTCTCATACCCCTCGGGCAGCGACGCGATGAACGCGTGAATGTCGGCCGCCTGCGCCGCCTCTTCGATGTCGGCCTGCGTCGCTCCGTCGCGTCCGTAGCCGATGTTCTCGCCGACCGTCGCGTGGAAGAGGAACGGCGCCTGGCTGACCATCGCGTAGAGACCGGTCCAGTCGGCGATCGCGAGCTCCGAGAGCGCGTGCCCGTCGAGCGACACGCGTCCCTCGGTGGGATCGATCAGGCGCGCGACGAGGTCCATGAGCGTCGACTTGCCCGAGCCGGACGGACCGACGAGCGCCAGCGTCTCCCCGGTCCGCAGCTCGAGGTCGATGCCTTGCAACGCGAAGCCTTCGCCGTCGGGATAGCGGTAGGACACGCCCTCGAAGCGCAGCGGACCATCGAGCGCGCCGATGCGGACCGGATGCGCCGCTTCGGAGACATCGGGGGCCTCGTCGAGGAGTTCGAGGATGCGCTGCGACGAGCCGGCCGCCTCGCCCAGCCGCGAGAACGACTTGGCGGCGACCTTCACGTGGTTGTTCAAGCGCGCCACCATCAGGAACCACGCCATCATCTCGCCCGGCTTCGGGAAGATCGAGAACTGCAGCTGCGCGAAGCCGATCGCGAAGATGAGAACGCTCAACGCGGCGATGCTGTAGAACGCCGTCCACGCGTGCGTGAGCGCGATCGCCTTCACCATGCGCATCGACGTCCGCAGGTAGCCCTCGTTCAACTCGCGGTAGCCGTTGAGCTCGCGCTCCTCACCCCCGAACGACTTGACCGTGCGGATGCCCTGGAACATCTGCGTCAGCGCCTGCACCGACGCGCCGAGCGAGACGCTGCTCTTCGTCGATCCCTTGCGCACCTTACGCGTGAGACGCATGACCGGAACGAGCGCGATCGGAAGCGCGCCGACGACCGCGACCGTCGTCCAGGGCGCCGTCCACATCATCATCGCGATCACGGCGATCGCGTTGATCGGCTCGAGGATGACCGAGCGCGAAATGACGTTGACCGCGTTGAGCGTCTGCGAGACGTCGGAGCTGACCCGCGAAAGCATGTCGCCGAAGCGCCGCGTTCCGTGGTAGTGCATCGACAGCCCCATCAGGTGCCGCGCAACCTTCACCCGCAGGTCGACGATCATGCGGAACCCGACGTAGCGGCTGATCTGGGTGTAGCCCCACTGCGCGACGGCCGCCACGATCGCCAAGGCGAGCGACAGCGCCGTCAACCAGACGAGCATCGACAGCTTCCAGTTGTCGAAGATGTCATGCGAGCGCGAGAAGGCCTCGAGCCCGTCGATCATCGCGGTGACGCCGCTCGAATCGGGCACATCGACGCCGGGCATCACCTCGAGGTTCTCTTCCGGCGACGGGAAGAGCAGGCGCCAGACGCCGGAGAACAGCACGAGCACGAAAGCTTGGGCGGACGCGGTCACGAGGCCGAGCACGACGACCAAACCTACGGAACGCAGGTGCGGCACCGCGAGCGGGCGGAGCAGCGTCCAAATACTTCGAGACGATCGGTCCAAGCGCGAGATCTTCGACGAGGGCCTGGTTCAAGTCAAAGGACAACACCCCGGGCCCAACGCAAGACGCCCCCCGTCCCGACTCGAGCGAGTGGGACGGGGGGCGTCGTCGATGCGTCGGTGAGGGTCTACTCGATCCCGTAGACCTGCTTCTCGTTGCGCAGCTCGAGGCAGTACTCGGCCAGGTTGAGCAGCGTGTAGTCCTGCTCCGCCATGACGATCAGTTGCTCGTCTTCGAGGTCGACCTTCTGCGGCGCCGGCTGCTTGCGAAGCAAGCGGCAGATGTAGTACCCGTGCGGACCACGGATCGGCGCCGACACGTTGCCTTCTTTCAGACCGAAGAAGATGTAGTCGGCGATCGTCTGGCCGTTGAGGAACTGCAGGTACTCGCTCTCCTGCAACTGCTGCATGAGCGTGTTGCGCGTCAGCGCGCGGAAGCGCCCCTTCGACTTCGCCGGGAGCTGCTGCGCGACGAAGTCCTTGCCGGTCGGAATGTCGTAGAAGTCGGAGAAGCGCTCGAGGACCTCGTCCCACGGCACCTTCTCCTCGACGAGCTGGCGGAAGACCTCGTCGGCGCGCTCGGCGGCCTTCTCCCAGCCGTCCTCGATCCACTGCTTCTCGTGGAAGTCGTAGGCGGACAGCAGGATCACGTCGACGTCGACGACGGCTTGGCCGATCAGCTGCTTCGTACGCGCTTCCGCGAAACGACGCAGGTCTTCGGGGTTGAGCTCGTCGGCGATCTTCTGTTGGTACGAGTCGTACGCGCGACGGAACTTCCGGAACGCGCTCACGTTCGGATAGCGCTTCACCATGAGCGCCACGTTCTCGACGCTGAACATCGACTCCCGGTACGGCGCAGCGTATTCCTCG
Source organism: Planctomycetota bacterium (assembly GCA_029259605.1). Lineage (GTDB taxonomy): Bacteria > Planctomycetota > UBA1135 > UBA1135 > OFTM281. The sequence continues at coordinate 5,433 of JAJDEV010000096.1, read as the reverse complement.
AACTTGGCGTCCGCTTCCGCCAGGGTCAGCCAGTTGCTGCCCATTTCGGCTTCGAGCAGCTTCATGTTCGCGAGCCACTGCTTCGCCTGACGCACTTCGACGTCGGAGACGAAGTCCTTGACGCGATTCCAGATCGTCGCCGTCAGCATGTCCTGTCCGTTGACGCGCATCAGGACGTCGACCGGAAGGTCGTCGCCGTCGTCGATATCGCTCGACGAGACGAGGTACTCGCGCAGGGTCTGGATGATGATCTGGCGGAACATCGAGTTGCCGGACAGGTCCTCACCCTCCGCCTCGGCTTCGCGCTCCGTGCGCAGCGCTTCGAGCAGTTGCTTGCCCTGATCGGCCTGCTGCAGCGCGGTGATCGTGATGGGCGGCAACTCGTCCGCCGGTCCGGGCGGCAGGAACACCTTCATGAAGAGCTCGGTGAGGTGCACCTGGTCGGCCACCCCGTGCACTCCCGCCGGAAGCAGGTGGCGCATCTCGATCTCGCCCTCGGGAAACTGTTCCTTGAGCGCCTCGGCGTTCATCTCGATCGTCGCCTGAATCTCGTCATCGGTGATGACGAAGTCCGAGGGAGACGCGCCCTGCTCGACCCGGCGATTGATCTCCTGGGTCATGATCATCGAGAGCTTCTCGAGCTCGGCAGCCGAGTTGCCCGCGGGGCCGCGACACACCTCACGACGGATCACGTCGTGCGGAATGATCTGGCCCTCGATCACGAGCACCGGGCCGAGGATCGGATCGTTCGGCGGGAGCTCGATGCCCTCCGGCGCCGGCTGCGAGACCGGGGCCGTGATCTTGCCGAACTCGGCGGGGTCGACGCGGTTGCCCTTTCCCTTGCCCTTGCCCTTCTTCGGCGCCGGCTTGGCGGGGGCGGGGTTCGACGCGGGCGTGACGGCGGCATCGGTGGACTCGTTCGCGACCTTCGAGCTCGAGATCGGCTCGGCCGATTCTCCACAGGAGGCGAGCAGGATGCCTGCCAGGCTAGCGGTGACCAGCGAAGCGCGACGGAGGATGGGTTGGCGAGACATGGATTCGGAGAAGGGTGAAGGGATTGGACAGGGGTGCCCGATACGCGTCGGTCGAGTGGGCTGTGAGGCCGAATTCGGGGCTTCCCGGATTCGCTCGGAAGCTTTCCGAACGGGACGTCGCGGCGGCGACGGAGCCGCCGGGTTCCCAGAAAACGAGGAAAGCGTACCCGCCTCCCGCATCGGAGCGAGAGGAACTCGGCGGGAGCCCTTGGAAGGCCGCCGCAACGGCGAAAAGTCGAACCCCATCCGTCGGAGCCGCACCCCGAAAGCGGCCGCGGACCCTGCTACCATGCGGGATCAGCGCGCCTATCCAGGCCCGAAGCAACTCCATGCACTACACGCCTCGCTCGATCGCGTTCCTCTGCGAACTCCTGCACCCGCCCGGCGCGCCGTCCCCCGAGGTCATCCAGCGCGTCCACAACCGGCTCTTCCAGGACGGCCATCCGCCCTACTCGAGCTACGCGGTCACGCCCACGGGCGCCGTCCTCTCGAATCCCGTCGGCCAGCCCGGCGCCGTTTCGAGCGCGGCGTTCCTGCCCGACCGATTCCAGTTCCGCGAGGAGCTGACGGGGATCACGCTCGACGAGTTCATCGCGCGGATGGGCCGCATCACCTCGCTCGTGCTCGAGGCGCATCCGGTCCAGCTCTTCACGGCGCAGGTCGTCACGGTGCGCAGCCTCGTCAACCCGCGCAAGTTTCGTGACTCGCGCGAGTACCTGAAGGAGGGCATGCTCGGTTTCGACAGCGAGCTCGCGAGCTTCGGCCGCGACCCCGAGTTGTACGGCGTACGCCTCGTCTTCCCCCCCACGCAGAGCGAACCCCACGCGTTCACGCTGCGCATCGAGTCGTTCGCGAACGACCCGCGTTCGCTCTTCCTCGAGAACACGGGGAGCTTCGGGCCGACCGTCCTCGCGCAGGGGCTCGACCCGTGCTGGGCGCGCGCGCGCACGACGTACGACTTCCTGGTCGAGCGCGGGTTGCCGTTTCTCTCGCACTTCGACGAGCGACAGAACGCGTGAGGCAGGACCGCCGCTTCGGCGCCTGGGGCACCGCCGTGCTGCTGACACTCGGCGCGTGCGACCCGGCCGCGGAGCCGAGCGCGCCGCCGCCCATCGTTGCGCCGGAACCCACCTACCCCGACGGCACGGTGCTCGCCGTCGACGGCGAGCCGATCCGCGCGGACGACGTCGACTGGATCGCGGACGCCATCGGGGAGCTGTACCCCCACTACGTGCCGAGCCAGCTGCGTCGGCTCGCGCTCACGAACGTCGTCCTGCCGATCTGGGCCATTCGAGCGCGTGACGCGGAGGCACGCGGCGCGGCGCTCGAAGCCTGCCGCGCGGCGCGCGCGACGGTCGGCGCAGATGGCGCGACCGAGAACGGAGCGCCGCACGCGGGCGGCGTGCACGCCCTCGGCATCGACCTCTGGGTCTCCGCGCGGCGGCTCGAGGCCGGCGTGTGGAGCGAACCAATCGAACTCATCGGTCGCTGGGCGCTCGTGCGCGTCGAGTCGACCGAACCGGGCGAGAGCGGACAGGGCGAGTGGCTCGAGCTGACGGTGCAGATGTTTCCGTTCCTCGATTTGTCGTACCCGGGCGCGACCGACGCGAATACCTCCATCGAGGACGCGATCGACGCCGCCGTGCTCGAGATCGTCGAACCCGCCTGGCGCGAGCTCGTCCCCGAGGCCTTCCTGTTCCGCATGCGCGAACGCGCTCCCGAGTCGACCGACCGATGATGAGCGACACCACACGACGTTCGGCACTCGCGATCGTGGCCCTCCTCTCTGCGACCGGAACGGCGCGCGCCGACGAACACAACGCACCGGAGAACTGTCCCTACTGCGAAGGTGACGCCGAGCGCATGGCGCAGGCGGGGATCGCGTCGCACGGCGGCTTCGCGTTCGGCGCGCTCGACACGAACGGCGTCGACGAACTCCTCTCGGACGCGGAGATCTACTGGATCGAATCCGAGCACTTCAAGCTCGGCCTGGCCGTGGGTTCGCACACGGTCGCGCAGGACGAGAAGAAGAAGATCCGCGCCGAACTCACGCGGCTCGCCGAGGTGCTGCCCGAGGTCAACCCGAAGCAGAAGGTGCTCGACCCGTGGCTGCGCACGCACCTGTTCGCGCAGCGCCTCGAGGACCTCTGGAAGGACATGCTCGCGATCCTGAAGGTCTCGGCGGACGACTTCCCCCCACCCGGAACCAAGTGGATCGTCGGCACGCCCTACTTCGGCGAAGGCCCCTACCTCGGCCAGTCGGGGAAGTACGAGACGATCGCGCTCCCGAACGCCGACGTGCAGGTCGTGTTCCTACACCGCCAGTTCGGACTGCAGATCCGCAACACGCAGAAGTGGAACATCCTCGAACGAGACGCGCTGCTCACCGTCACGAACCTGACGGAGAACGACATCTACGGCGACGCGCACCTGCACAACGTCATCGTCTTCAACACGGTCCACAACCTCGTCGACGGCTACAAGCACTACTCCTACGAGACGCCGCTCTGGATCAAGGAAGGGCTCGCGCACGCCTTGGAGCGCCGCCTCGAGCCGCGCTACAACTCGTTCAGCTTCGGCGAAGGTTCGATCGCCAACAAGGTGACGAAGAAGGACTGGTCGGCAGAGGTCAAGAAGCGCGCGCAACGCGACGCGATGCCGACGCTCGCCGAGGTCTCGTCCCTGCGCACGTTCTCGGAGTTCGAGGACGAGCACCACCTCGCCTGCTGGTCGATGACGGAGTTCCTGTTGCAGGAGCACGCGGACGCATTCGCGCGCATCAACGCGCGCCTGCACGGGCGCAAGGGTCCGGACAACTATCCGGACGGCACGGACATGGCCGGCGCCCAGCGTGACGCGTTCAAGGACGAACTCGGGATGAGCTACGCCGCCTTCGACGCCGCGTGGCGCGAGTGGGCGGTCACCCGGTGAGCACGCACGCCCGGACGCGGACGCTATGCTGACCGCGATGCTCCGTCGTTCGCTTTCGCTCGTCACGCTCGCGCTCGCCGGTGCGACGCCCGCGTGCCTCGCGCCTCCGCCACCGATCGTCGTGGAGACCCCCTTCGGTTCCGTGCGCGCCGAAACGGAACGCAAGGCGTCGGAGATGGCCGAGCTCTACGTGCGGCTCGCGCCCGAGGTGCGCGCGATCCTGCCGGGCAGCCAGAACCGCGCGGTGGACGTGTGGGTGCAGGACGAGCTGCGCGTCTACCGCCACCAGAACCGCCCCGAGAGCGTGCGCGGCTTCACGCTCCTCGCCAACGAGTTCGACGCGCGACGCATCCATCTGCAGTCGGACGGCAACACGCCGTGGTACCTCGCCCACGAGCTCGTGCACGCGCTCATCGGGAACACGTGGAAGACGCTGCCCGGAATCCTCGAGGAGGGCCTGGCCGACGTCATCGCGTGCGAGGTGAACCCCGAGCACGAGGGCCACATTCGCGCCCATCGCCTACTCAACGCCTCCGCCTTCACCGAGGGCATCGAGCTCGAACTCGCCTACCGCATCCCCGGCGCCGACGACAAGGACGAGGGCGTGCCCTTCCGGCGCACGCTGATCCTGCGGATGGACGACACGTTCACGGGCGAGATGGCGCGCGAGATCCTCGCGACCGGGCGCGGCGACCTGCACGCACGCTGGCCCGACATCCCCGAGGCGTACTACGGCGTCGCGTGGCTCATCGTGTCGCGCATCCACGAGCGCGGCGGCCTCGAGGCCCTGCACGCGTTGTGCGAACGCGCGCAGGCCGCGGGCCTCGAGCTCGTCCCGATCGACTGGCTCTTCGAAGCCGCCGAGCTCGACCTGGACGGGATGACACCGCGCTTCCTCGCATCGTGCTTCACCCGCAGCGAGTTCCAACGCGCCGTGTTCCTCCAACCCGACGCGTTCGCCGAGGCCGCACTCAAGGGCCTCGAACCCCTGCGCGACCAGATCGACAGCCACGCACTCTTCCGCCGCGCGCGCCCCGCCTTCGTCCTCCGCGACGGCTCCCGCGTGCACCTCAGCACGATCCCGCCCCTGAGGGAACTCGTGCGCGCGCGTTGGTGAGCGCGGCGAAGCTTCGCTCGCGTGCGTGGGGAAGTGAAGGGACGGGGAGTTGTTGGCGTTCCTCTGCTTCTGACGGTCCGGGGGGTTCCGGGGATCGAATCGCAGTCGGAGGTTCCGGACGTGTTCCTCTTCTCCGTTGGATCTCTCAGGGACGGGGAGTTGTTGATGTTCCTCTGCTTCTGACGGTCCGGGTGGTTCCGGGGATCGAATCGCACTCGGGAGTTCCGGACGTGTACCTCTTCTCCGTTGGATCTCTCAGGGACGGGGAGTTGTTGATGTTCCTCTGCTTCTGACGGTCCGGGTGGTTCCGGGGATCGAATCGCACTCGGAAGTTCCGGACGTGTACCTCTC
>JAJDEV010000095.1 GCA_029259605.1 Planctomycetota bacterium | reverse complement strand
CGGTGTGCGGCACGACCCTGCCAATCAAACGGCGCTCGGTGTGCGGCACGACCCTGCCAATCAAACGCCGCTCGGTGTGCGGCTCCGTATCACCGACTCTCCTCCGACGCAGGCGCAATCGCGTGGCGCTGGATGAGCGGTACCTGCGTGACCATGAACACGATGGTCAGGCCCATCAGGCCGAAGACCTTGAAGTTCACCCACGCGTCGGTCGAGACGTTGCGCCAGACGAGCTCGTTGAGTCCCGCGAGCGCGAGGAAGAAGAAGCCGTAGCGCACGGTGAACGCGCGCCACCCCGCGTCGGTCAACTGGAACACGGGTCCGATCAGCGTCTTGAGGAACGAGCGCCCCGTCGCGACTCCACCGAGCAACACGATGCCGAACATCGCGTTGAGGATCGTGACCTTGATCTTGATGAAGACCGGGTCGTCGAGCCAGAGCGTCAGACCGCCGAAGACGAGCACCGTGACGCCGGTGAACGCCATCATGGGCGAGACCTTGCGGTCGCGCTTCCACTGGATCGCCAGCGAGATCGCCATGCAGACCATCAGCACACCGGTCGCCCACAGGATGCCCTTGAGCTTGTTCGTGACGAAGAAGGCGAGCAACGGTCCGAACTCGAGCAGGAGCTTGGACGAGGACGGTGCGGGCGGGGCCGCGGGGTCGTTCGCTGCGTTCGATTCGGGTTCGTTCGTTTGCACGCCGGTGCCTTCGGGCCGTGTTGTCGCTCAGGGGCTTGACGAAGGGGGTACTATAGCGCTTGTCGGTTGCGCGGTGCCCGCCTCCGACGAGACACCTGAGACGAATACGCGCGCTACCCGGCGCAAGGAAACGAGATGGTCGAGAGAGTAGAGGTCGGTTCCCAAGCCCCCGACTTCGAGTACACACGCGCCGACGGGACGCGCGCGAGCTTGTCCGACGTGTGGAGCGACGAGCCGGCGTTCGTCGTCTGGCTCCGACACTGCGGGTGAATCTTCTTCTTCGAAGCGCTCGCGCAGTTGCGCGGCCTCGCCAGGAAGTTCCGCGAGACGGGCGTACAGCTCGTCGTCGTCGTGCAAGCGCGGCCCGAACAGCTCGCCGACACGGTCAAGTACACGCGTGACCTGATCTCGATCGCGGATCCGACGCGCGCGAGCTACCGCGCCTTCGGCCTGCACCGCATGCCCGCCTGGAAGATGCTGATGCCGGGCGAGATCTTCCGCAGCCGCAAGCGCGCCACCCGCGCGGGTTTCGCGCAGAGCTGGGCACGGACCTTCGCGAAGGAGAGCGACGTATGGCTCAACCCCGGCGCCGCGTTGATGGCCCGCGGCGGCCGCATCCTCTGGATGCACCGCGGCAAACACGTGGCCGACCTGCCGCCCGCGGACGACCTGCTCGCCATCGCCCAGGAGCACGCGACACGCACGCGCTCGGCGCGCCGTCGCGGATGACGCGGTCGAACCGGTAGACTCCGGGCGTGATCCCCTTCGCCGTTCTGATTCCCGTCGCGCTCGTTCTCGAGTACGCGTTGCACCTCGTCGCCGACCTGCTGAACCTGCGCGCGATCCGAGCGGACCTGCCGGCCGAGTTCCACGACGTCTACGACGCCGAGCGCTACAGGAAGTCGCAGGAATACACGCGTACGAAGACGCGCTTCGGCCTCGTCCCGACGACGTTCCACCTCGTCACGCTCTTCGTGTTCTGGTACGCGCACGGCTTCCAGTGGCTCGATGAAGTCGTGCGCGGCTTCGGCTTCGGGGCCATCGGCACGGGGCTCGCGTTCATCGGCTTGCTCGGCCTCGCGCACATGGTCCTGTCGATACCGTTCAGCTGGTACGGCACGTTCGTGATCGAGGAGCGCTTCGGGTTCAACAAGACGACGCCCAAGACGCTCTGGATGGACGCGCTCAAGGGGATGGTTCTAGCGGTCGTCCTCGGCGGGCCGTTGCTCGCCGCCATCCTGTGGTTCTTCGCAGCCGCGGGACCGCTCGCGTGGCTCTGGTGCTGGCTCGTCGTCACCGCGTTCATGGTCGTGATCCAGTTCGTCGCGCCGACCTGGATCATGCCGCTCTTCAACAAGTTCGAGCCGATCGAAGAGGGCGAGCTGCGCGGCGCCGTGCTCGAGTACGCCAAGCAGGTGTCGTTCCCGCTCGAGGGCCTGTTCGTGATCGACGGATCGCGCCGCTCGACCAAGGCCAACGCGTTCTTCACCGGCTTCGGCAAGCGCAAGCGCGTCGCGCTCTTCGACACGTTGATCGAGAAGCAGTCGACCGAGGAGCTCGTCGCGATCGTCGCGCACGAGATCGGCCACTACAAGCGCGGCCACATCACGAAGGGCATGGTCATCGGCATCCTGCAGACGGGTGTCGTGTTCTTCCTCCTGTCGCTCGTGCTGCGCGAGCAGGCGCTGTTCGACGCGTTCTTCCTGGCGCAGCCGTCGACCTACGCGGGGCTGATCCTGTTCAGCCTGCTCTTCGCGCCGATCGACCTGGTGCTCTCGTTCTGCGTCCAAGCCTTCTCGCGCAAGAACGAGTTCGAGGCGGACGCCTTCGCGCGCTCGACGACCGGCTCCGGCGAGCGGCTGGTCTCCGCGCTCAAGCACCTCGCCGCGGACAGCCTGCAGAACCTCACGCCGCACCCGCTCTACGTGAAGCTGCACTACTCGCACCCGCCGCTGATGCAACGCATCGCCGCGCTGCGCGCGGACTGAGCACTACGCTCCGGATTCCGCGCGCGCGATGACCTCGACCAGCTCGGTCGCGGTCGATAGCGCGATCGCGTGCGGCGTCTTCGACACCTGCGACACGCCGATCGGACAGCGCACGCTCGCGATCGCTTCGGCGCTGATGCCCTTCTGCGAGAGCCGGTCGCGGAACCGGCGCCACTTGCGGTCCGAACCGATGAGGCCGAGGTACGGGAACGTTCCGCGGCGCAGCGCGTGCTCGAGGATCTCGAGGTCGAGCGCGTGGCTGTGGGTCATCACGAGCACGAGCGCGTTCGCCGGCAGGCGCTCGATCTCGCCCTCGGGCGCGTCGACGCACGTGAGCGTGTAGGTGCGCTCGCTCGCGCGCGGCGGAACGGGCTGCAGCTCTTCCTCGTGGCGCCCATCGATCAGCTCGATCTCGGCGCCGATGTACGGTGCGAGCGCGCCGAGCGCCTGGCCGACGTGGCCCGCGCCGAAGACGGCGACGGTATTGCGCGTCCAGCGGAACGGCTCGAAGAAGAGCGTGACGCGACCGCCGCAGCATTGGCCCGTCTTCTCGGCCAGCGGGTAGGCGACCGACTCGGAGCCGCGCGCGGAGTCGGCGAGGAGCGCGGTCGCGTGCTCGATCGCCAAGAGCTCGAGGTTGCCGCCGCCGATCGTGCCCCAGGCGAGCTTGCCGTCGGCGACGAGCATGCGCGCGCCCGCTTCGCGCGGCGCGCTGCCCTCGACCTCGGTGACGACGACCATGACGCACGCGCGACCGGCGTCGCGGCACTCGCCCAGCGTTTCGATCCAGCGTTGACTCGGGTCCACGCGCGAAGTGTATCAGTCGCGCGGCGTGACGACGGCTTCGCCGGGGAGCGGGAGGACGAGCTCGCTCGCCGCGACCACACCTTCCGTCGCGTCGACGGAGACGTAGCCCAGGCCGGCGAGCGCGCTGGCGAGCGCCTCGTTCGTGGCGTCGAGTCGGGGTTCGCGGCGCGCGCTGAGGAGCCGGGCATACTCCGCGCGGAAGGCGTCGAGCGCGGCGCGTGCGCGCGGTGCGGAGAAGTCGGTCGAGGGCGAGCGCTCGCCCGGATCGCGCGCGAGGTCGATCCACGACAGGCGCTCCTCGGCGCGCAGCGCCGCGCTGCGATTGCGGAGTCGGGTGTCGAGCGCGGGGGCGACGTCCTCGCCGGCGCGCAGCCACGCGCGTTCGCGTGTGATCTTGAGCGTACCGTCGCGCCACGCCTCGCGAACCTCGACGCGCGTGCACGCGACCGAGTGCGACGTACCGTCGACAACGAAGGTCTCGTCGACATAGCGCGTGTTGACGATGCGCGCGAGCGCGCCACGTGCGGACACAGCATCCGACGCGCCGGTCGCGAGCGGAAACAGACTGGCGCGCGACGCCGTGATCCCCGCCGCATCGAGCACGGTCGCCGCGACGTCCGCGATGGACACGGTCGCCGAGCTGCGCGCGCCCGGCGGGATGCGCGCCGGCCAACGCAACACGAGCGGAATCGCCAGCACCTCCTCGAAGAGCGTGCGCCGATGCCCGATGCCGTCGTGCTCGAAGAACTCGTCGCCGTGGTCGGCGAGGACGACGACGAGCGTGTCGTTCGCGAGGCCGAGCTCGTCGAGGCGTACCAAAATGCGACCGAGCTGTTCGTCCGTCGCCGCGATCTCGCCGTCGTACAGCGCGATCAGGTGCTCGAGGTCGCGCTCGTCGACGACGCGCGCTCGTCCGCTCGGGTGCGCGTCGGTGACGGGAACGAAGGTGGCGACGTCCGCGCGCGTGTAGAAGTCGCGCCCGTCGATCGCGCCCGTGTAGTCGGGGTCGAAGCGCCGATCGAACGGCGCCGGCGGCGTGTAGTCGTAGTGCGGGTCGAAGTAGTGCGCGAAGACGAAAAAGCGCTGGTCCGCGCGCGCCGCTTCGTCGAGCTCGGCGAGCACCGCGTCGGTCACGCGCCGCGCGCTCGAGTCTCGGTGCGATGCTTGCTCGAGCGCCTGGCTCGCTTCCGTGCTCGCCTCCACTTCGGCGGTTGTCGCCGCGGTACCGCGCTCGGCGAGCCGCGCCTCCGCGCGCTCGGCGCGCTCCCACGCCGCACGGAGCTCGTCGCCGTACGCCGCCTCGTACCGCGCGAACCCGCGCGCGAAGCCGAAGCGCGGCTCGAGATACGGTCCCGAGAAGAAGCCCGCCGTGCGATATCCCGCGCGTGAGAGCGACTCGACGAGCCACGGCAAGTCCTCGCTCGCGCGATGGCCGTCGAGGTCGACGCCGTGCGCCACGTCGGCGAGCCCCGTGAAGAGCGAGACGTGCGCGGGCAGGGTCCACGACGTGGTCGACGACGCCGCTTCGAACACCACGCCCTCGCTCGCCAACCGATCGATGTGGGGCGTCACGCGTGCTCCGATCCGATCGCGACGCGCGCTGTCGAGCGAGACGAGCAGCACGTTCGGCGCGCCCTCCGCGAGGGGCCGCGCCTCGGAACCGCAGGCCGCCAGGAGGCCGACGCAGACTTGCACTCCACTCCACGCTTTCACGCCAGGAACGTACCGAGCGAGCGGTGGGGAGTCGCACTCCGCGTCGCGCTTCGCGGCGGGAAAGTTTTGGTACGATGCTCCCCACGGGCGTGGTCCACGCCCAACCTCTTCGGCCCTTCCTCGGCAAGGGTCCTCGCGAGGCAAAGGGGGGCACACCCCCGGATCTGCATCCGAAGCTCCCTTCGTTAGCGCGGGCTTCGCAGCCGGGGTGCGTCGTCTCTGCGTGAACCGAAACGGAGAACCGAGATGCCGAAGCAGAAGGATCTGAAGCGCCACGTTCGTGAGCGCATGCGTCGCACGGGCGAGTCCTACACCACCGCGCGCGCGCAGGTCGTGCGCACGAAGGACGACAAGCGCGACTACGCCGCCATCGCCGGAATGAGCGACGAAGCCGTGAAGACGAAGACCGGCCGCGATTGGCGCGATTGGGTGCGCGTGCTCGATCAGCACGGTGCCGCGTCGAAGCCGCACAGGTCGATCGCCGCGCTCCTACGCGACGAGCTCGACGTGTCCGCGTGGTGGGCGCAAACGGTGACGGTCGGCTACGAGCGCGTGCGGGGTCTACGCGACACCGGGCAGCGGCGCGGTGGCGGCTACGACGTCAACAAGAGCAAGACGCTGCCGGTCGCGGTCGCGGACTTGTACGCGGCGTTCGGCGCGCGCAAGCGTGTGCGTTGGCTCGGCGACGTCAAGCCGCGGATCAAGACGTCGACGCGCGACAAGTCGATGCGCTTGACCTGGGAGGACGGCACGCAGGTGGACGTCCACTTCTACGCCAAGGCCGCGACGAAGAGCCAGGTGACGATCCAGCATCGCGAGTTGCCCGACAAGGCGAGCGCGGAGCGCGTGCGCGCGTTCTGGACCGAGCGCTTGGCGGAGCTGGCGCGCTCGTTCGCCAGCTGACCTCCGCAACAGGAGCCGCACACCGCGCCGACCGTGGCGGCGGGTGTGCGGCTCCGTACGGCTACGCCGAAGCCAGCCGCGCCGTCGGGCGATGGACGCTGAGCGTGAAGCCCTCGTCGCCGAAGTCGACCATCGCGGTGTCGCCCGGCAGTAGGCGGTTGTCGAGGATCGCGTCGGCGAGCAGGTTCTGGATCCGGCGCTGGATGGCGCGCTTGAGCGGTCGCGCGCCGTACTCCGGATCCCAGCCTTCTTCGACCAGCGCGGCTCGCGCCTGCTGGGACACTTCGAGCGTGAGGTCGCGCTCGCCGATGCTTCGCGCGAGGCGCTTCAGCTGCACGTCGACGATGCCAATCAGCACGCTCGGCTCGAGCGCGTTGTAGTGGATGACTTCGTCGAGCCGGTTCAGGAACTCGGGCCGGAAGTGTCCGCGCAACGCGTCCTCGCCGGCGATGTTGCTGGTCATGATGACGAGCGTCTGCGTGAAGTCGACGATGCGACCCTGTCCGTCGGTCAGGCGACCGTCGTCGAGGATCTGCAGCAGGATGTTGGCGACGTCGGGGTGGGCCTTCTCGATCTCGTCGAGCAGGATCACCGAGTGCGGCTTGCGACGGACGGCTTCGGTCAGCGCGCCACCCTCGTCGTATCCGATGTAGCCGGGGGGCGCACCGATCATCCGCGCGACCGAGTGCTTCTCCATGTACTCGCTCATGTCGAGGCGCACCATCGACGTCTCGTCGTCGAACAGGAACTGCGCCAGCGCGCGCGCGGTCTCCGTCTTGCCGACGCCGGTCGGGCCGAGCAGCAGGAACGAACCCATCGGGCGCGACTCCTCTTGCATGCCGGTGCGCGCGCGGCGCACGGACTCGGCGATCAGCTTGAGCGCCGCGTCCTGTCCGACGACGCGCTCCGCGAGCCGCTCTTCCATGTGGATGAGCTTGTCGCGCTCGGTTTCGAGCAGGCGCGACGCGGGGATCGAGGTCCAGCGACTCACGACCTGCGCGATCGCTTCGGCGTCGACTTCCTCAGGCAGCAGCGCACCGTTCTCTTGTGCGGACTTCAGGCGCTCCTGCGCGTCGGCGACGTCGCGTTCGGACTCGGGGATCTCGCCGTAACGGATCTGGCCGACGCGCTCGAGGTTGCCCTCGCGCTCGGTGCGCTCCGCCTCCGCGCGCAGCGATTCGATCAGCGCCTTGCCCGCGCGAATGCGCGTGATGAGGTCCTTCTCGGTGTGCCAACGCGCCTGGAGCGAGCTCGTCTCTTCCTTCAGGTTCGCGAGCTCGGCGTCGATCGACGCGAGCCGCGCCTTCGAGTCGCGTGCACCCTCCTTCTTCAGCGCCGAGCGCTCGATCTCGAGCTGGCGCGTGCGCCGCTCGAGCTCGTCGAGCTCCGGCGGCATCGAGTCGATCGAGATCTTGAGGTGCGCCGCCGCCTCGTCGACGAGGTCGATCGCCTTGTCGGGCAGGAAGCGTTGCGAGATGTGGCGGTCGGACAGACGCGCCGCGCTGACGAGGGCTTCGTCCAAGATGTGGACGCCGTAGTGCGTTTCGTAGCGCTCCTTGAGGCCGCGCAAGATCGCGATCGTGTCGTCGACCGTGGGCTCGTCGACCGGCACCGGCATGAAGCGGCGCTCGAGCGCCTTGTCCTTCTCGACGTACTTGCGGTACTCGTCGAGCGTGGTCGCACCGATGCAGTGCAAGTCGCCGCGCGCGAGCGCGGGCTTGAGCATGTTCGCCGCGTCGACGGCGCCCTCTGCGCCGCCCGCGCCGACGAGCGTGTGGAGCTCGTCGATGAACAGGATGATCTCGCCCGTCGACGCGGCGATCTCCTCGAGCACGGCCTTCAGGCGCTCCTCGAAGTCGCCGCGGAACTTGGCGCCGGCGAGCAACGCGCCGAGGTCGAGCGCCATGATGCGCTGACCCTTCAGCCCCTCGGGAACGTCACCCGCGACGATGCGGTTGGCGAGTCCCTCGACGATCGCCGTCTTGCCGACGCCGGGCTCGCCGATCAGGACCGGGTTGTTCTTGCGGCGCCGCGAGAGCACCTGCATGACGCGGCGGATCTCGAGGTCGCGGCCGATCACGGGGTCGAGCTTCCCGGCGCGCGCGTCGGCGGTGAGGTCGCGGGCGTACTTCTCGAGCGCTTCGAAGGTCGACTCCGGATCGGGCGTGTCGACGCGGCGCGAACCGCGGACCTCGCTGAGGGCCGTCTCGAGCCGGTCGGCGGTCAGGCTGCGCGCGACGAAGAGCTCGGACGCTCCGTGCCCGCCGCGGGCCGCCAGGGCCAAGAGCAGGTGCTCGGTCGAGAGGAACGAGTCCCCGAGCTTCGCCGCCCGCGCCGAGGCGTCGGTGAGCACGTTCGAGAGGTCGGCGCCGAACTGCGGAGCCTCCGCGCCCTGCGTTTTCGGCAGCTTGCCGAGCGCCCGCTCGACCTCCGCGCGGAGCACCTTCGTGTCGGCCTCGAGCCGCGCGAGCACCGCGCCGAGAAGGCCATCGGGTTCCTCGAGGAGCGCCGCGGCAACGTGCAGGGAGGTCACCTCGGGATGCCCCGCGGTGACGGCGAGGGCCTGGGCGCTCTGGAGCGCGGCGGTGGACTTGTGGGTGAAGTTGGGCTGCTGCATGGCACACCTAGGGCAAGGGGTGTGCCAGGCCGAAACCCGCGTATCCATGCTAAGAAGGCCGATTTCGCGGATCGCGAGCCCGCTGGAATGCGCCAAACTGGCAGCGCATGCCATTGTGGCCGATCGGCCCGTCGACGCGTTTTCTCGCGAACCGCCGCGAACCGCGCGGGTCCATTCTCGGCCCCGGGGTGGGTGGGGGCTAGGGACGGGGGTTCTTTGGGGGGGCGAGGGACCGGGCGACGCGCGCGCCCATGCTCGCTACCCTCTCACGCCCCATTTCCCAATGGCCCCCTCGCTCCCCGCCATGATCCAAGGAGAAGTCGTCTTCCGAGTCGCTCGCCCGCCCGCCGAGGCTTGGACCGTGCTCGCCGATCTCGAGCGCGCTCCCGAATGGGTCCCCGACCTGATCGAGGTCACCAAGCTCACGCCCGGAGAGGTCGGGGTCGGGACGCGCTACCACGAGATCGTCGAGATGAGCGGCAACCGGACCGAGGCCGAGCTCGAGGTCACCACCTTCGATCCGCCGCGCACGTTCGCGCACGCCGGGCAGGGCGGGCCGGCGTCGTTCTCCGCGACGTTCACGCTGGAGCCGGACGAGGGCGGCACGAAGGTGACGCACGCGTACACCTGTCAGATGAAGGGGATGATGAAGTTCATGGAGCCGATCCTCCGCGGGTGGATCACGAAGAACTCGGCCAACGCATCGGAGGCGCTCGCGGGCTTGATCGAGGGCGGCGCGTCCGAATGAGCGCGCGCTTCGTTCCGCTGGTCGTGCTCGCGGTCGCGTGCGTCGCCCCGCGTCCGACGCGGACGCGCGAGCCGGCCCCGCCGCCGCTCCCCAACGTCGTCATCGTCTTGGTCGACGACATGGGGTGGGGGGACGTCGGCTACCAGGGCGCGACGGGCTACGCGACGCCCAACATCGATCGCCTGGCCAAGCAGGGCCGGCGCTTCACCGACTTCTACGTCGCCCAGCCGGTCTGCTCCGCGTCCCGGGCCGCGCTCCTCACCGGCTGCTACGCGAACCGCATCGGCATCCACGGTGCGCTCGGTCCGGGCAGCGAACTCGGCATCGCCGCGGGCGAGGTCACGCTCGCCGAGCTCTGCAAGAGCCGCGGCTACGCGACCGCGATCTTCGGCAAGTGGCACCTCGGGCATCGCCCCGAGTTCCTGCCGACGCGCCACGGCTTCGATGAGTTCTACGGCATCCCGTACTCGAACGACATGTGGCCCGGCCACCCCGAGAGTCCGAAGGCGTGGGGCGACCTCCCGACGCTCGAGGGCGAGAAGGTCGTCGGCTACAACACGGATCAGCGCCGCTTCACGGGCGACTTCACGCGCCGCGCGGTCTCGTTCATCGAGCGCAACGCCGCCGAGGGGCGCACGTTCTTCCTCTACCTCGCGCACGCGATGCCGCACGTCCCGCTGCACGCGTCCGAGCGCTTCGCGGGGCAAACCGAGCGCGGTCCCTACGGTGATGTGATCGAGGAACTCGACGCTTCGGTGGGCGCGGTCGTTCGAGCGCTCGAGGAGTCGGGTGTCGCGGACAACACGCTCCTCGTCGTGACGTCCGACAACGGACCGTGGCTGTCCTACGGCAACCACGCCGGGTCGGCCGGCCCGCTGCGCGAGGGCAAGGGCACGACGTTCGAAGGCGGCGTGCGCGTTCCGTGCGTCGTCTCGTGGCCCGGGCACATCGAGCCCGACTCGGTCACGACGCAACCGGTGATGACGATCGACCTCTTCCCGACGATCGCCGAGCTCATCGGCGCCAAGCTCCCGCCGCATCCGATCGACGGAAAGAGCATCGCGCCGCTCCTGCTCGGCGAGCCGCACCGCTTCGAGCCGCACGAGGCGTACTACTTCTGGTACCACCGCGGCGACCTGCAGGCCGTGCGCTCCGGTCGCTGGAAGCTGCACTTCCCGCACTACTACCGTTCGATGGAAGGCCGCAAGCAGGGTCGCGACGGCATCCCGGGCAGCTACGACTACGGACGCGAGACGGGGCTCGAACTCTACGACCTCGCGATTGACGCCGCGGAGTCGAACGACGTGTCGGCGCAGTTTCCCGACGTCGTCGCGCGGCTCGCCGCGCTCGCGTTCGCGAAGCGTGCGGAGCTCGGCGACACGCTGACCAAGGTCCCCGGCGTGAGCGTGCGCGCCGCGGGCTGGGTCGACGGCTAACCGCTCGGCGCGAACGTGAGCGGGCCCCGTTCTCCGTTCGGGAGAGACGGGGCCCGCGGTATCCGAGACGGACGTGGAGGCTTACTCCTCCTCGTGATGTCCGCCTTCGGCCATGCAACCGATCGTCACGCTCTCGGCATTGCAGAGCCCGATGATCGGGATGCCCGGGTCACCCGAGCGGATGACGGCTTGGGCGGCGTACTGCACGCCGACGAAGTAGGGGTCGTCCGGAATGTCGAACTCGTGCTCGACCACACCCGTCCCGACGATCAGGGACGACATGATGAACCCGCTCGCGCGGTTGATGAGGATCTCGCCGAACGGGCGCATCGGCGGCAGTCCGTTGAGCGAGTTGTAGACGATCACGGTGCTCGACGCGGCGGTCGGGAAGGGCGAGGTGTCCACTTCGACCATCCAGTGTGAACCGATCACGGGGAGCTCGGTCGTCGTCATGCACAGCGGGTTCACGTTCGACCCGTTGAACACGGTCGCCTCGGGTTCGCGCAGGATGTAGATGTACGCCGCGCCAGCGTTGTTGCCGAGCGCGTCTTCGCCCGGGGCGCCCGAGACGATGAAGCAGTCCGAAACGGCGACCGACGTGCCGAGGAAGTTCGAGGCAACCGCGTCACTCGCGATGTAGATCTGATACTCGACGCTCGTTCCGAAGCCGACGAAGATCTGGCTCGACCCTGCGTTGTTCGCGCCGTCGTCGTCGAAGCGGGAGCCAGCCAGCGTCGCGCGGTAAGCGCGCGAGACGGACGCGCCGAGGAGATCGCCCGCGCCTTTCCCTTCGTACTGGTGCAGCTCGAACCAGCCGCCCGAGCCGTTCGCGAAGCCGAACACGGAACCCGATCCGTTGCCGGCGTCGTCATCGCCCGATGCGCCCACGGCGATCACGCCGTCGTGCATCGACACGGCGATCCCGAAGAAGTCGTTCTTGTTCCCGCTCGAGTCGATGAGCTTGTCCGAAGCGGTCCAAACTCCGAACGCGCGGTCGAACACGAACGCGGCGCCGGTTCTCGCGACACGGCCGCTCGCGAGGAGTGCACCGACGACGAGCGTGTCGTCTTCGACGGCGACGCCCGTTCCGAACTGGTTGCCCGTCGCTGCGCCCGGAGCCTGGAGCTCTTGCTCCTCGGTCCAAACGCCGAACGAACGCACGAAGACGAAGGCGGAACCCGTGACGGCGCCCGCCAAGGCGTTGTTGCGCGGCGCACCGACGGCGGCCGTCTCTTCGTGCAGCGCGACGGAGTGTCCGAACGAGTCGCCGGGGGCGCTGACGAGCGGGAGCAGCTTCTGCTCCTCGACCCAACTCACGCCG
Organism: Planctomycetota bacterium; assembly: GCA_029259605.1. Taxonomy (GTDB): domain Bacteria; phylum Planctomycetota; class UBA1135; order UBA1135; genus OFTM281. The sequence goes on along the minus strand of JAJDEV010000095.1, from coordinate 24,671 downwards.
TTGTGCACGAACACGTACGCCGCGCCCGCATCCGTTCCCGCGCCGTCGTGTCCGGGCGCGCCGATGAGGATGGTCTCGTCGAACAACGCGACCGACAGACCGAACAAGTCGCCCGCGAGGCCGTCGCTCGGCACGAGCTTGGCTTCCTCGTGGAACTCCTCGCCGTCGTGCTCGAACACGTACACGGCGCCGGTGCCGGCTGCGTTCGGTGCCCCGATGGCGACGGTGCTGCCGAACACGGCGGAGGAACGACCGAACTGGTCACCGGCAACGCCATCGCTCGCGAGGAGCTTCTGCTCCTCGTGTTCGTGGGCGAGCGAAGAACCGGCGAGGCTCAGGAACGCGAAGGGAAGCGCGAGATGACGCGCGTGTTGGAGGCGAAACCGCATGGTGCGAAACCTGTTGAATGGGGATGGGGGGCGTGGCTCTGCCACACGATCGAGGGGTGGGGCGTGCGAGAGCCTGGTCGCGGCGCGAACCGTAGAGGATACCCCGCCGGCGCCGCCTCGGGTCGGCGAAGCTGCTCAGGGCGCACGCCGCTCGCCGCAGCCTCGAAAAACCTTCGGCTCCGGCCACGCGGTGTGCCGCGGCGCTCAGCCCTCGAACCCGAGCGTGACGATCACGTCGCGGATGCGCAGCTGGTTCTCCGCCGACGCTGTGACGAGCGGCAGGCGGAGCGTGCCGTTGCCGAGTCCGAGAAGCGCGAGCGCTGCCTTGAGCGGCCCCGGGTTCGTCTCGATCCCGAGCACGCGAATCAGCGGCGCGAGCGACTCGACCAGCTCCGGTGCCTGCGCGCGGTTCGCGCCCGCATCGAATGCGTGAACGAGCTCCGCCACGCGCCTCGGTGCGACGTTCGCGACGACGCTGACCGCGCCCGCGGCGCCGAGCTCGAGCGCGTCGGGGATCCAGCGGTCGTCGCCGCACAGGACCTCGACGCATCCGAGTTCGATCAACACGCGCAGCCGATCCAGCGAGTCGGACGCTTCCTTGATCGCGACGATGTTCGCGTGCGCTTCGGCGAGCAAGGCGACGGACTCGGGCTCGAGGTCGACGCACGTTCGCCCCGGGATGTTGTAGAGCGAGATCGGCAGCGTCGTCGCGCGCGCGATCGCCGCGAAGTGTCGACGCAGACCTTCCTGCGTCGGACGGCTGTACGCCGGCGTCGTCACGAGCAACGCGTCCACGCCCACGCGCTCGGCGTCGAGCGCGAGCTGTGCCGCCGCGCGCGTTCCGGGCAAGCCGACCCCCGCGATCACCGGCACGCGCCGGCGCGCGGCTCCGACCGCGTACTCGAAGAGCGCGAGGCGTTCCCGGTCGGTGAGCGCGGTCGATTCGCCCGTCGATCCGCCGAGCACCAAGCCGTCCGTGCCCGCTTCGATCTGACGCTCGATGAGCGCGTTCAACGCGCCGAAGTCGATGGCGTTCGCCTCGTCGTCCGCGCGGAACGGCGTCGGTAGCGCGACGATGCTGCCGCGGAAGACAGGGTGCGGATCGCGCGTCACGCTCGGCCTCCGACTCGCGCCGCGCCCGCGATGCAATCCAGCATCTCGCGCACGGCCGCGTCGACGCCGACGAAGGTCGAGCGCGCGACGAGCGCGTGTCCGATGTTGAGCTCTTCGACGTGCGGGAGCGCCGCCACCGGGCCGACGTTGGCGGCGTTCAACCCGTGCCCGGCGTTGACGCGCAGACCGAGCGCGTGCGCGCGCTCGGCGGAGGTCCGCAGGCGCTCGAGCTCGCGTTCGCGCTCCGCACCCGTCGCGTTCGCGTACGCGCCGGTGTGCAGCTCGACGAACTCGGCCTCGAGCGCGGCCGACGCGGCCAGCTGCGCGTCCTCGGGATCGACGAACAGGCTGATGTGGATCCCGCGCTCGCGGAACCGCGGCAGCGCGTGCTTCAGGCGCTCGCTCTCGCCGAGGACGTCGAGGCCGCCCTCGGTCGTCACCTCGGCGCGGTTCTCCGGGACGAGGCACACTTCGTCGGCGCCGCTCGCGCACGCGATGGCGACCATCTCGTCGTCGAGCGAGCACTCGAGGTTCAGAAGCGTCGTGACCGTTTCGCGCAGTCGCGCCACGTCCGCGTCCTGGATGTGCCGCCGGTCCTTGCGGAGGTGGCACGTGATGCCGTGCGCACCGGCGCGTTCCGCGAGTCGCGCCCACTCGACCGGATCCGGTTCGGCGATGCGCCGCGCCTGGCGCACCGTGGCGACGTGGTCGACGTTGACGTGGAGTTTGGGCAAGCAGGGACGCGCGCTGCGGCGCAGGGTCCGACGATGATACGGCGCGCGGCTCGATCTCTCGATCCCTTTGCCGCATGCGTCCCGGCGACCCGCGTTCCTGCCGGCGACGGCGGATCCGGTGCCGCTTCTCTTCCCGCGCTCCGTATCATCGCGCGCATGCGGATCATCTCCGGGATTCACCGCGGGCGACGTATCCAGGCGCCGCCGGGTCGCTCGACGCGGCCGATGCTCGATCGTGTCCGCGAAGCGTTGTTCTCGACGCTCGCTCCCTGGACCCCTGGCGCGTTCGTGGTCGACCTCTTCGCCGGGAGCGGGAGCCTCGGGATCGAGGCGCTGTCGCGCGGTGCCGAGCACGCGAGGTTCGTCGAGGAGGACGCGCGCACGATTGGCGTGCTGACCCAGAACGTCGTCGACCTCGGTCTGAGCGAGCACGCCGAGATCGTGCGCGGGGACGCGCTCGCGCCGTGGGCGGTGCGTGCCGAGGGCGATGCGCGCGGCGCCGACATCGTCTTCTTCGACCCGCCGTACCCGCTCGTCGAGGGCGCTGACACGCGCCGCGGCGTGCTCGACGCGGTCCGGCACATCGTCGAGTTCGGCCTCGCTCCCGAGGGCGTCGTCGCCTTCCACGCGCGCCGCGGCAGGTTGCGCGAGGCGGACTTCGGTGACGGAATCGAGTTCGCGGAGCGCATCTACGGCACGAATTCGATGTGGTACCTGCAGCGCGAAGAAGGATGAGCGAGCGACGCGGCCGACTGCTCGTCGACGGGCGACTCCGCGCGGGGACGCTGGGCTTCGATCACGATTCGGGGCGCATCACCGATGTGACGTTCGACGCGGCGGACGACGCGAACGTCGATCTCCCGATCCTTTCGCCCGGCCTGATCGATCTGCACGTGCACGGCTTCGGCGGGCACGCGGCGACGGCCGACGGGCTGCCGGGCATGGCGCAGGCGCTCGCGTCCGTGGGTACGACCTCGTTCCAGCCGACGCTGTTCCCGTCGCAGCCGTCCGGTCTCGGCGCGGAAGCCGCGGCGACCTGGGCCGTCGCCGAGCGCTTGCAGGCCGAACTCGAGCGGTCCGCGCCGGACGTGTGCGCGCGCCCGCTCGGCCTGCACCTCGAGGGGCCGTTCGTGAACCCGCTGTCCGCCGGCGCGCTGCCGCGCTCCGGGCTGGCCGAACCGTCGGTCGAGGCGCTGCGCGCGATCCTCGGCCCGGCGACGGGCGACGGACACGGGATCCGCACGATGACGATCGCGCCCGAGCTGCCCGGCTCGATGGAGCTCGTCGCCGAGCTCGCGCGCTGCGGCGTGCGCGCGTCGCTCGGGCACAGCCGCGCGACGCGTGCCGAGGCGCACGCGGCGTCCGCGGTCGGCGCCGCCGGCGTCACGCACCTCTACAACGCGATGCCCGGCTTGCACCACCGCGAGATCGGGCTCGTCGGCTTCGCGTTGTCGAGCGACGCGCTCTTCGCCGAGCTGATCGGCGACCTCGTCCACGTCGGCGCCGATGCGGTCGACCTGACGCTCTCCCTGCGCGGGATCGAGGGCATCGCGCTCGTCAGCGACGCGCTCGCGGGCGCCGGGACCGGCTGCGACGTGTTCGAGTCGCACGGCCACACCTGCCGCGTCGGCGACGGCGCGATCTGGATCGACGACCCCGGAGCACCGGACGGCCGGCGCCTGACCGGCGCGGCGGCGCCGCAGCTCGAGGCCGTTCGCCGGCTCACGTCGGCTGGCGTCCTTTCCATAGAAGAAGCGCTCCACATGGCCACCGAGACGCCGGCGCGCGCCCTGGGCCTCGAGGCCGAGCTCGGCCGGCTCGCCGTCGGAGCCCGCGCCGACGTGCTCGTGCTGGGGCCCGGGCTCGCGCTCGAGGAAGTCCTGATCGGCGGCATTTCTTTCCGAGGAGCCGTTCCAGGGTTCGCCGAATCGGACCGATAGCAAGGAGCATGACCCGCCTGCGCTGGAAACTGCTGCCGACGCTGTTGCTCGCCCTGCTCTTCCTGCGCTTCGCGCACAGCTCGCCGGCGACGGCGGGCGCGGCGGGGGACGAGTCGGGCGGTGAAGCCGTCGACCCCTACGCGCCGGCGCGCGAGGCGACCCCGACGACCCTCGGCGACCTGCGCAAGGACCCGGCCGCGTGGCTCGGGATGCGCGTGCGCTTCACGGTTCAGTTCCACAGCCGGCTCGAGGATTGGAATCCGCTCCTCACGCGCTTCGGCTCGACGGACTGGGTCGCGTTCTCCGCCTGGGCGGACGAGGACTTCACGTGGGAGGCGTTCGTCTTCGACAACCCCATGGAGCGCCTCTTCGCCCGCCGGGGCGGCGCCGCCGACGAGCTGCTGGGCGACGCGCTTTCCTATGAACGCTTCGAGGTCGTCGCGATCGTGCGCGAGGTCTTCCTCGGCGACCCGTGGATCGAGGTCGAGTCCCTGCAACCGCTGTTCGAGCTGGTCAACGAGGGCACGATCCTGCACGTCGGTCGCGCCTACGGCTTCGCGCGCGAGGAGCAGTGGGACCTGGCGATCGATCAGTTCGAGCGCGCCAAGAGTGCCCCGATCCCGACCGCCGCGCGCGCCGAACTGGACCGCAAGATCGCCGAGTGCCAGCGCCTGAAAGCGGAACCGAAGCGCTTCTGAGCGCTGCGATCGTCAAGCCGGATGCTGCGGGCGTGGCGGAACGTCGCTATCGTCGGACGCCATGCTCGTCGAACTCTCCATCCGCGACCTGGTCCTGATCGAGGCCCTCGAGCTCGAGCTCGGACCCGGACTCAACGCGATCAGCGGCGAAACCGGCGCCGGCAAGAGCCTGTTCGTCGCCGCGCTCGAGCTCCTGCGCGGTGAGACGCCGCGCGGTGGAGCGAAGCAGTGGGTGCGGAAGGACACGAACGAGGCGCGCGTCGAAGGGCGCTTCGAGCTCTCCGGCAAGGCCGCGCTCGACGCCGTGCGCGACACGCTGCGCGCCGAAGTGCCCGCCGTCGCCGAGGCGTGGGAGGAGACGATCGAGGGCGACACCGCCGAGCTGATCCTCGGCCGCAGCCTGTCGCTGAAGGGCAGCACGCGCGCGCACATCCACCAGCGTCCCGTGCCGCTGCGCGCGCTGCGCGCCGTCGCGCCGATCGTGCTCGAGATCCACGGTCAGAACGATCACCAGCTGCTCTTCGCTCCGACCGAGCAGGTGCGCTTGCTCGACGCCTACGGCGACCTCGGGCGCGACGTCGCGCGCTATCGCGAAACGCGCGACAGTTGGCGTGCGCTTGCGGAGCGCTTCCGCGCGCTCGACGCCGCGCGGCAGGAGCGGCGCGATCGCGGCGACTTCCTGCGGTATCAGATCAACGAGCTCGAGGAGGTCGGACTCGAGGTCGGCGAACACGAGAGGTTGCGCGGCGAGCGTGAGCTCCTGCGCAACGCGTCCGAGTTGCGCGCCGATCTCGGCGGCGTCGCCGACGAGTTGACCGAGTCGGACGCGGCGCTCGCCGATCGCTTGCGGACGATCGTGCGCGTCGTCGAGCGTTGGAGCGCGAAGCTGCCCCAGCTCGAGGCGCCGCTCGACGACCTGCGCAATGCGGAGATCCACGTCGGCGAGGCGTCGAGTTCGATCTCGTCGATCGTCGACGCCGCGGAGGACGACCCGGCGCGGCTCGACGTCGTCGAAGAGCGCTTGGCCGAGCTCGAGCGCCTCGAGCAGAAGCACCGCACCGACGAAGCGGGACTGATTGCGCTCGCCGGCAAGCTCGAGGGCGAACTCACCGCGCTCGACGCCGACGAGGAGAGCCTCGCGTCGCTCGAAGCCGAGATCGGCGTGGCGCTGGACGGCGTCGGTACCGCGGCCGCGTCCCTGCACAAGAAGCGCGCGGCGCTCGTGGCCAAGCTGAAGAAAGAGATCGAGACGACGCTCGCGTCGCTCGGACTCGGCAAGGCGCGCTTCGACGTGCGCTTCACCGCGCGCACCGGCGCGGACGAGCTGCGCTTTGCATCGAGCGGCGATCACGACATCGAGTTCCTGCTCGCGGCGAACCCCGGCGAGGACGTGTCGCCGCTGCGCAACGTCGCGTCCGGCGGCGAGGCGGCGCGCATCATGCTCGCGCTGCGCACCGCGCTGCAGCCGCGCAAGAAGGGCGTGGCGAGCGCGCGCACGATGGTCTTCGACGAGATCGACTCGGGCGTCGGCGGGCGGCTCGGTCCCGCGGTCGGCGCGCACTTGCACACGCTCGGTGCGCGCGAACAGGTGCTGTGCATCACGCACATCCCCGCGATCGCCGCGGCGGCGGACCTGCACCTCTGCGTCGCCAAGTCCGTCGTCAAGGGACGCACGCGCACGACGATCGTTCCGCTGCGCGGCGAGGAGCGCGTCGCCGAGGTGGCCGACATGATCGCCGGCGGCGCGGCGCACGACACGGCGCGCGCCGAGGCGCGACGCTTGCTCGAGGGCGCGCGTGCCTGAAGTCGAGTTGCGCGAACCGCTGCGCTTCGAGCGTCACTTCGTGGAGAAGTCGTGGGGCGGTCGGACGCTCGAGCGCGTGCCGGGCATCGCGCTCCCCGCGGGCCCGCCGATTGGCGAGACGTGGGAGATCGTCGACCGCGAGAACGAGAACTCGGTCGTCGCGACGGGCGCTCACAAAGGCAAGACGCTGCGCGAGCTGATGAGGCAGCACGGCGCCTCGATCCTCGGCAGCGCGGCCGCCGGCAAGGACGGCCGCTTCCCGCTGCTCGTCAAGTACATCGACGCGTCGAAGAACCTGTCGGTCCAAGTGCACCCGAACGAGCGCACCGCGCCGCTCGTCGGCGGCACGGCCGAGCCGAAGACCGAGGCGTGGTACATCGTCGACATCGCGTCGGACGGATTGCTGTATGCCGGTGTGAAGGCGAGCGTCGAGCGCGAGGAGTTCGCCCGCGTCGCGGACAGCGCGAAGGTCCAGAACGCGCTGCATCGATTGAAGGTCGCGCGCGGCGAATGCCTGCTCGTGAACGGCGGCACGGTGCACGCGATCGGCGCCGGCGTGACCGTGCTCGAAGTGCAGCAGAACTCGGACACGACCTTTCGCCTGTACGACTGGGGCAACGTCGGGCTCGACGGCAAGCCGCGCGAAACGCACGTCGCGCAGGCGCTCGAGTGCGTGGAGTTCGGGCAGCCGGCGCCGCAGGCGATCGCGCCGAGCTGGAAGCCCGTCGCCGACGGCGCCCTCCGCGCGACCCTCGCCGCGAGCCACGTCTTCGGCATGCACGCGCTCCGCATCACCGCCCCCGCGCGTCTCGACACGGGCGGCGCCTTCCGCATCTACGCCGTCCTGGGCGGGGCGGGCGCGCTCTCCGTCGAAGGAGCCGAAGGAAGCTGGCCGCTCGCGACCGGCGACGTCTGGCTCATTCCGGCCGTCTGTGGTATTCATGCCGCGCTGCCGGCTGGCGCAGAGGAGCTGTTCCTCGTCGAAATGACGCCCCCGGCCTGACAACCATGAAGAAGAAGCGAACTCCGGCCGTGAGGCCCGAGTCGTTGCGCGACGGCCAACCCGGTCCCGACGAAGTCGAACTCGTTCGACTGAATCGCTACCTGGCGTTGAACGGCATCGCGTCGCGGCGACGGGCCGACGAGCTCATCACCGAAGGCGAGGTCATGGTGGACGACGAGATCGTCACCGAGCTCGGCACCAAGATCGACCCCACGCGCCAGCGCGTCGAAATCGACGGCGTCATCCTCAAGCCGGAGGGCGAGCGCAAGCGCTACTACCTGCTCAACAAACCCGCCGGTGTCGTCTGCACGAACGACCGGCGCGAGAACCGCCCGCGCGCGATCGACCTGATCGGCGACCGCAACAAGGGGCGCATCTACACGATCGGTCGCCTCGACGAAGACACGGTCGGCCTCGTCCTCTTGACGAACGACGGCGACTTCGCCTACCGCATCAGCCACCCGCGTTACGGCATCAAGAAGACCTACATGGTCACGGTGCACGGCCGCATCACGGAGGCCGAGGTCACGAAGCTGCGCGAGGGCGTGCGCCTCTCCGACTTCCGCTCGAACTTCGAGAAGGTGTGGGTGAAGAAGCGCACCGAGATGCGCTCGACGGTCATGCTCGTCCTGCAGGAGGGCCGCAACCGCGAGATCCGCCGCGTCTTCGCCAAGCTCGGCTTCCCCGTGCGCGACCTGCGCCGCGTCGAGATCGGCAACCTGGTCGAGCGCGGATTGAAGGTGGGGCACTGGCGCCCGCTGCAACGCGACGAAGTCGCCGAGCTGCTCACGCTCGCCGACGAGAAGAACGCCGGCCCGGTGCCGAAGAAGGTGTGGCGCCGACCGGGGGCGCGTTCCCTGCGCTGGTCGAAGCCGGAGGACAACGTCGGTTCTCGACAAGGCCGGCGTCGTCCGTAGTTAGAATACGGGCCCTTCGGCCTCCAAGACGGTCGCGCACTTGCCGCACCACACCCAGGGAGCGAACGATGAGAGCCCTTCATCTGGCGCCCGCGCTGTTTCTCTTCGCCGGTTGCGGCGCGACGTACGTGTCGCGCGAGCTGCCGGACGACCATCCGGCGAATCCAACGGCTCCGCGCGTCGCGTTCGAGCCGGGCCCGGATCCGTTCGCGGCGAACCGCACGTACGAACCGCCGCGCGCGGACGGTGCGGCGATGGACATGGACATGGGGATGTCGCACGGCGAAGGGACCGGCGCGGAGGCGCCCGCGTCGCCCGTGCAGTACACCTGCCCGATGCACCCCGAGGTCGTGCGCGACGCGCCGGGCACGTGTCCGGAGTGCGGCATGACGTTGCGGCGACGCGTCCCTGCCCCGGCGTCGCAGCGATGATGCGTCACTCCGTCGGCGTGGGGTTGATCGCGCTGGCGTGCACCGCGTGCGGAAGCGTGCCGGCCGAGTCCGGATTCGACGACGTGCAAGCGCTGGCGACGGAGCGCGTCGGCGCGCGCCTGCATTGGCGCCGCGGTTCCGCGGAGGACGCGGAGGCGGACGCGCGCATCGACGCGTTGCTCGCCGCGCCGCTGACTGCGGACGCGGCGGTGCAGATCGCGCTGCTCGAGAACCGCCGTCTCCAGGCGACGTACGAACGGCTCGGCATCGCCCAAGCCGACGTCGTCCAAGCGGGCCTGCTCCAGAACCCGGTGTTCTTCGGTCAGGTGCGCTACCCGGATGGCTCGGCGTCCGGGTCGAACCTCGAGCTCGGCGTCGTCCAGAACTTCCTCGACGTCCTGCTGCGCTCGTCGCGCATCGCGATCGCGGAGGCGCAGTTCGAGGAGGTCAAGCTGTCCGTCGCGTCCGAGGTCGTCGCCTTCGCGGCCGAAGTGCGCGCGGCCTACTTCGTCGCCCTCGGCGCCGAGCAGGTCAGCACGATGCGCGGGCTCGTCGTCGAAGCGGCCGAGGTGTCGGCCGAGCTCGCGCACCGGCTGCACGAAGCCGGCAACATCAGCGACCTGCAGCTCGTGCGCGAGCTCGGTCTCTACGAGGACGCGCGCGTCGCGTGGGCGCGCGCGGATGCCGAGCGGCTCGCCGCGCGCGAGGACCTGACGCGCCACGTGGGCCTGCACGGCGCGCGCACGGCGTGGACGCTGCCCGCGCGCCTGCCCGAGATTCCCGCCGACGAGATCGCGCTCGACGCCCTCGAAGCCGAGGCCATCGCGCGGCGCTTCGACCTCGCCGCCGCGCAGCGCGAGTCCGAGGTGCTAGCGCGCGCCCTGGGCGTGTCCCGCGACTGGCGCTTCCTGCTCTCGGCCGAGGTCGGCGTGAGCACCGAGCGCGACACCGACGGCACGTGGGTCACCGGGCCGGAGCTGTCGCTCGAGCTGCCGCTCTTCGACCGGCACCAGGCGCAGATCGCGTCGCTGACCGCCGAGCTGCGTCGCGCGGATCACGTCGTGGTGGCGCTCGCGACCGAGATCCGTTCCGAAGTGCGCGCCGCGCGCGACCGCGTCGTCGCTCTGCGCCGGCTGGCCCAGCACTACGCGACGGTCGTGATCCCGATGCGCGAGGCGAACGTTGCCTATAGCCAGGAAGAATACAACTACATGCTCGCCGGCGCGTTCGAGCTGATCCTCGCGAAGCAGTCCGAGTACGACGCCTACCAGGACTACATGGAAGTCGTGCGCGACTACTGGATCGCGCGCGCCGACCTCGAGCGCGCGGTGGGGGGGCGGCTCGGAGCGCCGCTCCCCGACGTACCGGAACCCGAGCCGTCGCCCATGCACGACCACGGAGGACACTGAGATGCTGAGCCGTCGCGAGATCATGCTGTCGACCGGAGCCGCCGCTCTCGCGGGGGAACGCTTGCTGTCCCGCGCCGACGCGCAGGACGGCGCACCGCCGCCCGCGCGCGACCGGAGCGCCCTCGGCTACACGCCGGTCATCACGCCGAACGGCAGCGCGCTCCCCTGGGTCATGAAGGACGGCTTCAAAGAGTTCCACCTCGTCGCCCAGCCGCTCGTGCGCGAGTTCGCGCCGGGGATGGAGGTGAAGTGCTGGGGCTACAACGGCTCGACGCCGGGCCCGACGATCGAGTGCGTCGAGGGCGACCGCGTGCGCATCCTCGTCACGAACGAGCTACCCGAACACACGACCGTCCACTGGCACGGGATCCTGCTCCCGAACGGGATGGACGGCGTCGGAGGCCTGAACCAGCCGCAGATCGCGCCGGGCGAGACGTGGGCCTACGAGTTCGAGCTGCGCCAGCACGGCACGTTCCTGTACCACCCGCACGCGGACGAGATGGTGCAGATGGCGGTCGGGATGATGGGGCTCTTCATCGTCCACCCGAAGGAGCCCGTCGATCCGCCGGTGGACCGCGACTTCGCGATCCTGCTGCACGAGTGGGCGATCCACCCGGGCACGTACCGACCCGATCCGTCGGTCATGCTCGACTTCAACCTGTTCACCTTCAACGGCAAGGTGTTCCCCGCGATCGACCCGCTCGTGGTCAAGACCGGAGAGCGCGTGCGCGTGCGCTTCGGCAACCTGAGCATGAACCAGCACCCGATCCACCTGCACGGGTACACGTTCCAGACCACGGCCACCGACGGCGGACCGATCCCGCCGTCCGCGCAATGGCCGCAGACGACCGTTCCGGTTCCCGTCGGAAGCACGCGCGACATCCAATGGATCGCGGACGCGCCGGGCGACTGGGCGTTCCACTGCCACAAGTCGCACCACACGATGAACGCGATGGGGCACGGCGTTCCGAACCTGATCGGCGTGAGCCAAGACGCGCGCGACGGCGAGCCGGGCCTCGAGGACCGCATCCGCGCGATGCTCCCCGGCTACATGGCCATGGGCGAGACCGGCATGGCCGAACACGCCGTGCACGGCGAGCACATGAAGGGCCCGCGCAACACGCTCCCCATGATGATGGGCATGGGCAAGTACGGCCGGATCGAAATGGGCGGCATGTTCACGGTGCTGAAGGTGCGCGACGAGCTCGAGTCCTACGACGACCCGGGCTGGTACGAGCAGCCCGAGGGAACGGCGGCGTACCGCGTGTAGCCGCGGGTTGCTAGGGGCGTGGAGCGGCGGCTCAACGTAAGCGGACGTGGAGCGTGTCGTCGGGTGCGACGACGACCTCGGCGACGGTTTCCCACGGCACCCACGTGACCTCGTTGCCCGGCTTCTTGCTGCGCACGACCGCGGGTCCGGTCGGAACGACGGGCAGCACGAAGCGTCCCTGCTCGTCCGGCACGATGCGGACGATCGCGTGGACCGCGTCGCCGAGGTCGTCTCCCCAGAGGTACTCGAAGAACGTCTCCGCCCGCTGGTCGACGGGCGCGCCCTCGCCTGTCAGGCGCCCCGCGTCGTGGTCGAAGGTCCACTCGCGCTCGCCCGGCGCGAGTGTGAGGGTCTCGCGGATTTCGAGCCGCCCCTCGGACTCGAGCGGGGCGCTGAGGACGAGGCGGTACGTTCCTGGCTCCGCGTCCAGCCGGAAGCGTCCATCCGCCGTGACCTCGTCGGAGGCGACGACCTCCGCGTCGGCGCGTCCGACGACGGGGCCGAGCCGCGCCGTCCATCCGGTCATGTCGTGCGTTCCGAGTCGCGCCCGCCCGAACACGACGGAGCGTTCGTGATGGCGCAAGTCGATGTCGTACTCGGTGAGCTCACCCTCGAAGACCTCGCAGGACCACTCGATCCCTCGCCCGTCGCCTTGTCCGAAGTGAGCGGTGGCTCGACGCGGGTCGATCTCCGCGTCGATCACGCGAACCTCCCACGGCCCGGGGGTCAGACGGTCGAACCGAAAACGCCCTTCGGGATCGACGCGCTGACTCTGGGGTAGGCCGTCGGCGCGGCTGATTCCGACGATCGTGCCGACGATGCTCTGGCCGACAGGCAGGAGGACGCGTCCTTCGATCGAGCCGCCGTTTCCCATGCGGAGCTCCAGTCCAGATCGCGCGTGCTCCGGGCCGGCCTCGAGCGGGACAGTGACCGTGGGGGCGAAGCCGTCTGCGGCCGCCCGCACCGTGTAGCTGCCTTCGCCGCGAGAGTAGAGCGCGAACTCCCCGCGCGCGTCGCTGGTCGTCTGTTCGGCGACGTGCCCGGTCGTGCTGTCGAATCGATGCCAAGCGTTCTCGAGCGCACGAAACCCGTCGTGCAGGGTGAGCATCTCCGGTCCGTAGCGCTCGCACAGCCGGACCGCGGCGCCTCGCACGGGACTGCCGTTCGAATCGACCACCCGACCCGTGATCGCGGCGAGCGGCTCGAGTTCGGCGGCGACGCACTCCGCGGTCGCGGGATCGACCGGACTCAGGGTCCACTCGGCGAACCGCGGCGCCCTGAGGACGAGCCGAAACGGCTCCGCCGGCATGAGCAACGCGGACTCGCCGCCTTCGTGCTCGGTCTCGACGACCCACCCGAGGAGATCGAGCCCGCCCTCCTCGATGGCGCGCGCCTCGACCTGGTACTCCGTCACCGGCTGGTCTTCCGGGTCGATCGCGACGATGTTCAGCCAGCGCGGTTCCTGGAAGCGCAGCTCGATCTCGTTCCCGCCGGGCTCGACGCCGCTGCGAACGATCGGCGCCCAGCGTCGTTTCGGATCCGCGATCATGAAGCTGTGCGGTACGCGGTGATCCACGATCACCTCGAACCGACCATCGTGGCGCGTCGTCGCTCGGCCTCCGCTCCCGACGTTCACGGCGTTGTAGCGATAGGTGACGGCGATCCCCGCGAGCGGCTCGCCTTCGGGCGAGAGGACGATGGCGCGAATGCGATCGTCGCTCTCGAGCGGTGTGACCTCGAGCTCGACGGGCGGCGTCGTCCGCTCGGCGAACACGCTCGCGCGAACGCTCGCCCACCCGTATCCGTCTCCGCCGGCCCACACGCGCACCGATCCCTCGGCCACGGCGTCGAGGCGGAAGGCGCCCTCGACGTCGGTGCGCGCCGTCGGAACGGGCAGCATCGTCCGCGGTCCCAGGCGTCGCAGCTCTTCGCGATCCGCGCGCGAGTCTTCGAGTCCCGTCGCCCTCACCTCCAACCCCGCGACGATCGCTCCGTCGCCGTCGCGCACGACGCCCACGATCGTGCCTGCGCGCAAGAGCTCGATGTCACCGAGCCTCAGCGTGTCGGCGGGCCGTAGGAGCGTTCGCCGGTAGCCGGTCGCCATGCCCGGGGCGCGGACCGCGATCACCTCCGAGCTCGGTTCGTCGCGCTCGCCCGCATCGAGCGAGACACGTCCATCGCTTCCGCTCGACTTCGACGCCACGCCGGTTTCGTGGAGCGTGATCGTCGCGCCCGCCAGCTCGAGTCCCGCGCCGTCGACCACGCGCGCCTCGACGATCGTCGCCAGCGTCGATGCCGGGGCGACGGGTGCGGCGGTCGCGACCGACTCGCTCGTGATCTCGATCGCATTGCGCGCTGAAGCGTCGTCGGCGATCGGGTCGAGTGGGGTTTCGTTCGCTTTCATCGGCTGCGGAAGCGCGACGGCCGGCGAAGCATCGACCATGCGCAGCGCCCCTCCGTCCGATCGGTTCGTCCACCAAACCCCCATCGCGACGCCGGCGGTGACCACGGCCAAAGCGCTGATTGCGAGCACTCCCTTCATGACGAGTATTCCCCCGAGCAAGGGCGCAGCGCCGGCGCTCGCCGATGCTCCCGCCGTGTTTCCCCCTGATCCCGATCCCGGCGCGCCCGACGCGCGAACGCCTTGCGCGAGGCCGAGCAGCGTCGCGCTCCACACCTCACGCTCTCCGCCGTGCGTCTGATCCATGCGAACGCGCAGCCGCTCGAGTCCGCGCCGCAGCTGCGAGCGCACGCTGCCCGCGGGCGTGCCCGAGCGGCGCGCGATCTCCGCGGACGTGAGGCCGTCGAAGTAGTGCAGCAACACGGCGCGCCGGAACGGCTCCTCGAGCGCGAGCACTTCCTCCGCGAGCCGCCGCTGCAACTCCGCGCGCTCGACGAGCTCACTCGCATCGGGCAGCTCCTCCGCGCGCGCCGCCACACCTTCGTGCACCGCCCGTCGCTCCTCCGCCCGCCGCCGCTGGAACACCGAGTTCGCGAGCACCCGCGCGAGCCACGGCCGCAGCGCATCGATCCGCCGCGGCGGGCGCTCGATCGCGGCAACCAGCGTGTCCTGCACCGCATCGTCCGCCGCACCCGGATCGCGCACGAGCCCGCGAGCCAGGCGCTCGATCCACGAGCGCTGGGCGAGGAGCTCCTCGACGTCCACGCGTTCGGTGTGGTTCGGCATGCCAAGGGAACGATGTCACCCGCGCGCGGAGTGTGCCCGGGTTTGGTGGTTTCTTGTGCGAAGGCGCGGCTGCGCGGCATCGCTAGGCACGTCGCCCGTTACACCTTCAACGCGCGGAGGTATGTCGCTACGCTCGAAGGCCGATGCAACGCCGCTGGATCCTTGCCACGCTCGTGCTCGTCGCTGCGCTTCTCGCGTTCGCCGCGTGGAGTGCCGGCGGGCGGCGGGCGATCGCCCCGCGCGCGATGTCGACGACAGCCAACGCCGTCGAAGGCAGCGAACTCGACCGCGGCCGAGACGTCGTCGGTGCTACCCCGCGCAAGCCCCGCGCGCTCGAGCCGATCGAAGCAGGCCACGCCGGTTCGCAGGCGGCGCCCGAAGCGTCGAAAGACTCGGGGCAGCGCTTTCGGATCGAGGGCCGCGTGCTCGGCGAGGACGGCGAGCCGATCGAGGGCGCGGAAGTCGTGTTGCAGCACGACCGATCCGCGCTCGCGACGAGCGACGCCGAGGGATTCCTACGGGCGGAAGCGGAGATGACGCGACTCTCGGGTCCGGGATCGCTCTTCGACAACCTCGGATGGGCGTACGTCGACGTCGTCGCCGACGGATATGCGGCGCGGAGCTTCGAGGCGTCGGCACGCGCGGGCGAGACGCTGCAGCTCGGAGTCGTCCGGCTCGTTCCAGGTGCTGACATCGTCGGCTTCGTGCGCGATCAGCAAGGTGATCCGATCGAGGACGCGCAAGTTTCGTGGCGACCCGCCGTGGACTTTCCCGACGACCCCGCTCGAGCGCGACTCCACGGCGTGGCGACGCGGACCTGGCCCGTACCCGACGCGGCTACGCGTGGCGATGGCTCGTTCGTCATGCGCGGTGCGCCGGCGGGCGATGCCTTCCTCGTCGGCTGGGCGAGTGGAAAGCATTTTGCGTGGACCGAGCCCTTCACCGTCGTGGCGGGAGTTCGAGTGGAACGCGACCTGTGGCTCGAGGACACCGGCAGGCGGAGCTGGACGATCGCGGGTCGGGTTCGTTCTTCCGACGGCCACCCGCTGCCCGGTGTGCTGGTGTTCGCACGCGAGGGCTTCGGACGTAGCGAGGGCGAGACGGACGCCGAGGGGCGATTCGAGCTGACCGTTTACGGGGAGAGTCAGACGGTCGAGGCGCGCGATCCCGAGGATCGCCGGTACCCGGCGCGCGTCGAAGGCGTGCGCGAAGGCGCGAGTGACCTGGAGCTCGTGATGGATGCTCCCATTTGGCGAGAGGTGCGCGTGGTCGACACCTCGGGCGAGCCCATCGCGTGGAGCCACATCCGGTGTCAAGGGCACGATGGGCCCAAACGAGGCGAGCTCCTCTCGGCGGGCGCGCGCGGGTCCGTGACGATTCTCGAGCCGCGGACGGAGTTCACGATCGATGCCTTCGCACCCGGCTATCGCTCGGAGACGTTCGGCCCGTACGAGCCCGCGACGTCCCGTGACAGCGAGATCGAACGGCCCGCGGTTGTCATCAAGCTGATCGAGGGCGATGCGATTCGCGGTCGTGTCGTACATCGAGGGCGGCCGATCGCTGGCGCGCGGATTCGCGTCGGCGCGACTGCCCTGAAGCCGGCTCGATCGATCGAACTGACCAGGATCGGTCGGCCGCTCTACTACCGTCGCGCACAGATTGACGGGCGCGATGCGACGACCGACGGAAGCGGGAAGTTCGTCGCGTCGCTTCACAATGACGGTTGGCATACGATCGCGGTCGAAGCGCAGGGCTTGCCCCTCACCGTGTTCGGTCCGTTCGAATGGTCGCGCCCGGACGGCGCCACGGGAGTCGAACTCGAACTCCAGGAAGGCGGCGCGATCGAAGGCCGCGTGCTCGTTGCGCCCGGCGCGGCCGTCGCCGGACGCCTCATCGGGGTTTGCAATGGCTGGAGCTTCCTGCGCTCGGCTCCCGTCGACGCGGACGGGTCGTTTCGGATCGACGGTCTCGCGCCGGGCGACTATCAGGTTCGAGCGCTCGTGCGACCCGTTTCGTCGCTCCAGGCGCTCAGCATCTTCCGGACCCTGGGCGACGTGCAGGAGGTCGTGTCGGACTGTGTCGTTCGCTCCGGAAAGACGACGCACGTCGTTCTGGATCTAACAGAAGAAGGCAGCGTGCGGCTCCTCGGCCGTTTCGGATGGGAAGACGGCACACGCACCAGATACGGCGCCGTGCAACTCGCTGAACCGGGTTCGAGGGATGCGCTGGCATCGATGAACCTCGCAACGGACGGTCGCTTCGAGTTCGCGCTCTCGACCGGCGGTCCGCTGACGATCCATGTGTTTGCGGACAATGGTCGGTTTCGCCAGGACTTCGATCTCGTCCGCGGGGACAACGCGTGGGAAGCGATCGTTCCGTTCGGTCAAGCTCGACTCTTGATCGACTGGTCCGTGGTCGACGACGACGCGGAGACCCGATGCGAGTGGGACGACGGAGCGGGTCTCCATTGGGTCTCTGATCCGATCTTCGGGCGCGAAACGGAGACGGTTCTCGAGCGCGTACCCGCGGGCACGGTGCGCCTCACGCACGGCGGGGAAGTCTGGGAGAGCTTCGATGTGCGGGCGGGCGCGGAAACAGTGGTCGACTTGCGCTAGAGCAGATCGCGCCGAGCGTGCCCTGTCAGCGCCAGGCCGGTCGCCGCCCGTAAGTCAGCGCGCGCCACGCCCACTCCGCCGGCCCGATCGCGAAGCGCCGTATCCACCACGCGCTGATCGCGACCTGGCCGGCGAAGAGCACGCAGACGAGAGCCATGTAGCCCCACGGCGACCACTTGTCGTAGAGCGCGAAACCGAACCAGTAGAGCGTCACGTTCATGAGCACGGACTGCCCGAGGTAGTTTGTCAGCGCGGTGCGGCCGACGCAGGCCAAGGCGCTCGCGACGCGCGGGCAGCGCCCCGCGTGCACACTCCACACGACCGCCGCGCCGAAGCCGAAGGCGAGCACGAGCGAGCCGAATTCGTGGGCGAGCGCGCCGGCCCAAGCGGTGACGCCCGGGGCCGCGCCTGACGCGTCGACGAGCGCGCCGAGTCCCTCGAGCGTGGCGCCGACCGTGATGCCGAGCACGGCGACGCGCGCGCGCAGCGCCTTGCGTTCGACGCCGAGGATGCCCGTCTTCATCAGCGCCGCGCCGAGGAAGAACAACGCGAGCACGCGCCAGTTGAACGACATGATCGTGAAGAGCAGCTGCAGCAACGCGAACGTGAGCGCGCGCATCTTCAGCGTCAGGAGCAGCGGCCCCTCGGTCACCGAACGGCGCAGCTCTTCGTCGTACGCGCCACCGGTCGCGAAGCCGCCCTCGTCGATGAGGGCCCAGATCGACGTGAGCACGACGCCGATCGCGAACGGGATCAGGGACGCGAGCGCGAGTTTGCGCGCGCTCCAGCGGTGGCAGAGGAAGAGCACGAAGCCCGCGAGCGAGTAGAGGAAGAGGATGTCGCCCTCGAACAGGAGCACCCCGTGCAGGATCCCCATGCAGAACAGGATCCCGAGTCGGCGCCGATAGATCGCGCCCATCTCGACGCCCTTCGCTCGCGCGCGCTCCAGCTGCAGAACGAGCCCCATCCCGAAGAGCAGCGAGAACAACGTGACGAACTTGGTCTCGAAGACGCCCTTGAGCACCGCCTGGGCGACGCGCTCGGACACCGGGGCGTCCGGCCCGGCGACGCCCATGAACGGCCCGCTGACGTAGCTCAGGTTGACCATGAACACGCCGAACAGCGCGAAGCCACGCAACACGTCGAGCGCGGCGATGCGGTCGGCGGCGCGTACGGGTGCGGCGCCGATCGTTGTCCCGCTCCCCATTCCCGCAACGATGCACGCTCGCCGAATCGTTGTCCAACGCGTCGATCGAACACGCCGAGCGATGCAACCGGTTCACGGGCGCGCTAAGCTCTCCGCCCCATGTCCATCGATTCGAGCATCGAGCGCACCCTCCGCCGCAAACCCTCCGCCGCCACGCTCCGCATGGCCGGCGCCGACGTCAGCGAGACCGTGCTCAAGAACGGGATGCGCGTGATCGTGGCCGAGCGGCATGGCGATCCCGTTGTTGCGAGCGTGCTCTACTACCCGGTCGGTGCGCGCAACGAGACCGAGCGTGAGGCCGGGGTGTCGCACTTCCTCGAGCACATGATGTTCAAGGGGTCGAAGCGCTTCGGGAAGGGCGAGGTCGATCGCATCACGACGCGGCTCGGCGGGCAGAACAACGCGTTCACGGGGTACGACCACACGGCGTACTGGTTCGAGTTCGCGTCCGATCGGTGGGAGCACGCGCTCGAGATCGAGGCGGATCGGATGACGAGCCTCTTGCTCGACGCGGATGAGTTCGAGTCGGAGAAGGCGGTCGTGCTCGAAGAGCTCGCGATGGGCGAGGACGATCCGTGGCGCGTGCTCGCGCGGCATGTCGAGACGGCGCTCTTTCCTCGCCATCCTTATGGGCGGCCGATCATCGGGTACGTCGATACGCTGCAGCGCATGCGCGCCTGTGACATGCGCGACTACTTCGAGCGCTTCTACCACCCGGGCAACGCGACGCTCGTCATCGCCGGCGACGTGACCAAGGCCAAGGCGCTGCGTGCCGTGCGCGCGCGGTTCGGTGGGCTCGAGCGCGGCGCGGCGTTCGCCGAGGCCGACTGCTTTCGGCCGACGTTCGAGGAGCCGGCCGGGATGCGCCGCGTCCACGCGAATTGGGACGACGAGGGGCGACGCTTGATCCTGGCGTGGCCGACGACGCGCGTCGGTTCGGAGGCGGACTACGACCTCGACGTCGCGCTCGTGATCCTCGCGAGCGGTCGCATGGCACGCCTCCAACGTCGGCTCGTCTACGACGAGGGCATCGCGTCGTCGGTGTCGGCGAGCAACGACACGCGCGTCGAGTCCGGTGCGTTCTGGCTGTTCGCGGAGTGCGCCCAGGGGGTCGAGCCCGAGCGGCTGGAACGTGCGATCGACGAAGAGCTCGCGCGCATGGCGACCGAACTCGTCACCGCGGCCGAGCTCAAGCGCGCGAAGGCGGTGATGCGTTCGTCCGAGGCGTTCGACGGCGAGACCGTGTCCGACTTGGCTGAGGAGCTCGGCGAGTGGGCGGTCGACTTCGACTGGCGCAAGTCGTTCGACGGGTCGAAGCTGCACGATCAAGTCACCGCCAAGCGCGTGCGTGCATCGGTTGCGCGCTACCTGACGCCGCGACGGTCGGTCGTCGGTTGGAGCGTGCCGGCCGCCGACGCGCCGCCCGCGCCGCCGCGCAGCGTGACGGCAACCAAGCCGAAGCGCGCGGCGAAGAAGGGGGCGCGCTCGTGACGGCGCTCGCCGTTCCCTCGATTCCGGTCCATCGCTTCGCGCTCGCGTGCGGCGCGACGCTGCTCGTATCGCCACGACCGGGCGCGCCCGTGTGCGCGGTCCAGGCGCACATTCGCGGCGGACACTCGCTCGACCCCACGGGTTTCGAAGGACTGTCGTATCTCACCGGGCGTTTCGTCGAGCAAGGGACGCGCGCGTTCTCCGACGAGGAGCTGGCGCTCGCGCTCGAGCCCGCTGGCGGCAACCTCTCGGGCAGCACGACCGGAGTCAGCGGACAGATCGCCGGCGCGGATTGGAAGACGCTGCTCGAGTGCTTCGTCGAGACGCTCACCGCGCCGACGTATCCCAAGGCCAAAGTCGAGCTGCAGAAGAAGCGCGTGCTCGATCGGCTGCTGCTCGAGCGCGACGATCCGCGCACGCAGGGCGCGTGGTCGTTTCGGCGGCTCGTCTACGGCAAGCACTGGCTCGGCCAGCGTGACTACGGGACGCTCGACAGCGTCGCGCGCATCGAGCGCAAGCACCTCGTCAAGCATCACCGCGATCAATGGTGCGGCAGTCGCACCGTGATCGCGTTCTGCGGCGACGTCGATCCGAAGGCCGTGCGACGGTTCCTCGACAAGAAGCTCGCCGGTTGGAGGGAGGGCAAGAACCTCGCGCCGCGTGAGCAGGTCTTCCCGAAGCTCGAGGCACGCCGCGACGTGTTCCCCGCGCAGCGCCAGCAGGTGCACGTCTACCTCGGACACCTCGGCATCGTGCGGACGGATCCGGACTACGCGGCGCTCACCGTCATGGATCACGTGCTCGGCACCGGTCCCGGTTTCACGAGTCGCATCACGCGCATCCTGCGCGACGAACTCGGCCTCGCGTACACGGTGCACGCGGCGATCCACTCGTCGGCCGGCGTGCTGCCCGGCACGTTCACCGCGTACATCGGCACGTCGCCCGAGAACCTCGGCACGGCGGTGCAGGGCTTCGGGCGCGAGATGCGACGCATCCAGAAGGAACTCGTTTCGCCCGACGAGCTCGAGCTCGCGAAGAGCTACCTCACGGGATCGTTCGCGCTCGGCTACGAGCGCGCGTCGCGGCGCGTCGGCGCGTTGATCACCGCGTTCCGCAACGGGCTGCCCGAAGACTACCTCGCGCGGCTCGTGGCCGAGTTCGGCGAAGTCGACGCGGACGACGTGCGCCGCGTCGCGCAGAAGCACCTGCACCCGGACGCCGCCTGCCTCGTCGCCGCCGGGCCGGTGACGAAGCGCGCGCTCGCGGCGCTCCGCTACTAGCCCGGGTTCTTCATGAGGCTTCACCGAGATCGACGCAGCTACGCGCCATCTCAGCACTTCCCTCCCTCACCGGGTTCGACGACCCGTCCAGGTCGCCTGCACGCGCTTCGGTCGCGAAGCGCTGATCGGGCGCGCATCTGCGTCGATCTCGGCGAAGCCTCATGAAGAACCCGGGCTAGCGGTCGCGCTCCGCCGGCAGTTCGGACGGCCGGATCGCGAGCGTGTTCGAAGCGGCGATCCCGTGCGGCGGATTCGATCGGCCGCCCATGGTCCACACCTGTGCGTAGAAGCGGCGCGCGTTCGCGTAGCGCGCGAACGTGCCGGCCACGCTGGCGCGGCCCGTGTCGTCGATCGGCAAGGGGATCACGCGCAGCACGTCGCTGACGCGCGGTCCGAGCGCGGCGCCCGAGCCGACGCCCGGCACGAGCCGCTCGCCGAGCACGAGGAACGCGCGCGCGCATGCATCGAGCTCGCTCACGTCGAAGCGCCACGGCGAGCCGGGTACGAAGGAGCCGCGCGCGTCCAAGCGGGGCGCACGGTCGCGCGCCGCGGGCGGCACGCCGCGCCCGAGGTCGCTCACGATCGGACGCACCGGCGCGACGACGAGCGAGAAGGCCGCGTCGACGTCGGGCGTCGCGAGGTGCGCATCCTGCGCGACGACGGTGGCGACGACCTTGACGAGCCAACGCCCGGGCTCCGGGTCGGCGAGCCACACTTGCTCGACGGTGTCCCTGCGATTCGAGCCGCCGCCCGGCGTCGAGACGTTGCCCGCGGTCAGTCCGTTGTTGCCCCAATAGACCGTTCCGCTCGGCGACGTCAGACGCAACGAGAGGTCGTTGACGCGGTGGATCGAGCTCGCCGTGTTGCCCGGTACGTCGGTGTAGACGAGCGTCGCGTTCAAGCGCGTCTGCCCGTCCTCGACGAAGACGGCGTAATCCGCCGCCTCCATGTTCCGCAGCGGCCGCCACTCGTCGATGACGAGCGCGTTGTCCCGAATGTCGTGCAAGCGCTCGACGTTCGGTCGACCCCAACCCTGCGTCGTGCGCGCGAGGTCGTCGCTCGGATCCGAGAAGGCGTACGGTTGCGCCGTGTTCATGAGCAGCGCGCGCGCCGTCGAGGAGCGCGGCCGGCTCGTGAAGATGTCTGTGCCGAGCGCGACGTTGCCGAAGACCTCCGCGTGCCACATCTGGTAGAAGACGCCGAAGTGGCCCGCGACGAGCGGGGTCGACGCGCTCGTCCCGCCGATGTCGCCGTGCCTCGCGCCCGGCTTCGTGCTGTAGACACGGTCGTTCCAGTAGCTGAGGTCGGGCTTGATGCGGCCGTCCGTCGCCGGGCCCGCCGACGCCCGGCCTCCCCAGTTGTCGTCGTCGGTCGAGAGCGTGTCCAAGTGCCGGATGCCGCCGACCGTGACGACGTTCTTCGCCCACGCCTGGCGGAAGGCGAGGCGCCGACCCGCGTTGCCGAACGCCTGGCACGTGAGCAGGTCGTAGGTGTGGATCAGGTCGTCCATCTCGAACGAGAGGCTCGGGTAGCCGGGAACGCTCGGTCCGTTGCCCCAACTGTTCGTCTGGAACACGACCTCGAACGGCGGCAGCAGGAGCTCCGCCGTGTGCGCGTAGCGATCCGTGAAGCGCCGGAACGACGCGAACACCGACTGGCCCTCGGGCAGCAACGCGCGCGCGCGCAGGTCCGTCGCTCCGTCGCCGAACACCGCGCCGTGCGTGCCGGTGCCGTGCCCGACGCGCGGATGGTTGAGCCCGTGCAGGATCGGCGGGTGGTGTTGGAAGTCGGGGTGACCGGTCGCGAGTCCCTCGTCGAACACCTCGCCGCGCACGCCGAGTCCCGTGAAGCCGGTGCGCTGCTCGAGCACGTCCATGCCGCCGTCGATGCGCACTTGGTCGACCGGCGCGCGCGGGAACGCGGTCTCCGGTGCGGCGCTCGCTTCGATCCACAGCACCTCGTCGAGCGCGGCGATGCGCTGCACGGCGTCGGCGCCCAGCGTGGCGTGCACGAGGTAGCCCTGCGGCGATGCGTTCCCGAGGCTGCCGCCGAGTTCGAGCACGACGCGTTGCACTTCGGCCCGGTCGCCTGCGTCCTTGCGCAGCAGCTGGAGCGTGTACTCGGCGGGTGCGAACGACTGGCGCGACCGCAGGCGCATGAGCAGCGCGGGCTCGAGCCGATCGTCCGCCGCGTACGGTCCCATCCAGCGCACGAACGGAAGCGCGCGCACCTCGTCCTCGACGCCCGCCGGCACGTTGGCGATCACGGTCTGCTCGGGCACGAAGCGATGCACGCGCACGCCGAGGTCCCAGAGCGCGCGCTCGTACTCGTCGAGCGGCTGCGTCGCGTACTGGATCAGGCGCAGGCGTCCCGCGCTCGGAACGAGCGCGCGCAGCGCCGGCCCAGCGAGCGGATCGAACGACCGGTGCGCGAGCCGGATTACAGGATCGACCGCGCGTGTCCCCGAGGTGCGCCCGTCCGCGGTCCGAATCGAGTACGTCCCGCCGCGCGCGTCCGCCCCGAGCTCGACGACGGTTCCGCCCTCGAGGGTGAGCGTGCCGCCCGTGCTCGGCGCCGGCATCGTCCGCTTCGTGGATTGTCCCTGCGCGAAACCCACGCCCGCGAGCGCGCCGGCCGCGAGGACGATCAGGGTGGTGTGCGTCGCGGTCGATCGAAGGCTGGGTTGCATAGTTCCCTGGGCACGGGCTGCTAGGCGCCTCAGTCCTCGGCTTCGGCAAAAGGACCCAAGGACTCTCGGTTTGTTTGCGCGCCCCCTGCGTGGCTGCTGCAGCACAGCCTCGTGCGACCGGCCTAGCAGCCCGTGGTGAAACACACGCCCACGTCGGAGGGGGATGGATCCGTGCTGGCAAGGCGCGCTGACGACGCGTATTGGTGGAACCTCGGAGGAAGCGGAACGCAGGCAGCGCGGATCCAGCGCCGTTCGAGGGTGGCGTGAGTTTCACCACGGGCTGCTAGGAGTCTGCGTCACAGGTCGGAAGCCAACTCGCGCGAGCCAGGATTCGGACGCGAGAGCCCGGGGTGCCACACTCGAATGTGCCCATGCGCGGGGTCGTTCTTACACGCTCCGCGACCTGTGACGCAGATTCCTAGGGGGTCAGGACCACGAGCGACCCGAACGTCATCGCGTCCTGGTTCGTGCCGATCGGGCCGGTCACCGATTGC
>JAJDEV010000094.1 GCA_029259605.1 Planctomycetota bacterium | reverse complement strand
CCCGTGATCGCGCGCGCGACGCCGCTGAGAGAACGGTGGACGACCCCGTCGTGCTCCCAGCCGCCTTCGACGCGCGTTGTTCGAACCTCGGTTCCTCGCCAGGTGCGCGACAGCGTCGTGCCGACCGGAGGATCTCCGGGCGTCGCGCGCCCGTTGACCCTTGCGCGGACCGTTCGCGCCCGGCCCAGCGGAGCGTCGAGATCCCCGATCAACTCGTCGAGTCGACGCTTGGCGACAGCCGAGAGTCCGCCGAACCGCTGCTCCTGGATCTTCCAGGCGAGCCGACGCCAGAGCCACTCGCGGTGCTTCACGCGCGGCGGTTTGCCGAAGGTCTTCTCGTAGCGGGCCACGAGGTCGGGCACGTCCATCCGCCGGAGCGACCGGATCTCATCGGTGATCGATCGGGCCCCCATCAGTACGGCACCTCCCCCGCGCGCAGCATTCGCTCGATCTCGGCGCAGGTAGGACAGGCGGCACCGCCGGGTTGAGGGCCATGGAGCGGGCAGCGGTTCGAACACTTCGTGGACTCGGACATCAGGCGACCTCCTCGGTGGGTGCGGCCCGATCGCCGTCAACCGCCTGGTCACACAGAGCCTCGGGCTCCGCGCCCCCATCCAGGGCTTTCTGGCGAATCGAGAGCCGGCGGAGGCTCAGAGCGAGCAGGCCCCCGAGCTCGGCCAGGCGCTCCTTCGGCGACATCGCGCCCACGTCCCGCCCGGGGCGCGTATTCGCCCAGCCGCCCGCGACCGCGGGAGATGTGCCAACGCGGCGCGACACGGGGCGCCTCCGGCCGAGCTTCACGACGGGTTCTCCCGGAGATCGAGCGAGTCGAAAATCTGGGCTTCGACCGCACGCCGCGCGACGTCGTCGATCGGGCGAACGTACGGATGTGCGGTGCCGGCCCGGTCCTTCCGCTCAGGGAACGTCAGGGCCAGTCGGCCGGACACGGTGCGTCGGACGGCGATGCCATCGAGCCGAAGGGAACCGTAGTCGCAGCGAAGGAACCCCAAGAGCCCACTTCGAACTGTGGCGTCCGCGCTCGGAGTGAAGACGATGGACTCAATCTTCATCGAGATCGCCGTCCTTCGGCATCGCGCTTCTGCCGCTCGTGCCGCCTCAGTTGTTCGAGCATCTCGTCCCGCCTCGAATCCAACTCGTCCCCGCTCAAACAGCGACGTGCAGCCGACCGCGGCTTCGAGTTCCGCGGCGAGGGCTCTGCCGCCTGGTCGAGCGAGAAGAGCCCCGCTGGATCGCCGGGGAGTCCGCTACGCATTCGATCCTCAAGGACTTCGACGGCCCGGTCGCCGAACCCGGCTTCGAACTTGCCCCAGCTGTCGTCGAGGGCGCGATGGAATCGCTCTCGCCAGTCCTGGGATGCCTCTCCTATCGCCTGCCGCGCCCACTCCGGGAGCAGGCCGACGACCCACATGCAGGCTCGTCGAAAGGGCGTCGGTTCGGAAACCGAGCAGAACGCCGCTTCCGGATCGCTCGCCGCCGCGGCTTCGTCCAGGCAAACCGAGTCAGAAACCGAGGTCTTAGAAGGGCTAGGTTTCTTCTCGGTTTTAACTCTCTCTCTTCTCGGTTTTGCAACAGGCGTGCCGTCGAGACGCTGGGCTTCGCCGAGTCTCCACGAGAACTTGCCGTAGACGAGCACATGCTCGGTTTTGGAAAGCCAGTCAGGAAACACCCCAGGAGCGTCGGCGACGATGATCACTCCGACGTCGCGGGGGGGGGCTCCGTGGCGAGGTAGACCTTGCCACGGGAGCAGTGCGCGAAGAACCAGCCCGGCAGACTCGAGCTGTTCAAGCGCGTCTGAGAACTCGGCTTCCGACACGCGTGCGCTCGCGGCGGTCTTCTTCCGCGACGCGCTAAACCACGCGTTGTCTTCCCGAGAGTGCGAGAAGAGAAACCCGAACACCTGACGGCAGGACGACGGGAGGTCTACAAGAACCCGCTCGGTTTCCTCGGGCCACGCGTATCGCAACGTCCCCATCGGCGCGGCGCGGCTCATGAGTCGGTTCTCCTTTGGGGCGAAACACGCGCGGCATTCGATTCGTCGAACTGGGTGAGAGTGTTGAGTGCGGCCATTGGAGCTTGGATGCGTTTCGGTGAGCACGAATCCGACCGCAGCCGAGACCACGGCCAGGACAAAGTCCCCAACGCCCTGAGCGTCCCGCTCCCGGCGGTTGTCGCGCGCGTCCCGCGCCGACTTGCCGTCTCGAGCGCATCCCGCGCTGACGGCGAACACATCCCGTGTTCGAGCAACGACCGCCTCGCGGCGCTCGCTATGAGAAGAGGCTACGGCATCCCGCGCGCAGCAACTCCTGGTCGTCTAGATCGTCGGTATCACAGGCGGCGTGTCAAGCGTGTTCTCGACCGAACAGTGTCCCGAACTGGGTCGCCGCCCTCGACCGCGACGCGAAGTCGATCTCTCCCGCAACGCGCGTAGACCATCGTCGAGGCGATCGAGCGATGATGCAGGGCGGCCCGGACCAGCTCGATGTCCCCGGTCTGGCGGTACAGACGGTCTCCGAGGGTGTGCCGGAGCACGTGCGTGCCCCTCACGCGCCCGATTCCTGCCTCATGCAGGAGTCCGCGAAACCGTCGGCTCGCGTGCCGCGGCGTCAGCCGCTGATCCGAGCGACCGCAGAAGAGCGGCCCGCTGAGCCGGTCGCCGATCCAGCCCCGAAGTTCC
>JAJDEV010000093.1 GCA_029259605.1 Planctomycetota bacterium | reverse complement strand
GACGAGGAGGAGGCGTACGTCGAGCTGCAGCGCAAGCTCGCCGCGCGCGCCGACTTGATTCCAGCCGGCGCGAGCGCACCGCTCGTCCGCGCGCGTTCGATCGACGACGTTCCGATCCTCGCGCTCACGTTCTGGAGCAAGTCGCGCGACGCCTTCGAGCTGCGTCGCATCGCGCGCGAGGTCGCGAACTCGGTCGAGGCGGTTCCGTTGATCTCCGAGACGGCGCTCATCGGCGGTCGCCGTCGTCAGCTGACGGTGGAGCTCGACCCAGCGGCGCTCTCCGCCCACGAGCTCACGCCCTCCGACGTGATCCGTCGGCTCGAGTCGGCCAACGCGCGCTCGCGCAGCGGCGTCACGACCCGCTCCGACGCCGAGCTCGTGGTCGAGAGCGGCGCGTTCCTACGGTCGGCGGCGGACGTCGGCGACGTCGTGGTCGCGCGTTCCGGAGGCCGTGTCGTGCGCCTCGCCGATGTGGCGACCGTGCGCGATGGAGCGGACGAGGCGATCGACCACGTGTTCCTGATGCCCGGACCGCCGTTGGTTCACCCGGGAGAGGCCGGTGCCCTGTCGGCCGTGACGCTCGCGGTCTCCAAGCGCAAGGGGGCGAACGCCGTGCACGTCGCGGACCGCGTGCTGGCGCTCGTCGACAGCGAGCGCGGCGTCACGATCCCGGACGACGTAGCGGTGCAGGTCGCGCGCAACTACGGCGCGACGGCGGCCGAGAAGTCGAACGAGCTGCTCCTGCACATGGCGATCGCGGTCGTGTCAGTGACGCTGCTGCTCGCCTTCGTGCTCGGGTGGCGCGAGGCCGGCATCGTCGCGATCGCGATTCCGGTCACGCTCGCCCTCACGCTGGCCGTGTTCTACCTCCTCGGCTACACGCTGAATCGCATCACGCTGTTCGCGCTGATCTTCTCGATCGGGATCTTGGTCGACGATCCGATCGTGGACGTCGAGAACGTCGTTCGGCACTTCCGGTTGCCGCGCAACAAGGAGCGCGACCTGAAGCGCGTCACGATCGAGGCGATCGCCGAAGTGCGCAGCCCGCTGATCCTGGCCACGCTCGCGGTCGCCTGTGCCGTGCTTCCGATGGCCTTCGTCCGCGGCCTGATGGGACCGTATATGCGCCCGATCCCGATCGGCGCGTCGGCGGCGATGCTGGTCAGCATGGGCGTCGCGTTCACGATCACGCCCTGGGCCGCCTATCGCATGCTGCGCGGTCCCGCGGCACGCGGAACGCTCGGGGGACACGGCGCGGGCGAGCGCGAGGACCTGCTCACCCGCGTGTACCGACGCGTCATGGGTCGGCTGATCCGATCGACGCCCTGGCGGCTGCTCTTCCTGTCTTCCATCGTCGCGCTGCTCTGCGCCGCCCTGGCCCTCGTTCCGTTGCGCGCGGTCGTCGTCAAGATGCTTCCGTTCGACGACAAGAGCGAGCTGCAGATCGTCATCGACATGCCGGAGGGCACTCCGCTCGAGCGCACGACGAACGTCGGCCTCGAGCTCGCGCGCGCCGTGTGCGCCGAGCCCGAGGTCGTGAGCATCGGGATCTACGCCGGCACCGCGTCGCCGTACAACTTCAACGGACTCGTCCGGCACTACTACCTGCGTGCAGGATCGAACGTCGCCGACCTCTTGATCCAACTCGTCGACAAGCACGAGCGTGGCGTCCAGAGTCACGACTTCGCCAAGCGCATCCGCGCGCGCGTCGAAGAGGTCGCGCGGAGTAGCGGCGCACGCATCAAGATCGCCGAGGTCCCTCCGGGCCCGCCCGTACTGCAAACGCTCGTTGCGGAGGTGTACGGAGAGGACCCGCAACGCACCGAGATCGCGCGGCGCCTGCTGACTCGCTTCGAGGACGACCCGGGCGTCGTCGACGTCGACTGGTTCCTCGAGGACGACCAGGAGGCGGAGCGCGTCGTCGTCGACGCGGTCAAGGCGTCCGCGCACGGAATCACGGTGGCCGCGGTCGAACGGGCGCTGAGCGTCGCGCTCTCGGGCGGCCGCGCGGGCGTACTCCATGACGAGCGCACGCGCGAGGAGATCGCGCTCGTCGTTCGCCTGCCGCGCAGCGATCGCGACGACCTGGACGCCGCCCTCTCGATCGACCTACGCGCGGACGACGGAAGGCTCGTCCCGCTCGGCGAGCTGGTGCGAGTGGAGCGCGGCCTGGCTGAGAAGAGCATCCAACACAAGAACCTGATGCCGGTGCAGTACGTGACCGGCGACGTGTTCGGGCGCGTCGAGAGCTCCGCCTACGCGATCCTCGATCTGCGGAAGGGACTCGACTCGCTCGCCGACGACCCGCCCGGCGAGTACTGGATGAACGTACCCTTCGACGCGCGAGGTCCGGCGGTGAAGTGGGACGGCGAGATGCACATCACGCTCGAGGTGTTTCGCGACCTCGGGCTCGCCTTCGCGGTCGTCCTGGTCCTGATCTATGTCCTGGTCGTCGGCTGGTTCCGGTCGTTCGTCACCCCGCTGATCATCATGGCGGCGATCCCGTTCTCGCTGGTCGGCATCCTGCCCGCGCACTGGGCCATGGGCGCGTTCTTCACGGCCACGTCGATCATCGGCTTCATCGCCGGCGCAGGGATCGTCGTGCGCAACTCGATCATCCTGGTCGACTTCATCGAGCTGAGGCTCTCGGAGGGAATGCCTCTGGCGGACGCGGTGATCGACGCCGGCGCGGTGCGCTTCCGCCCGATGCTCCTGACGGCAGCCGCGGTCATGGCCGGAGCGGGAGTGATCCTGTTCGACCCGATCTTCCAAGGCCTCGCGATCAGCCTGATCGCGGGTGAGTTGGCATCGATGTCGCTCAGCCGCATGGCGGTACCGATCCTCTACTACCGCGTGTACCGCGAGAAGTACGCGCGGTAGCGCTCCGTCATCGTTCCTACCCCACGCGCTCAGACGCTCAGTCGCCTTCGACTTCGAGGATCAAACCGCGGCCGCGAATCGTCGTGATGCGCACGCTGGGATCGTGCTCGAGGTGCCCGCGCAGCCGGTACACGAAGACGTCCATGCTGCGCCGATTGAAGTAGTCATCGCGCCCCCAAAGCGCGACCAGCGCGTCGCGGCGACTGACGAGGCGACCGCGATGCGCGGCGAGCAGGGCGAGCAGCTCGCACTCCCTCGGCGTCAGAGAGCAGAGCTTGTCGCCGACGTGCAAGCGACCACTCCGAACGTCGAGGCGGCACCGGCCGAAGCTCAGGCCCGCGGCCGCCGCGCCGGGTTCGCTGCGGAGGGACCGGCGCACGATGGCGCGCAGGCGGGCGACGAGCTCTTCCTCGTCGACGGGTTTGGTCACGTAGTCGTCGGCGCCGACGTGGAACGCCTTGAGACGATGGACGCGATCGCCAAGGGCGGTCAGGAAGAGGATCGGAACGTCGGACTCCGCACGAATGGCCGACGCCACGTCGAACCCGTCCATGGACGGGAGCATCACGTCGAGCACGCAGACGTCGAACGGCTCGGCGGCCAAGGCACGCAACGCCCGCGGACCGACGGTCACGAGCGACACGTCGAAACCGTGGAGCTCGAGGTATGCCTTCAGGCTCGGCCCCAGGTCCTCGTCGTCCTCGAGCAAGAGCAAACGCGTGGGCTCACCCATCGACGTCTTCCTCCGCATCCGGCGCTCGGGGAACGCGAACGATGAAGCGCGTGCCGTCGCCGTCGCGCGCTTCGCAACGAATCGTTCCGCCCGCGCTACGAGCGACCTCGCGCGCGATGGCGAGCCCGAGACCGAGCCCCTTCGTGTCGCGCACGGTCCCTTGCTCCACGCGGTAGTAGCGCTCGAACACGCGCTCGCGTTCCGAATCCGGGACACCACGACCGCGGTCCTCGACGACGAGTACGAAGCGCGCGCCTTCGTCGTGCGTCGTCAACGTGACGTCGGGCGCATCGACCGAGTAACGCAGCGCGTTGTCCAAGAGGTTGTCCAACACGCTACGCCACGCTTCCGCATCGCCCCGTACGAGCGCGCACTGCGCGCGGGTCGACACGTCGAAGCGCCCCCCCACCGCGTCGATGCGCGCACGGCACTCGTCGGCGACCGAGTTCAAGATCTCGTGCACGTCGACGCGCACCGACCGCGCCGGTCCCTCGTGCTCCAGCGTCACGAGCTGACCGAGCCGCTCCACGTGCGCACCCACACGCCCCGCGGCACTGCGTACCCTCGCGACGAGCGGCAACGCATCGGGCGGGAGTCGCGCGTCTTCCTCCAACGCCTTCGCCGCCAGCGAGAGCGCGAAGACCGGCGTTCGAATCTCGTGCGTGAAGTTCTCGACGAAGGCGCGCTGGCGGTTGCTCAGCGCTTCGAGGCGCGACGCGATGCGAACGGCTGCGAAGACCAGCCCGAGGATCGCGAGCGCGAGTGCAACAGACACCGGCCCGAGCACGGGCAGGTCGGTGAGGCGCGCGAGACCTCGACGCCCGGGCAAGACGACGCCGAGGTGGATCCCGTCGTCGGAGAGTCCGCGCGAGAGTTTGACGGCGTGCGTTGCTCGGTCCGCGTCCGCGGGCACTGCAGGATCCGGCGCGTCCCCGCGCCAAAGCCGCACCTCCGTGCTCGACCCCATGCCTTGCTCCGCGAGCTCCCGGTCGAGCATGCGCCGTAGCGCGAGGCGCACGCCTTGGTCCAGCTCCGCATCGAAGCCGCCGGGCGTCAGGAGCGTGCGAATCTCGCGTTCGAGCGCGTCCCCGGGGTCGATGCGCTCGCGGACGCGGGCGAGCGCGGTACGCACGCGCGCGGCCTCGTCCCGATCGAGCCTCGCCAGCGTGTCGGCGAGCGACCCCACTTGGATGCCGATCAAGGCGATGGTGGTCGCGCCTGCGGCCAGGAGCAACCCGAGGGAGCGGCGCGAGTTCACGACGTCAGCATAGCGGCGCGCCGCCAGCCGAACGCGCGCGTCGAACGTCATTCACACTTCGTTCAGGCGCGTTCACGATCGGCTCAGTTCGCCAGCGCGAACGCACCCACAGGATGGGGGTTTCGAGTCGCCTTCTGATCCGACCGAACGAGCCCTATTCATGTCCAAGCTCTTCCTGCTCTTCGCGCTTTGCCTGCCTTCGATCTCGAACCGCGTCGACGAACGCCACGCCGCGTTCGAGGCCGCACTCGACGCGTACGTCGACTACCACGCTTTCGCGGGCGTCGTGCTGGTCGCGCAGCGCGACGCAATCCTCTTCGAGCGCGCCGTCGGCCGGGCCGACCGCGACTGGGGCGTCGACGCCTCGGTCGACACGAAATACCAAGTCGGTTCGGTGACGAAGCCGATGATCGCCACGCTCGCGATGCGCTTCGTCGAGCAGCATGTGTTGTCGCTCGACGACACGGTGACCCAATGGGTGCCGCAGTATCCGGCCGCGACGGGCGCTCGCATCACGATCCACCAACTCCTCTCCCACACGGCAGGAATCCCAGGCTACGGCCACTTCGAGAACCCGCGCGAGGACGTCTTTCGCCGCAAGTACTCCCGTGAGGAGTACCTGGCTGTGTTTCAGAACCTGCCGCTCTCGTTCGAACCAGGACAGGGGTTCGAGTACAGCGGCTTCGGCTACTACCTGCTCGGCGTCATCCTCGAGCGCGCCGGCGGAGCACCGCTCGACGAGCTTCTTCGAAGGCAAGTCTTCGAACCGGCCGGAATGACCGCCTCGTTGCTCGACGTGGGGCTTCCGATCCCGGGCCGCGCCGAGCCGTACCAGTACGACTTCACGCGCGCCGCGTATCGGCGCGGCGACGACCGCGACCCGACGACCGCGTTCGCCGCGGGCGGCGTCTACTCGACGGTGCGCGATCTGTTCCGCTTCCGGCGCGCGCTCGACGGGGGCGTACTGCTCGCGCCCTCCTCGGTCGAGCGCATGTCGACCCCGGTGCGGGGAGACTACGGCTACGGGTGGGTCGTGCGTGCGATGGAAGTCGACGACGGTCGCGGCACGGTCCCCGTTGTCTTGCACAACGGAGGCATCTCCGGCTACACGGCCAACCTGCTCTGGTTTCCCGACGACGAGATCACGGTCGTCGTGCTCTCCAACACACGCGGCTACAAGGACACGCTGCTGCCGTGGGTCCTCGCGGGCATCGCGCACGGCGACCGCGAAACCGTCAGCGGGCGGCTCGCGCAGACGCTCTTTCGATGCGCGCTGCGCGAAGGCGTCGACGTCGCGGTCGAGGAGTATGGACGCGTCACTTCGAGCGACGCGCCGCGGGGCGCCGTGGACATCGCGTTCGAGACGAACGACCCGGACACGCTCGTATGGACCGCGAACGCGTTGCTCCAATACGGGGATGCCGCCGCCGCGGTCGCGTTGCTCGAACTCAACCTGGACCCGTTCCCTCGCTCGACGGCGACGCTCGCGCTCCTCGGCGACGCGAACGCGTCGCTCGGGCGAACCGAGGCGGCGATCGCGGCCTACCGCGCGTGCCTGGAGATCGACCCGACGGATCTCGGAGTGGCGCGGTCGCTCGATGCGCTCGGGACGGCTGCGCAAGAGCCGCCGCACGACGCTCCCGTTCGCGTGCTCTTCATCGGGAACAGCTACACCTACTTCAACGATCTGCCGGCCATGTTCGCCGAGCTGGCGGACGCGACGTCGTGCGCGGTCGAGGTCGAGCGCGTCGTCGAGGGCGCGGCCACGCTCGCCGACCACTTGCGCGGCGGTTCCGCGTCCGAGCTGATCGAGCAGTGGCCTTGGGACTGGGTCGTGCTGCAGGAGCAGAGCACGCTCGGCATCAATCGATTCCACAACGGTCGCGCGCGTTTCGACGGCCCTGAGGGGTTCGAGCGCGCGGCCGAGGCGTTCATCGAACTCGCGCGCCAGAACGGAGCCCGACCCGCGCTGCTCTTGACCTGGGCCCGACGCGCGAGCATGGAGAACCAAGTCTTTCTGAACGACGCGTTCGTGCGCGTGGCCGAGCGCACCGACGCGGTCGTGATCCCGGCGGGCCCCGCGTGGATGGAGGCGCTCCGGGATTCTCCCGAACTACCGCTCTACGAAGACGGAGCGCATCCGGCTCCCGCGGGGACGTACGCGACGGCCTACTGCGTCGCGCGCGCGCTTCTCGGGCCGGCGTTCTCGGACTCTCCCGCAGCGGCGTTCGTGCCGGCGAGCGTGCCCATCGAAGCGGATGCCGCCGCGTCGATCCGCGCATCGGTCGACCGCACGATCGATCGAGCCGGACCGCACGGTCGCCAGCTCGAGCGGCAAACGCCGGAGCCGTTCGTACTCGCCTCTCCACCCCCCTCGAACACCGGACCCGATGCCTTCATCGGTCGGTGGACGGGCAGGGTTCCCATTCTGCCGGACGTGGAGCCGTCGACGCTCGAGCTCGACATCACGCGCGACGAGGCGGACGGCGAGCTGCAAGTCGGCGTCGCGTTCCGACACGGAATCCAAGGCCCTGGTGCGCAGCTCTTCCCCGACGAGGCCGAGCACGTACGCGCGCGCGTCGAACGCGGGCGACTCGTGTTCGAGCACGATACGCACGGCTTCGGAACGACCTACGAATACGAGCTCGGCTGGCGCGACGGAGCGCCGGACGGTCGCGTGCGGTGGTGCTCCAACGAGGCGCCTGTCTTCTCGGCCACGTTCCGACTCGAACACCCGCAGTAGTCGAGTCGAACGAACGCGCGCACGGAACCGCGCGCGTGTTCGGCGACCGCCCCGACACTCTGCGCGGCGCGCTGTTCCCTACCCGCCGGTGGCGACGAACTCGACGATCGCGCCCGCGAGGAGGCGGTTGCCGAGCTCGTTGACGTGACAGCAGTTGTCGACGTAGATCGTCTCGTCGACGTCGACGAAGATCGGCGTGAGGTCATGGAAGCGCACCCCCTCCGCGAGGAGGCGGTCGGCGGCGCGGCGCAAGCGCGGGTAGCCCTCCACGACGAGCGGCGCGAAGCGCTCCGGCGACGGATCGTAGGCGCCGGTCAGCTCTTCCTCGGTCAGGCGCTTCGAGTTCGGGTCGTACTGGTTGGGCTGCAGGAAGTGGAAGTACTCGACGCCGTTCGCCAGGCACAGGCGCTCGAGTTGGAGCGAGGCGTTGACCCAGACGTCGACGAGTTCGTCCAGCCGTCCTTCACGGTTCGTCGCGGGCGACGCCGGTCCGCTCAGAACCAGGTCGCGATTCTCCAGCGAGGCGGGGCGCGGCTCGTAGTCGCGGAGCTTGTGCTGCAGCGCGTTGATGTCGCGCCGGAGCCGCGCGTCGCGCCGACTCCAGCGAAGCCGGTACGCCCAGGAGTGGCGCAGGAGCGAGTCGACGGCGGCGAGCGCTCCGTCCCGCCGCTCCTGCCGCAGCTCGTTCAGGCGATCGAAGTCCGGGAGCACCTCCTCGCGCTGGGTCAGGAAGAACCACCCGCGTGGGTAAACCGGCGCGACGCGCTGGTTCTGGTTCTCGACCTCGTGCAGCGCCACCTCGTTGAACCCGTCGATCTCGATCAAGAGGTCGAGGTGCCCGCCGAGCACGTACACGAGGTTCACCGCCATCAACTGCTGCGGTTGCTTCCAGCCGCCGAACGCGAGCAGGGCGATGCGCACCTCCTTGCCGGCGAAGCGAGGGATCTTGGACAACCCTTCGACCAGGACGTCGAGCCCGCCCCCGCGGATCACGCGGTCGGCCACAGAACCACCCGCGATCCCCACGACGAGCACGTTCGGGTCGGTGTCGAAAATGGGCGAGCCGGGCTCGTAGAACGCCGCCTGATTCATCGCCAGGCCGCGGCGCGTCACCGCGTGGTCCCGATCGCGCGTCATGAACCCGAGGTACGGATGGATCCCGTTCCCGAAGTCCGTGTCGCGCCGCCCTTCGTCGGCCACCGGCGTCTCGGTCGCGGCGCGCATCCGCTCGAGCAGGTCGTCCGCCGAGACCGGCACGTCCGAACTCACCGTGAGCGCGACGTAGGAACCGCCCTCGACGAGCACGATCAGAAAGAGCACCCAGAGCGAGAAGAGCGCGACCCGACGAAGCGGCGAGCGCGGCCGCCGCGCGGACGACGAGCCCTCCGCACGCGGAGAAGGTTCGCCCGGGAAGTCTGCTCTCCTTGCTGCCATGACCGATGCCCGCGACCGGGGCCGAAGTCTATGCGATTCCCTTCGCGCGGGCGTAGGGCGTGAGGGACTTTGGCGGTGCCCCTACGGGCCGCTGGTCGAGCGGCAACCAGACAGCGAACGTCCGGGCGATGGCGTTCACGCCGCGGAACGACAGCAGCCCGGACCGGCGCAAGAGCCGGGTCCGGGCTGCGGAACCGTCGGTGACCGTCAGCCGGTCAATTCGGAGCCGTCGGCGGGCAGTCGCGGGTCAGGATGATGTTGATGTCGCCACTCATCTCCCCGTCGCAACCAGTGCCGGACGTGCGGTTGAGGTCGAGCCAGGTGGCGATTCCGTACTCGGCGTTCTTCAGGCTGGCACCGTAGCCGACCTGCACGGCAGGTCCGGCGCGGGTCACGTCGTAGTTCGTGCCCAACATGTCCCCCATGCCGGTGAGCGTGCCGCTGAGGCCGGTGTAGTAGTGCCAATCCGAGGGGTCGATCGGTCCGCCGTTCTCGGCCAGCGCACTGCTGTTCACGCCGGAGAGCTTGGGGCTCATCGGAGGCGGGAAGCTCCCCGTGTTGTGTGAAGCGCTCTCGCGACCCGAGAGGGTCACGCTGACCTGGAACATGTTGTCGGGGTCGCTGTTGTCGGCAATCACGCCGCGCAACCACGCCGTGCCGTTCTTGTACGACGTGTACTCGGCGGGGCTGACCCAGGACCAGCGAAGCTCGTCGCAGCCTTTGAGGTAGAACGCCTCCGAGTGAGGTGATCCGGACCAAACGTCGTCGTCCGTGGCCGCATCGAGAGCACACGGTCCGCAGTCGTCGTTGGTAACGAACTCGACCGGAACGACGTCCGAAATACCTCGCGTTCTCAGCGGCCGAAACGTCCGGAACGTGACCGCCTGCGAGTAGTAGGTCCGCTGCGCGAGCGAGAAATCGCACAGCGGCGCGTTGCAGCTGTAGACCGACTCGCCGCTCGCGTCGATCGGCGGCAGGAAGAACGCCATCGCTCGGTTCGGAACGATGCCAAGGTCGCCGATCGCGGTCACCGTGGAGGCGCGTGTCTCCGAGAGCATCAGGTACGGAATGTCGCCCGGGATGCCCTTGACGGCTACGGAAACGGGTACGCCGAGCTCGAGAAGGCCGCCGGGGCGGACCTCGATGACCGGTTGTTGCGCAACCGTCGACGGAGCGAGGGAGGCGAGGACGACGCCAGCGGCCAGGCCGCGCCAGAGGTAGGTGCTATGCATGATGGACGATTCGAGAAGGGCCGTGTCGGGCCGCCCGAAGTGAAGTCCCGAAACCTACCCTCCCGATCGGGACGGGGAGGGCGATTCTTCTTCCATCGGAACGGACGCTTGGCGGGGCGGACGACCGAGGATTCGCGTCCCCCGCCCGCCGCATGGTGCGATCGAGCTGCGGTCTTGCGTGCCGTGAACGGACCTCCTTGTGCGCATCGTATATAACAAGTGGTCATGCAGCTCCACTTGCTCCACGACAGCCCCGTACCGCTCTACCATCAGATCGTCGAGGCGCTGCGCTATCGCATCGCGACCGGCAGCCTCGCGCCCGACGCGGCGCTGCCGCCGATCCGCGAGGCGGCGGACGACTGGGGGGTCCACATGCATACCGTGCGGCGGGCGTACGGCGAGCTCGCGCAGCAGGGGCTCGTGCGTTCGCGGCCGTCGCTCGGGACGCGCGTGGTCGGTCCGGTGTCGCGCGCGGGCGACGGCGCGCTCGGGGAGTTCTTGGCCGGCATCGCCCAGCGTGCGCGTGAGGAGCATGGGCTCTCGACGGTCGAGCTGGCCGGAATGCTCGAGGAGCTCGAGCGCGAATCGGCACCGCGCGCGCGCAGCGTGCACGTGCTCGAGTGCAACACGATTCAATGCACGCGGCACGCGGCGGAGATTCGCGCGCACTGGGACGTCGCCGCGAAGCCGTGGTCGCTCGAGCAAGCCGGCGAGCCGCCGCGCGGTGCACTCGTCGCGACGTACTTCCACTACAACGAGGTGCGGCGGCGCTGGCCGCGGCGCTTGGGCGAGGTCTACTTCGCGACCATTCGCGCCGATCCCGCGCTGCGCAAGCAAGTCGCGTCGCGGGCCGGCGCGCGCATACGACGCCTGATCCTGTGCGAGCTCGACGAACCGATCGCGCTCAACATCGCGGCCGACCTGTCGAGCGTCTTTCCGGAGGAGCGCTTCACGATCGAGCCGCGCGTCGTGCGCAAGCCGGCGCGCCTGCTCGCCGGACGCGGACGTACACCGGTGCTCTTCTCGCCGCGCACGTGGAGCGCCTTGAACGACACCGAGCGCGCGCATCCGCGCGCCTACGAAGTGCGCTACGTCTTTCCGCACGACGAGCTCGAAGCCCTCGGCCGCCACTTTCGCTGGCGTCGCGTCGGGGTCGACCACGGACGCATCGAACGAACCGAGACACGCGCATGAACACGAACTTCGCCCGCCCGATCGCCGCCTGCATCGCCGCGCTCGCGTGCACGCCGCTCGCCGCCCAGGAAGGGACCGGTTGGCGCACGACGCGGCTCGACCTCGACCTGTCGATCCTGCCCGAGGAGCGCCTCTTGATCGTCGAGGGCGTGCTCTCGCTCACGCTCGACGCCGAGCGCTCGTCCGGCCCGGCGTTGCAGATGCGGAACATCGTGGACGAGGAGCTCGTGCTCGAGGCCGAGGGCCGGTCGGGCGTGCCCGTCGATCCAGCGCCGTCCGGGCGCCTCGTGCAGTCCTTCCGCTTCGACCGAGCGTTCGAGCGCGGCGCCGAGCTCGACGTGCACTTCGCGTTCACGACCCGCGTCGAGCGCAACCAACTCGTCACCGCTCCCGACATCGCGTTCGCGTCCTGGGTCGAGTACTGGTACCCCACCCCCGTCCCCGCCGATCCGAACGACGCGCGCGCGCGCCACGCACCGGGAACGACGACCTTCCACCTGCCCCCCACCTGGCGCAGCGTGACGAACGGCGCGTTCGTCGAGCGCACTGAGGACGAGCTCGAGGCGACCGAAGTCTGGCGCTGCGAGCAAGCGGTCGCGCGCTCGTACGCCGCCGGTCCGTACACCGCCGAGTGGTTCGAGGCGGACGGTCGGCGCGTTGGTGTGTTCCTCCTGTCACCCAAGCCGACGGGCGCGCGCGACCAGGCCGAGACGCTCTCGCGCGCACTCGAAGCGATGGAGGCGCGCTTCGGCCCGTACCCCTATCCGACGTACGTCATCGCCGAGGTTCCAAACGACCGCGGCGCGTTCGGCGCGAGCTCCGAGCAGGGGTTCATCCTCTGCAAGCCGGGGTTCTTTCTCGTCGAGGGCGGCAACGTGCCGCTCTTCGCGCACGAGGCCGCGCACGGCTGGTGGGGCAACCTGGTCGGGACGCGCGGGACGGGCGGCATCCTGTGCTCCGAGTCGCTCGCGCAGTATGGCGCGGCGCTCGCGATCGAAGGCATGGAGGGCGCCGACGCCGCCACGGAGTTCCTGCGCTTCTCGCGCGAAGGCTACATCGACATCCAGTGCGCGCGCGGGTACTTCGCGCTCGCGCGTCAGGGCAACGACATGCCGCTCTCCGAGCTCGTCGGCGGCGGTTGGCAACACAACCTGTCCGACGCGAAGGGGCATTGGGTCTTCCACATGGTTCGGGGGCGGCTCGGCGACGAGCGCTTCTTCGGTGCGCTGCGCCGCGCGATCGACGAGTACGCGGGTCGCGCGATGTCGCTCGACGAGCTGCGGGAGATCTTCGCCGACGCCGACGACGATCCCGACGCGATGCGGCGCTTCCTGGCGCAGTGGCTCGATCGCCCGGGCGCGCCCGTGATCGAGGCCGAGGTCGAGCGCGACGCGAACGGCGCGCAACTCGTCGTGCGCCAGGTCCAGCGCGGATCGCCCTACGAGCTCGCGCTCGAGATCGACCTCGTCGATGCCGAGGGCGGCGTCGAAGCGCGCGTCGTCGACGTGGTCGAGCGCGAAACCGTCGTGTCGCTCGCGGCGGATGCGCGCTGGATCGAAGCCCGTGTCGATCCGCGCCACCGGCTGCTCGTTTGGACGAGCGAGTACGGAGCCCGTCCGGCGGACACCGACTGACGCACGGAAGTCCGTTCTGCATACGCGCGGACTTCGCACGCGAACGCGTCGCGGATCGCCCGCGGTAAGGTGGACATAACGACCACCGCGCATCGGGTGCCTATCACGGGGTCGGCGCCGCAGGGACCCTCGTGTTCTCGCGGCGCATCGCCTCGGCCTCCGTGTATTCGATGCGCCCACTCAAGAGCTCCGCGAGCGTTCGGCTCCTTCGCCTCCTGGCCCCGATCCTCGCGCTCGGCGCGAGCTGCGCCGCTCCCCCCCGCTTCTCCGGCGCGTTGAGCGGGCCGCCGCGTTGGGATCTGGATGCGCGCTACGACGATCGAACGGTCTTCGGGAACGACCTCAGCACGCTCCAGATCCTCGGCCGTGACCTCGCCGCCGCGCCGCGCTCGATCGTCAACGACGTGCGCTCGACGGTCACGACGCAGTCCAACTGGCCGCTACTCGGCGGCGCGATCTTCGGTGGCCTCGTGATCGAGAACTCCGGCCTGAACCGACGCTTCCGACGCGACGAGTTCGAAGCCCAGGATCTCTCGCGCGCCACGAGCGATGCGCTCGATCGCTTCGGGACCGGCTCGACGCTGTTCGGAATCGGAGCAGGCCTGTACGGCTGGGGCCTCGCGACGCGCAACCCGCGGCTCTACCGCGCCGGGCGCACGGGCCTCGCGACGATGGCCGCTACGGGCGTCCTGACGACGCTGATGAAGGCGGCGGTGAACGACCCGCGCCCGAACGGAGGCGACTACGGCTACCCGAGCGGACACACGTCGATGAGCGTCGCGCTCGGCACGTCGCTGCACTCGAGCTACGGGTGGAAGGTGAGCCTGCCCGTGTTCACGCTCGCCGGACTCGTCGCGTACCAGCGCCTAGACTCGGGCGCGCACGATCTCGACGACGTGTTCGTCGGCGCCGTGCTGGGGTTCGTCACCGCGCGGCAGGTGCACAACGAGCGCGGGCTCACGTTCCTCGGCGCGCGCGTCGCGCCATTCTACGATCCCGCCGCGGGCGGCGGAGGCCTGAGCCTCACCTGGACGTACTGACCCTCCGCGAGTCCGCGCCCGCGAGCTTGCCCGGGAGCCGGAACAGGGACTTCGGCACTGCAGGCATGCCGATGCCTGCTC
This sequence comes from Planctomycetota bacterium, assembly GCA_029259605.1. GTDB lineage: Bacteria > Planctomycetota > UBA1135 > UBA1135 > OFTM281. The sequence continues at coordinate 4,531 of JAJDEV010000093.1, read as the reverse complement.
GGAATCGGTGTCTCGCGCGTCGTCGGTCTCTCTGACACCGCGAGCATCGATCTCACCTCGACCCGTTCCACGCCGGCGCGGGTCGCAACTCGGTTCCGGCTCAAACCGGCGTCGGTTGCCACGCGAGACCAGATCTGAGGTGAGAGGTGCAACACCAGTGCAGTCAGTTCAGTTCCAATCCTCTGAAGCAGAGCGTGCGAGGCAAGAGTGCGGGCGCGCAGGTGGAACAGCGCCGCGCGAAATTCGTCGCTCCGACCCCGGCGCCGAGGACGGGGTAACGTTCAGCAAGTCACGGCGCGCGAAGAACTTTCCTGTTCCGCGTGACGCGGCCGTTTCCACGTTCCTCCACTGCCCTCCACGGTCGGCGCAGCGCCGACGCCAAGCCTCGCCCCCCCCCCGCTCCGATCCGACGGAGCCTCCCCTTCCCATGAATTCAGCATTGAAATCTCGACGTATCTGGGGCGCCGGTTCGCTCCTCGCGGGCGCGGCTAGCGTCGCTCTCGCGCTCCAAAGTTTCGCGCCGGTCGACGGCAACATCTCGATCACGACGACGCCGGGGCCGATCTCCCCCAACTCGCCGGGCTCGGTCTACGTGACCGGCAACCCGGGTGACTGGGTGCTCGTCATGGTCGACACCGCGGTCGGGGGCAGCGTGCTTCCGTACCTCGGCGGCATTCCGATCGACCTCGGCAAGACCGGCAACTTCATCTCCATCTTCCAGATCAACCAGACCGGCTCGTTCTCGTTGACCTGCCACGTGCCCTGCGAGAACGAAGCGCTCTTCGGCGTCCCCTTCTACATCCAGGCCGTGTCGCTCAACCCCGCGACCAAAGAGCTGTGCGTCTCGAACGTCTCCGAGCTCCTTTGGGACGACGACGGTAGCTGCACGCCCTCGGGTTGCACGCCCGGCTACTGGCGACAGGAGCACCACTACGACGACTGGGCCGCTCCGTACACGCCCGACACGTTGTTCTCGGCTGTGTTCGACGACGCGTTCCCCGGCAAGACGCTCGGCGAAGTCGTCGACAACCCCGGCGGTGCGCTGAACCAACTCGGCTTCCACGCGGTCGCCGGTCTGCTCAACGCGGCTTCGTCCGTGATCACGTACGAGTACACCGTTCCCGAGGTCATCCAGATGTTCAACGACGCGTACCCCGGCACCGACGCCGAGTACGAAGCCGTCAAGGACCTGTTCGACGCGGCCAACAACGCGGGCTGCCCGCTGTAACCCGTCGCCTTTGGACGAGTGAGGACCGGGTCTTCGAGATCCGGTTCGCACGCGCACGAGCGAGCGCCGTGAGGGAACGCCCTTGCGGCGCTCGTCTGGTTGCACACGCGTCCGCTAGCGAGTCGAGGGCAGCGTGTCGGGTTCGAGCCCGGCGGCGAGTCCGCGCGCGCGCAGCTCGTCCGCGACGCGCTCGAGACGCCAGAGCAGAACGCGCCGCCCGGAGGTCCCCGCGACGATCCCGCGGTTCCCCGGCAAGAACGACAGGCGCGTGAGCTGATAGGAGTCGATCCCGTCGAGTCCGAGCAGCCGCTCCCCCGTCGCCGCGTCGACGAGCCAGAGCGCGCGCGACGTGGACGCGAGCGCGACCAGCGCCCCGCTCGCATCGAACTCGATCGTGCCGGGCAGGTTGGTCGGGAGGCGCCCGCGATCGAGACGGTACTCGAGCTCCCACGTCCCGACGACGTGCGAGCTGTAGCGATTGGGCGTGCCCGTGATGATGCGCTTGCCGTCCGGACTGAACGCGGCCGTCGTCTCGGCGAATTCGGGGTCCAGCTCCGTCACGAGCTCGCCGGTCGTCGTGTCCCAAACGCGCACGCCGTGCCCGCGCCAACTGCTCAGCGCCGCCCACCTGCCGTCCGGTGAGAGCACCGGCTGGTTCGCGCCGCGCGTCGTGGCGAGCACGCGGTCGCGCGACGGATCGCCGAGAGCGCGAAACCGGACTTCGCTCCCTTCGTTCACGACGACGACGGACTCGGTAGCGTCGAAGTCGAAGCGATACGTGACGTCGTCGAAGACGACTTGCGGTTCGACGTCGAGCGCGACGTCGACGTCGCTCACACCGGCGAACGACCAGCGCAGCAACCCGCGCGCAGTCGAAACGTACAGATCGTCGCGCTCGCGCGCGAACATCAGCGCGCCGACCGCTCCGGTTCCGAGCGAGCCGAGCAAGCGCTCACCCTCGAGATCCCAGAGCAGCGCGTCGTCGTCTCCGCCGGACACCATCCACTTCCCGGACGGCGAGACGTCCACCCAGCGCGGCCCCTTCAACACGTGCGCGTGGAGCACGCGCAGGAAGTCCGCGTGGTCGACCGACCAGACGCCGCCGCGTCCACGGGTCACGAACCCGATTCGCGTTCGATCGAGCGATCGACCGTTCACGGTGTCGTCGGAAACGATGAGCGTCGAGCCGGTGCGCAGGTCCCACAGGCGCGTCGTCTCGTCCCAGGAGTTCGTGACACCGAGTTCGTCCTGCAGGAAGAACGCGTCGACGATCTCGGCCTGGTGACCGGCGAGCGTCGCGAGCGTCGCGCCCGTCATCGCGTCGAGCACGTAGGCGACCGAATCGGCTCCGCCCGCGAGAAGGCGCCCGCCGTCGGGGCTCCAGTCGAGCGACATCGGGTCGAAGTCGAACTCGAACCGGCGCCGGAGCTCGCCATCGGGGTATCCGCGGATCTCGATCGCCGGCTCCTCGCGGAAGTCGATCGCGACCTCGTCGCCATCCGGGCGGAAGCGGATGCCGTGCACAGAATCCGAGAAGTCGCCCCAGGCGCGCGTCTCGAGCGTGCGCGTGTCGAACGCGGCGAGGTCACCGCGCCCCGAGCCGATCAACAACGCCTCGCCCGACGGATGGAACGCGAGCGACCGCGCCGGCGGCGACCGCGAGATCGTCGCGACCGGCTCGCCCTGCGCCACGCTCCACACTTCGCAGTGCGCGACGAAATCGCCCTGCCCTCCGTCGAGCTTGAGCACGACCGTTCGTCCGTCCGGGCTGAACGCGCCGCCCCACACGTTGGCACCGTCCCCGGGACGCTCGAACACCACGTCGCCGTCGAACGTGCGCACGCTGGCCGCCCCGTCGTCCGAAGCAATGAGCACCAGCTCGTGCTCGTAGCTGCTGAAGGCCAGGCGCTGGCCGGCGGGAAACGACCACTCGTGCAGCACGCCCAGGTCGGTCAGCGTCATGGCCTTGACGGCTTCGTCGCGCAGGTCGGCGCCGGGTTCGATCTGCGCGGCTTGCTCGAGGAGCGCGAGGCTCTCGTAGCGCCGCCCCGGACGGCGCGCGCGCAGGTTCGCGCGCGCCTGGGCGAGGAGCGACGAACGCAAGCGCTCCTTCGCCTCGCCCTCCGCATCGACCGCGCGGTTCAGGTACGCGCGCATCACGAACGAAGCCGTCGTCGCGCCGATCGCGAGCGTGATGACGAGCATCGTGACCGTCGCCATCAGGCTCGCCTGCAGCGGCTTGCGTCGCCAGTAGAGCGCGGCGCGCTCGAACAGCGACGTCGGTCGCGCGTGGATCGGCACGTGATCGAGCCAGCGCTCGAGGTCGTCCGCGAGCGCGAGCGTCGAGCCGTAGCGCCGCTCCGGATCCTTGGCGAGGCACTTGTGACAGATCAGCGCGAGGTCGTTCGGCACGCGCGCGTTGCGGGACGTGAGCGGCGTCGCCTCGGTCTCGCGCACGTGCTGGAACACGTCGGCGATGCTCTTGCCCAGGAACGGCGGGCGGCCCGAGAGCAGTTCGTACAGCACGCAACCGAGCGAGTACACGTCGGTGCGCACCGTGATCTCGCCATCCTCGGTCAGCTGCTCGGGCGCCATGTAGGCGGGTGTGCCGATGATCTGCCCGGGATGGGTCTCGAAGGCGTTGTCGTCCACGCGCTTCGCCACGCCGAAGTCGGCGATGTGCGGCGTGCCCTCGCCGTCGACGAGGATGTTCGAAGGCTTGAGGTCGCGGTGCAGGAGGCCGTGCTGGTGCGCGTGGTGCACGCCGCGCGCCACGCACGCCACCAAGCTCGCCGCGCGCCGCGGATCGTCGCGGAACGAGTCGACCTGCGCGTCCAGACCGGGCCCGTCGATCAGCTTCATGCTGAAGAAGTTGCGCCCATCGGACGCGCCGACGTCGTACACCGGGACGATGTTCGGATGGTCGAGGCGCGCGACGGCTTCGGCCTCGGCCCGGAAGCGGCGCACCTCCTCGTCCGTCGCGAAGCGTCCGACGCGCAGGACTTTCAGCGCGACGATGCGATCGAGGCTCCGCTGTCGCGCGCGATACACCGTCCCCATCGCACCGGACGCGACCTCGTCGAGCAGCTCGTAATCGCCGAGCGAGTCGCTCGCCGCGTCGCCTCCGTTCCCGTTCGCGCCGTCGACGCTCGCGAACGGATCGACGTCGACGCCCCTCCCGAGCCACGCGTCCAGCTCGGTCGATTCCCCGTGCGCCGCGAGCAAGCGATCGACGCGCGCGCGCAACGACACGTCCCCGTCGCACGCCGCGCGCAGGTACGCCTCGCGCGCCGCCGGCTCCAC
>JAJDEV010000092.1 GCA_029259605.1 Planctomycetota bacterium | reverse complement strand
CGGGTTCTTCATGAGGATGTGCGGCAGTAGCTGCAACTCGGTTCCTGCCGGTGCTTTGCGGGCGTTGGCCCCGGAGGCGACCTTGTCAGGTCGTCGAGGACGCCGACGTTCGCAAAGTGCCGGCAGGGGCCGAGAGACCGGTCGATTGCAGCTTTTGGCGTGCATGCTCATGAATGATCCGGGCTAGAAGTCGAGCGCGAACTCGGCAACGGCGTGCGCGTCGAATCAGGAGCGCACGAACTGCGCGCGAGGCCTACCGCGCGCTGCCGCACGTCGGAACGCTCATCGAGCGTACGGCATCACCCGAACCCGAGGCCGCGTGTCGTGAGGACCGTCGAGATGGAGCGCGAGCTCGCAGGACAAGTCGCGGCCTTCTTCGCCAAAGATCTGCATCCGCCTTCGAGAACGGTGGCGTCCGTGGAGAGCGTTACTTGACCGCAGCGTCGCGGGCGACGCGTTCGCAGACCTCACGCAGACGCTCGGCGTCGAGGAGCCGACCGCGCAGCACGACAGCACGAGTGTCGGCGACGTTCTCGATCGACTCCAGGGGATCCGAACCCAAGAGGACGAAATCAGCCAGCTTGCCGACCTCGATGGATCCCAGCTCGTGGCCCAACCCGACGAATGCCGCTGCCTCGAGGGTCGCGCTCCGAAGGGCCGCCATCGGCGTCATGCCCGCGCCATGGACGAAGAGCGCGAGCTCGTCGTGCAGGCTGAAGCGGGGATAGAGCAGCAGTCCGCAGACTGTCGGAGCCAGGCAAAACCGTCACGCCGGCTCGATGGAAGTCTCCGATCTCGCGGGCGTGCCGGTCCAGGACGTCCCGCCAGCCTTCATGCTCGGTCGGCCAATCCTCGCGGCCTCCCTCGAGCCACTCCGTAGCTTGGCTTCCAAAGCGATCCAACCTTGCGGAAAGACGCCTTCGCGTAGCTCGACCTCGACAGCCTCTGCCGTCGAGAAGCGAACCACCACGAAGCTCAGCGATAACGCCATCCGGATAGAGTTCGTCAAGCCCCACGGAGAGAGCCGCCGCAGCCATGACCAGACCATCGCAAGCGCGCCCGTCCATGCGTACTAGCCCGGATCATTCATGAGGCTTTGCCGAGATCGACGCAGCTACGCGTTGCCATCCGGCAAGAGTGTTCGTGAGGGGCACAGCGCTCGAGGACCGGCGGGGTCTTGCTTCTGCGTCGTGACATGGCTCGCGTATCCCTGGCATCCCTGGCAGCTGCCAGGGATAGGGATAAGGAGGGTCGCACTGCCGAGTCGCATTCGACGCGCAGGTTGGGCGAAGCCGCCCATCGACACCGTACGGCCTGGTTGTAGGCCATCTTGAAATGGTCGGGGCGAGAGGATTCGAACCTCCGACCTCTGCAACCCCATTGCAGCGCGCTAGCCATGCTGCGCTACGCCCCGACCCGAAGGGCGAGAGGTTATAGGGGCGGGCGCGGCGCGCGTCAATCGTCCAGAATACGGGCATGCCTCGCGCCGCTCGACCGTTCCACGTGACCCGCACGTATGCGCGCCGACGCCATCGAAGCTGGATGGTCTCGATGACGTTCGCGAGCCTCGGGTGGGGTACGTGGTGGCTCGTGCTCTTCGCGCGGCACTTCTTCGACTGGTCGCCGGCGCCGTCCGTGCCGAGCACGATCTCGAGCCTCTTCGCCGTGCTCGGACTGCTCGTCGCCGTGTGGTGCTTTCGCGCGCGGCGGTCTTGGATGCTGTTCGTGATGATTCCGTTCCTCGCGAACGCGAGCCTGCTCGCGATGCCTTGGCTCGCGGGCGAGATCGCGCGCGAATAGGGCCCCCACCTGGGAGTCGACCCGGAACGAACTTCGCGTGCCGCCTAGGGGCAGCCCGGATCGAATCACCCGGAAAACCCTGAGTCGGGTTACGGTCGCGCCGCTCGACGCGTCGAAACCCCCAAGCGTTCGCAGGGGAATCCAAAACACTTGGGGGTGTTCGCTGTGCAGATCTTGCCGTCTGCCAAATCGCTGGGGTCGAGTCGGAGTCGTCCTCGCGCAGGTCTCACGTTGGTCGAAGTGGCCATCAGTGCCTGCGTCAGTGCGCTGCTCTTGCTCGCGACGTCCGCCGCGATCTCGAGCGGACTCAGATCCGTCGAGGTCGCCGAAGACCTGACGGACGCCGGCCTGTTTCTCGAGACGGTGTCGGAGGACCTCGCGCTGCTCTCCTACGACGAGCTGCTCGCGATGAACGGCAACCGCGTCTTCGACGACGAACTCGCCGCGGACTCGCGCTATGCGATCGACCTGACCGTCTTTGAGACCGCGCTCGACCTGCTCCAAGTCCAGTGCGTCCTGGTCGACCTGCGGAGCACGCGGGACGTCGCACGTTACGCCACCCTGAGGTCCAAACGATGAAGTCCCTTACGCCCGCACCGCAGCGTTCGCGCCGCGGTGTCTCGTTGCTCGAAGTCCTGGTCGCTGCGTCGTCCTTCGCGGTCGTCGCGTGGGCGCTGGTCATGGGAGCGACGACGATGCGCGGCTCGCACACGGCCGTGATGCGCGGTGCATCACGCAACCGGGAACTGCGCGCGAGCGTGCAGCAGCTCGAGCGCGAGCTGCGCGCGAGCCGCGACGACGTCATCACGATCACGAAGGTCCCGAACACGAACGACCAGCTCGACTTCCAAGTCTCGCTGGAGGTCGCCGGCGCGCCGACGTGGGGCGCCGAGTTCCTCGATCCGAACCAAACACCGCCGCTCCAACCGATGGCGGGGTGGAGCGTTCGGTACTCGGTCCAGGAAGCCGTCGTCGGGGGCAGCATCCGACGCTCGCTCGTGCGGCAAATCCTGGACGTCGCGGACGTGGTGCAGGACGAAACGACCGTCGCCACGGGGCTGCGCGCGGGGACGGATGACCCGCGCGGATTCGAGATCGTTCAAAACGGGGATCTCCTGATCGTGACGCTCTCCTTCGAGGGTTGGACGACAGGAGCTGGGCAGAGGACAGCGGAATTCCATGTATCGACGCGCAACTGAACGTCTGAGAAGGCCGCGCGCACGCGCGCAGAGCGGAGCCGCGCTGGCGAGCGTGCTCATCGTCTTCGTCGCCCTGGCCGGAGTGGTCTACGCCTCGTCGATCGTCTCGATCGGAGAGATGAACAGCGCGCGTCGCTCGATCCACGATCAGCGCGCGCGGGCGTTGTCGGAGGCGGGCGTCGAACGCGCACGCAACTTCCTCGACTTCGCGGTCGATCGCAACCGAACCGTGGATCCACTGCTCGCGCTCTCGAACCTGTTCCCGGGCGGCGACGCGAACCAGCTCTACATCGGTGAAGCGCTCGTGGACGGCAACGCCACCGTGGGCGAGTACTCCGTGCGGCTGCGCTTGCTCGAAGTGCAGGCGGACCAGGTCACGATCGCGATCGACAGTTCGGGCTACCTTCCGGCCGCGCCGCTCAACCTCGCACCGGGCACGGCGCTTCAGGCGTGGAACTCGGTCACGACCACCGTGCGCTACGAGCTCGAGCCGAGCGACGTCTTCAACTACGGCTACTTCGTCAACAACTGGGGTTGGTTCTACGGCGACACGATCCGGTGCAACGGGAACGCGCGCAGCAACGGCCAGTTCGACTCGGGCGGCTACCAGCCGACCGTCAACGGGCAGCCGCTCTACGACGGACTGTCGTGGTCAGGAGGCGCCGCCACTTTGACGGGATACCGCGACGACAACGAAGACGGGCTCGAGGACGGCCTCGACGGCGGCATCTGGTCCGGCTGGGATGTCGTCAACACGCAGAACGTTCGCGGCGTCGGAGGGAACGCGGCGAACCAGCACGACTTCCAAGAGTACGTCGAGATGCCCAACCTCTCGAACCTGTCGCCCTACGAGACGAAGGCGGTCGCGAGCGGCGGAAACATCTCGATCGGCGGAACCGCGATGTCGAACGCGGTGTACGGCGACGAGGGAGGCGAGTCGAAGAACCTCTACCTGCACGGTACGCCGGCCGATCCGATCGTGCTCGATGGCCCGATCGTCGTCCGCGGCGACGTCATCATCAGCGGAACCGTGACCGGCCAGGGCGCGATCTATGCCGGCGGCAACGTCTACGTCCCGGACTCGATCGTGTACGCGGACGGGCCGTCGACGGCGCGACCGGCGGACAACACGCAGGCGTCGACCGAAGCCTGGCTCACCGCGAACCAGAACAAGGACTTCCTCGGGCTCTTCGCGAACGAGAACATCGTCGTCGGCGACCACACGGACTCCACCTGGAGGAACTACGTCTCCGGCTGGATGGCGTCGTCCCTGAACCGCTCGGACGAGGACGCGGGGTCGGACGGCATCCCGAACACGAGCGTCGGAAAGGACGGCATCCCGGGGACGGCCGACGACGACGTGCTCGAAGACGACGGCGTCTTCAGCGTCGAGACGTACACCCAGGCCGACGAAGACCTGGGCTTGCTCCCCGCCGGCTACGCGGTCGGCGATCCGATTCCAGGCAGCGGCGAGGACATCGACGGCGACGGACAGTACGACGGCACGACGACGATCGAGGACGACATCGACTTCGCCGACGCGCTCGATTCGGGCGAATGGGGTGGGAACATGCCCTTCGGCCTCAGCGACTACGGCGACGTGTCGACCCTCTACGCCGCGCAATTGGACGGCATCTTCTATACGAACCACACGTTTGCATGGACCGTCTTCGGTTCCTCCGATGCGACGATCAACGGTGCGCTCGTGAGCCGCAACGAGTCGGTGGTGTACGGCACGCCCAACCTCGACGTGAACTACGACTGCCGCCTGCTGGGTGGCAAGTCGGGCATCGCGGGCGGCTTGCTTCCGAGCCTGATCCAAGCGCCGGAGGTCCTCGGCTGGCACGAGTCGGCGACGGATCCGAACCGGTACGCGGTGGCGCCGTGATCCTCGCGATCAAGCAACGCTGGCACATCGCGCTCCACGTCGGCGCGCTGCTCGCGATGACCGCGACGACGGTCGCTGCGCAGGAGCGAGGCAAGCGCACTTCGTCCACGGATGTGTGGACCGCAACCGAGCGCGAGCGCGGAACGCTCCACCCTGGAGACCCCCTGCGGGTCGTCGGCTTGGACGAAGGCGGCGACGCGTTTCTCGCGGCCACGCCCGCGCTCCGCACGACGAACGGTCACGTCGAGTTCGTCGACACGAGCGAACTGTACGAGCGCCGCATGGCGATGCTCACCGGTGGCCGCGTGTTCACGCGCCCGCCGCGCGCGGCCGCGCCCGCGGCGGCGTACGGCGCGCGCCTCGCGGAACCCGATCACAGCGAGCGAGCGACGCCATCCGCGGACGAAGGCGGGGCCGAGCGCGAGGCGCACGACTCCTACGCGATACCGACTTGGCTCGCGGTCGTGCTGGGCGGCTGCGTGACCGCGCTCGGGATCGGAACGGTGCTGAAACGCTAGCGCGTCGCTAGCCCAAGCGCTCCGCCATCAGGACCATCGTCGTCCCGGTCGCCGCCGTCAGCACGGTCATCACCAGGATGAAGTACGCGCAGCGCCGGTGCCACACGATGCGCGTGGCGTCGCGCACGGTCAGGACTCCCGTCACGAGCGGGAGCAGGTAACCGACCGTGGTCGTCTTCGCGAGCGCGAGATGGATGGGGTAAATCACGCCGGCGGACTCCAGGTCGTACAGCTCGCCGAGCTTCTCCGCGAAGTAGATCGTCACGCCGAGCGATGCGACCGCACCGATGACGAGCGGGATGTGAACCTTCCGCTTCGCCGCGCGCCCCGTGACGACGACGCCCGCGAGAATCGCCAACGTGACGGCCAGGGAGGCGACGAAACCGATGGCGGCGGACTCGTCGGGCAACGACAGGTTCATGCGAAGTCGGAGAGGAGACCGTCCATCTCGGCGATGGGCTCGCGCTGCATGAGTTCGGTCACGGCGTTCATCGGTGGCTTGTTCTCGAACAGCACCGCGTGCAGCTGCTCCGCGATCGGCATCGGAATCCCGCGCGCCTCGGACTCGGGACCGAAGAGCGCCTTCGTCGTCCACACGCCTTCGGCGACCATCTTCATGTCGTTCAGAACGTCCTCGAGCCGCTTGCCGCGCCCGATCGCTTCGCCGACGCCGCGGTTGCGCGAGTGACGCGAGTAGCACGTCGTCATCAGGTCGCCGATCCCCGCGAGACCGAAGAACGTCTCGGGGTGCGCACCGTGGGCCTTGCCGAAGCGCGCCATCTCGACGATGCCGCGCGTCAGCAGCGCGGCCTTCGCGTTGTCCCCGAGCTCGAGCCCGTCGGAGATGCCCGCGGCGATCGCGATCACATTCTTGAGCGCGCCGGCCAGCTCGGCGCCCTTCGGGTCACCGTGCGTGTAGACGCGAAAGCGCTCACCCGAGAGCGCCTGCTGCACGCCGCGCGCGAGGTGCTCGTCGGGGCTCGCGACGGCGACCGATGCGGGCAACCCGCGCGCCACTTCCTCGGCGTGACTCGGTCCGGACAACACGGCCAGGGGGCGCTCGCCGAGCACGTCGGCCAGGATCTCGCTCGGCGTGCGGAAGGTCTCGATCTCGATGCCCTTCGTGGCGGAGACGACGGGCACGTCCCCCATCAGCGCGTCCTCGAAGCGCTCGGCGACGGCGTGCACGAACTGCGTCGGCACGACGGAAATCGCGACGTCCGCGCCGTCGGCCGCGGCGAACGGGTCGGCGGTCAGCGCGAGTTCCTTCGGTAGCTCGACGCCGGGCAGGAAGCGCTTGTTCTCGCGGTCCCGCTTCAGGTCCGCGGTCTGCTCGGGGAAGGCGCTCCACAGCGTCGTCTTCACGCCGTTCTCGACGAGCAGGAGCGCGATCGCCGTCCCCCATCCCCCGTCTCCGATGACGAGCGCGCGTTCGTAGGATTTGGTCACTCTGTGATTCGCTCCGAACTAGTCGCCTTGCTTCGGACGCCCGATCTTCGGTTCGTCCCCCGCGAGCATCCGCCGCATGTTGGCACGATGGCGCACCAAAACCAAAAGCGCGAGCGCACATGCTCCCCAAACGACCTCCATCCCGTACGGCTCGTCGGCCTGTCGCCACCAGGCCACGAGCGGAAACGCCACGCCCATGGCGATCGAGGCCAGCCCGACCATGCGCATCGTCGCGAGCGTGACGAGCCACACCGCGCCGCCGCCGAGAAAGATCACGGGATCGATCGCGACGAGCGCGCCGCAGGCCGTCGCGACGCCCTTTCCGCCGCGGAAGCGCAGATAGAGCGGCCACACGTGTCCGCAGACCGCGGCGCCACCGCAGAGCACCGCGAGCGTGGCGTCAGCGCCCGCGTCGCCGCCCAAGAGCGGCGCGAGCCAGAAGCTCGACACGAAGCCCTTGGCGAAGTCGCAGAGGAACGCCACGAGCGCCCACGGTCGGCCGAGCGCGCGCCCCACGTTCGTCGCTCCGATGTTGCCGCTCCCGACCGTGCGAATGTCGACGCCGCGCGCGAAGCCGAGCACGAGCCCGAACGGCACGGAGCCAAGCAGATAGGAAGCGAGCACGGCCACCCACATGCCGGAGGACACGCCGTCGCTTCCGAGGTTCGTCGCGACCGAGAACATCGGTCGCGCAGACTAGCTCCTCGCCCGACGCAAGTCGCGCGGCTTTCGTGCATCGCTGGTTCGCGGCCCAGGCCTGCCCCGTACACTGCCGTGCTGCCACGCCACGACCTTGGGAAAAGAGAGCGACGTACCGCGAACCATCGGCATCGACACCGGTGGGACCTTCACCGACCTGGTCCTGGTCGAGGGAGACGAACTCTTCGTCGCCAAGGTGCCGTCGACGCCCGACGATCCGTCGCGCGCGATCGCGGCGGGGCTCGCCCGGCTGCTCGGCGAAGCGCGTGACGGGAACGCGAAGACGAGGCGCGGCGATCACGTCGTGCACGGAACGACGGTCGCGCTCAACGCGCTCCTCACCGGCAACACCGCGACCGTTGCGCTCGTCACGAACGCGGGCTTTCGCGACCTGATCGAGATCGGCCGACAGGCGCGCCCCGAGCTCTACGCGCTGCATCCGATCAAGCCCGAACCGCTCGTCGATCGGCGACGGCGCTTCGAGCTCGCCCAACGCACCTGGCCGGACGCCGACGGCAACGGGTTCGTCGAGACCCAGCGCCCGTCGCGCGCCCAGGAGCGCGAGCTCGTGCGCCGCCTGCGCGCGAGCGGCGCGCAGAGCATCGCCGTCTGCCTGTTGCACTCCTGGGCCGCGCCCGAGATCGAAGAGCGCGTCGGCGAGCTGGTCGCCGCGCTCGCGCTCCCCACCACGTTGTCCGCGCGCATCCTGCCGGAGCATCGCGAGTTCGAGCGCTTCTCGACCGCGATCGTGAACGCCGCGCTCGCCCCGCTGATGCGCGACTATCTCGACCGCTTGAGCACGCGCGTCGGTCGCGCGCGCCTCTCGGTCTTGCAGTCGGCCGGCGGCACGTTGACCGCCGCGGTCGCGGCGCGCG
>JAJDEV010000091.1 GCA_029259605.1 Planctomycetota bacterium | reverse complement strand
GCGCCATATCAACGCTTCCCTTCCTCACCGGGTTCGACGACCCGTCAAGGTCGCCTCCACGCGCTTCGGTCGCGAAGCGCTGATCTGACGCACATCCGCGTCGATCTCGGCAAAGCCTCATGAATCACCCGGGCTAGCCCGTGGCCCGCGCGCCCAGCGCGCGCGCCACGGCGTCGGCGAGCGTGCGGCTCGTGAAGGGCTTCGGGAGCACGAGGGAGTCGTGCCCGAGGCCGTCGGGTTCCGGGCCCGGCAAGTAGCCGGACATATAGAGGACGCGCAAGTCGGGTCGGATGGCGTGCATGCGCTCCGCCAACTCGCGTCCGCTCATCCCGGGCATCGTCATGTCGGTGAGCAGCAGCGAGAGATTGTCGATGTGCTCTGCGCGTGAGAGTGCCTCGGTGCCGTCGGCCGCGCTGTACACGACGTAGTCGAGCGCGGTGAGCATGCGCGAAACGGCGTGACGGACGCCGGCCTCGTCCTCCACGAGGAGCACGCGCTCGGCGTTCCCGCGCACGGGCTCCGCGAGCGGTCGTGTGAACGCGACGTCGCCGGCGAGCGCGGGGATCAGGATCGTGATCGTCGTGCCGTAGCCCTGCTCGCTCGCGACCTCGATCGCCCCCTCGAGCTGCGTCACGATGCTCTGACACGTCGCGAGTCCCAGCCCCGTACCCGAACCCGGAGGCTTGGTCGTGAAGAACGGGTCGAAGATGTTGGGCAGCGCGTCTTTCTCGATGCCGACACCGTTGTCCGTGACCGTCATTCTCACATGCAGTCCGGGCGCGCAACCGAGCCGCTCGGCGCGGACCGCATCGACGTCCTCGTTCGCGACCTCTATCCGAATCGTGCCTCCGTCCTTGATCGCGTCGCGCGCGTTGACGACCAGGTTGAGCAGCACTTGCTCGAGCTGTCCGCGGTCGGCGCGCACGGCGCGGGCCTTCGGATCGATCTCGAGCTCGAGCGCATAGGTCTCGCCGAGAACGCGCCGCAGCATCTCCTCGGTCGAGTTGACGAGCTCGGCGAGCGACACGGCCTGGGGCTGAACGACCTGGTGGCGCGAGAACGCGAGCAGCTGATGGGTGAGCCGCGCCGCGCGCTCGCCGGTCGCCTTGATCTGCGCGAGGTCGCGCGCGACGGGGTGATCGCTGTCGAGTTCGCGCAGCGCGAGCTCGGCGGGACCGATGATCGCGGTCAGGAGGTTGTTGAAGTCGTGCGCGACTCCGCCTGCGAGCGCGCCAATCGCCTCCATTCGTTGCGCACGCCGCAACTGCTCCTCGAGCAACCGTCGCCGGGAGACGTCGCGCGTGATCGCGAGGTGCACGACCTGATCTCCGTGCGCGGTCGGCAAGGGCACCGCCGTCGACTCCATCGACCGACGCGTGCCATCGAGGGCGATGATGTCGTAGCTCATCTCCCCCCCCGCGCCGTCACAGACTCGTTCGTTGAACTCGACGAAACGCTGGCGGTCTTCGGGAGCCAAGAGGTCGTACACGTTCAACCCGATCGCGTCGCAACGGTTCTCCGCACCGACCATGGTCAGGCCGGCGCGATTCATGTCCAAGACTTCGCCGTCGCGGGCGAGCAGCTTCACGCACTCGGGTTCGGCTTCGATGATCGAGTGCAGGAACGCGCTCTTCTCCTCGAGCGCCTGTGACGTACGCCGGTGCTCCGTGATGTCGCGCCCGACGGCGACGATGCAATCGTCCGCCACCCGCGTCAGTTGCCAGCTCGTCCAGATGTCGGCGCTCACCACCAACCCCTCGGCGACCGCGGTCGGAACGTCGGCGCTCAGCCCCTCGAGGAACGCGTCGAGCTCGTCGCGTTCCTGGCCGGCGAAGAGGTCCGAGAACTTCCCCCCCACGCGCGGTGCGGCCTCGCCGAGCAGCGCTCGACAGGCCGTGTTGACACGCTCCACGCGCCCGGCGAGGTCGACCTCGCACATCGGGTTGGCGGTGTGATTGAACAGGTTCTCGTAGTCGCGCATCAGACGTCGCCAGCGAGGGGGTACGGAACGACGGTCGGCAAGACAGATATGCGGTCGGCATCACAGTTATACGGGTCGCGCGGCGGACTTCGATGCGCCGAACGTGTCCCGATTCCAAGAAGGCGCGGCTTCGATGCGACTCGACTGCGTCCACTCGTTCGCGTCGAAGGCCATGCGCTCCGCGACGTGAGACGTCGGGGCGAGTTCGTCGCGCGGCCCACCGAGTTCGTCGCTCGTCATCGTTCGCGACCGGCGAGCACCGACGGCAGCCGCGCGCTGCGGCCATCGTAGGCCGCGTTTTTCCCACCCCTGGGACGACTCGGGCGCGGCTCTGCGGCGCACGGGCAGCTGGCCCGGTCGATCCATGCGGGCGTGCAGTCGAAGCCTCGACTCCGTTCCTTCGGGCGCTTCGCGCGCGCGCGTCAGTCCTCGAGTCCGCGCAGGACGAGCAGCTTCGGCTCGGACATCTCGTCCATCGCGAAGCGCACGCCCTCGCGTCCGAAGCCCGAGTCGCGCGTTCCGCCGTAGGGAAAGTTGTCGACGCGGAAGGTCGGGATGTCGTTGATGAGCACGCCGCCGTAGTCGAGAGCCTCGAACGCCCGGAGCGCGCGATCGAGGCTGCGCGTGAAGACGCCGGCCTGGAGCCCGAAGCGTCCGGCGTTGCACGCGCCGAGCGCCTCGTCGAAGGCGTCGAACGGCTCGACGACGGTCACCGGCCCGAAGACTTCGTCCTTGCACACACGTTGGTTCGAGTCGACGTCGGTGAGGATCGTCGGGAGGACGACCTGCCCGTTCCGCTCGCCGCCGCAGAGCTGCTGCGCTCCGGAGTCGCGCGCCTCGGCGATCCACGCCAGGACGCGCTCGACGTGCACCTCCTCGATGAGCGGTCCGACCACGGTCGCGGCGTCCATCGGATCGCCGCAAGCGAGCGCGCGCGTGTCCGCCGTGAAACGCTCGAGGAAGCTCGCGTAAAGCGAGCGGTGCACGTAGATGCGCTGGATCTTGATGCACACCTGACCCGCGTTGGCCCACGCCCCGGTCACGATCGACGGCAGGCACGTGTCGAGGTCGACGCCTTCGTCCACGATGCACGGCGCGTTGCCGCCCAGCTCGAGCAGCACCTGCTTGCGCCCGGCGATGGCCTTGAGCTTCCAGCCGACCACGTCGCTGCCCGTGAACGAGAGGACCTTCATCCGGTCGTCTTCGACCATGCGCTGGGCCGTCGCGGGAGCGCAATGCAAGACGTTGAGCGCGCCGGCGGGCAGCCCCGCCTCCTCGAGGATCTCGGCCAAGAGGAAGCCGGTGAGCGGACACTGCGGCGGCGGCTTGAGGACGGTCGACGCACCGATCGCGACGGCCGGACTCAGCTTGTGGGCGATCAAGTTCAACGGGAAGTTGAAGGGCGAGATCGCGGCGACGGGGCCGCGCGGCACGCGCTTGTGCATGCACAGCCGGCCCTCCGCGCGCGCCTCGAGATCGATCGGGAGGACCTCGCCCGTCGGTCGCGTCACTTCCGCGGCGCCGAGCTGGAACGTGATCGCGGCGCGCGTCACCTCGCCGCGACTGAAACGGATCGGCTTCCCGCTCTCGCGCGTCATCAGCGTCGCGAGCTCGTCCGCGCGTCGCTCGATGCCGTCCGCGGTTCCACGCAGGATCTCGATGCGACGGTGGGTCGGCAAGCGGCGCGTGACTTCGAAGGCTTCGACCGCGGCGGCGATCGCGTCGTCCATGTCCTGGTTGCTCGCGACCGCGACCTCGCCGACAACGGTTCCGTCGAACGGGTTCGTGACGACGTCGATGTTCTTGGAACCGCGTTCGCGGCCGGCGATGCGAGAGAAGGTGGGCATGGAGTGGCGAGGACCGATCCGGCGAAAGGAGCGTTTCGTAGTACCGCGATCACGGAAGTTCTATCATGCGCGATGCTTCCCTCGCACAGCGTTCTCGCACCACGCACTCCCCCCACCCGCGAGAACGGCTGCACCCTTCTGCTAGCAGTGCGTCCACGATGAGCCGATCGGAGAGTTTGGTCGACCGCCGGCACGCGGTCGTCCCCCGGGGCGTTGGACAGTTCGCAGGCGACTTGACCGTCGACCGTGCGCGCGGCGCGCTCCTCGTCGACGTCGACGGAAACGAGCTGCTCGACTTCACGGGCGGCATCGGCGTCATGAACGTCGGGCACTGCGACGAACGTGTAGTCGCGGCGATTCGCGAGCAAGCCGGCAAGCTGCTGCACACCTGTTTCCACGTCGCGACCTACGAGACGTACGTCGCGCTCTGCGAGGAACTGGTCGGGCTGCTCCCGCACGGCGGACCGACCAAGGCGATGCTCGTCAACTCGGGCTCCGAGGCGGTCGAGAACGCGGTCAAGATCGCACGCCAGGCCAGCGGTCGTCAGGCCGTGATCTGCTTCACCGAAGCGTTCCACGGCCGAACGATGATGGGCATGACGCTCACGTCGAAGACGCGCTACAAGCTCGGCTGCGGTCCGTACGCACCCGAGGTCTACCGCGCACCGTATCCACGCCTCTTCCACGACGTCAGCAGGCGCGGCGAGCAGGACTTCGTCCGCGACCAGCTCGCGTCGTTCGAGGAGCTGTTCGCGAACCTCGTCACCGCCGACCAGGTCGCCGCGATCATCATCGAGCCGGTGCTCGGCGAGGGCGGCTTCGTGCCGGCGCCCTTCGGCTACCTGCGCGGCTTGCGCGAGCTGTGCGACCGCACGGGCATCCTCTTGATCTGCGACGAGGTTCAATCGGGCTTCTGCCGCACCGGGCGCTGGGCCGCCTACGAGCACGCCGGAATCGTCCCCGACCTCTCGACGTACGCCAAGTCGATGGGCGGCGGCCTGCCGATCGGCGCCGTCGTCGGACGCGCCGAAGTGATGGACGCGGCGCAGCCGAGCACGCTCGGCGGCACGTTCGGCGGCAACCCGGTCGCGTGCGCCGCTGCGCTCGCGACGATCTCCGTCATGAAGGAGCTCGACCTCAACGCGCGCGCCACGCAGATCGGAGACGTGCTGCGCACGCGCTTCCAGCGCCTCGCCGAGCGCACGTCGCTCATCGGCGACGTGCGCGGGCTCGGCGCGATGATCGGCGTCGAGTTCTGCCACGATCGCGACGCGCAGCGCCCGGCGGGCGACGCGCTCACGACGATCACGGAAGGCTGTCGCGCACGCGGGCTCGTCATTCTTCCGGCGGGACGCAACGGCAACGTGCTGCGCGTCCTCTGCCCCTTGGTCATCACCGACGACGAGCTCGAACGCGGGATCTCGACGATCGAACAGTCCGTTCTCGCACTCACACAGAAGACCCACGCATGAAGCCGTTCGCCATCGCAGGTATGCAACTCGACCTGTCCGCCATCCACGAGAACGTCACCCAGATGGGCGTGCGTCTGGATGTGTTGATGAGCGTCTATCCATGGGTCCAAATGGTCGTGTTCAGCGAACTCGCGCCGTTCGGCCCGCTGATCAAGAACACGCGCCCGTTCCCCGCGCCCGAGGAAGAGATCTTCCGCGGTTGGGCGAAGAAGCACGGCATCTGGCTCCTCCCCGGCTCGATGTTCGAGACGGAAGGCGACAAGGTCTACAACACCGCGATGGTCATCGACCCGAACGGCGAGGTCGTCGGGCACTACCGCAAGATGTTCCCCTTCCGTCCCTACGAAGAGGGCGTCGAGAGCGGCACCGAGTTCCTCGTCTTCGACGTGCCGGACGCCGGCCGCTTCGGCGTGTCGATCTGCTACGACCTGTGGTTCCCGGAGACCGCACGCACGCTCGCGTCCATGGGCGCCGAGGTCATCCTGCACCCGACGCTCACCGGGACGATCGACCGCGACGTCGAGCTTTCGATCGTGCGCGCGTCGGCGGCGCAGAACCAGTGCTTCATCTTCGGAATCAACGGCTTCGGTGACTGCGGCAACGGTCGCTCGATCATCGTCGGCCCGGCCGGCGAGGTGCTCTACCAAGGCTTCAGCGCGCCCGAGATGATCCCGCTCGAGATCGACTTCGAGCGCGTGCGTCGCAGCCGCGAGTTCGGTCTGCGCGGCCTCGGCCAGCAGCTCAAGAGCTTCCGCGATCGATCGGTCGAGTTTTCGGTCTACGCGCCCGAGGGGCGCGAATGGCCGTACCTGAAGAGCCTCGGAGAACTCATCAAGCCGGAGCGAGGCTCCCAGGCCGGGCTCCACAGCCCGAAGGAACTCGGCCAGTGACGCTGCGCGGCAACGAAGAGTCGTTCCGAGATCACTACGCGTCGTCCCAGTTCCGCGTCGAGAAGTGGAACCGGCTGAAGCACGAGACCGAGCGCCTGACGCGCCACGCCGCGGCCGGACGGGACGTGGCCGAGCGCGCCGAGTCGATCGCGCGCGACATCGCGTTCCTGACGCGGGTCGAGCGCTACTGGTCATACCCGGGCATCTCGGTCTGCGCCGAGCTGGCGCGCCTCTGCGCGCGCAAGTCCTACGGCGCACTGCAACAGCAGACATCGCGCGCGGTGCGCTTGCTCGTCGGCGGCGGCTATCGCAGACGCAACGTGGCCGAACTTCGTGCAGAACAGGAGCACGCGCACGAGTACGACGACCTGGAGGGCGGACTCATCGCACCCGAAGCCCTCGAGGGCGAGACCGAGGCGACGCACGAAGCGCGGCCGCACTTCGAAGTCCTCGTCGTCGACGCGATCGACGCCGAAGAAGAGGCGGCGCTCCGCGCCAACCTGCTCGAGATGCGCACCGAGGACGACGAGTTCGTCTACGACATCGTCGTCGTGCCCAGCTTCGAAGACGCGATCATCGCCGTGCTCTTCAATCACAACGTTCAGAGCTGCGTCCTGCGCTACCAGTTCCCGGTCGAAGCCGTGTCTCCGATCGAAGAGCTGATGCACTACGTGCACATGGTCTCCAAGCGCCAGATCGCGCGCGCCGATCACGACCCGAGCGGCGCGCTGTCCGAAGCGATCCTCGCGCTGCGCCCCGAACTCGACCTCTACAAGGTGACGGACGAGACGTTCGGGAGCGTCGCCGCCAGCGATTCGCGCTGCTTCCGGCGCGTGTTCTATCGCCAGGAGGACTACCTCGAGCTGCACCTCAGCATCCTCAAGGGCATCCACGAGCGCTACGAAACGCCGTTCTTCGACGCGCTGCGCCAGTACAGCCACAAGCCGACCGGCGTGTTCCACGCGCTGCCGATCTCGCGCGGCAAGTCGATCGCGAAGAGCAACTGGATCCAGGACATGGGCCGCTTCTACGGGCGGAACATCTTCCTGGCGGAGACGTCCTCGACGACGGGCGGGCTCGACTCGCTGCTGCAGCCCACGGGCTCGATCAAGGAGGCGCAGCGCAAGGTCGCGCGCGCGTTCGGTGCGCGCCAGAGCTACTTCGTGACGAACGGCACGTCGACCGCGAACAAGATCGTCATGCAGGGGCTCGTGCGGCCCGGCGACCTCGTGCTGCTCTCGCACGACTGCCACAAATCGCATCCGTACGCGCTGGTTCTCTCGGGCGCGCAGCCGGTCTACCTCAACGCCTACCCGCTGAACGAGTTCACGATGTTCGGCGGCGTTCCGCTGCGTGAGATCAAGCGCCAGCTCTTCCGCCTGAAGCAGGCCGGCAAGCTCGACCGCGTCCGGATGCTGCTCCTCACGAACTGCACGTTCGACGGGATCGTGTACGACCCCGAGCGAGTGATGCGCGAAGTGCTCGCCATCAAGCCGGACATGGTGTTCCTGTGGGACGAGGCCTGGTTCGCGTTCGCGCGCGCAACGCCGACCTATCGCCGGCGCACGGGAATGGCGGCGACGGCGCGCATCCGCAAGTCGTTCGCGTCACCGAAGTACCGCGCCCGGCACGCGGAATGGTCGGAGAAGCGCGCGACGCTCGACCTCGATGACGAGGCGAGTTGGATCGACTGCGAGCTCTTGCCCGACCCCGATCGGGCGCGGCTGCGCGTCTACGTCACGCAGTCCACGCACAAGACGCTGACGTCCTTGCGCCAAGGCTCGATGATCCACGTCTTCGACCAGGACTTCGAGCAGGAGGCGCACGAGGCCTTCCACGAGGCGTACATGACGCACACCTCGACGTCGCCCAACTACCAGATCCTCGCTTCGCTCGACGTCGGGCGCAGGCAGCTCGAGCTCGAGGGGTACGAGTTGGTGCGCCAATGTGTCGGGCTCGCGATGGTCATTCGTCGCCAGATCGTCGATCACCCGCTGCTCTCGAAGTACTTCCGCGTGCTGCGCGCGGTCGACATGATCCCGCCGGAGTTCCGTCCGTCCGGGCTCGAGCGCTTCTACGACCGCGAGTCGGGCTTCACGCGCATGGAGGAGCACTGGGGCATCGACGAGTTCGCGCTCGATCCGCTGCGCGTCACGCTCAACATCGGGGCGACCGGCATGGACGGCGACACGTTCCGCAAGCTCTTGAGCGAGCGATACGACATTCAGGTCAACAAGACCACGCGCAACACCGTGCTCTTCATGGTCAACATCGGGTCGACGAGCGGCTCGGCGACCTACCTGCTCGACGTGCTCATGCGCGTCGCGCAGGAGATCGAGGACGGCGCCGACGAGCTGAGCGACTTCGACCGCCAGACACGCGCGAACCGCGTGCGCGCGCTCACGACGACGCTCCCGCCGCTGCCGCACTTCAGCCGCTTCCACCCGGCGTTCGTCGACGACGCGACCGGCGCGACGCCCGAGGGCGACATGCGCGGCGCGTTCTTCCTCGCGTACGACCGCGCGCAGTGCGAACACCTGCGCATGGACGGGCCGCTGCTCGAGGCGATCCGCTCGGGACGCGACGTCGTCAGCGCTTCGTTCGTCACGCCGTACCCTCCCGGGTTCCCGGTGCTCGTTCCGGGCCAGGTCGTGACCGAGGACATCCTCGCCTACATGCAGGCGCTCGACGTGAAGGAGATTCACGGGTACGACGCCGACCACGGGCTACGCATCTTCACCGCCGAGGCGCTCGAGCGCGGACAGCGCGACAAGACGCCCAAGGCTCCGACCGCGAAGAAGAAGCCGCAAGTCCCCACCGAACAATGAAAAAGAAACTCCACGGCCTCCCCGACGTCCGCCGCCACTTCTACCGCGCCGACGTCCCCACGTACTTCGTGAGCGCGACGCCGTTCAACCTGCTCGGCATGGACGAGTGGGTGCCCAACCTCACGTTCGTCAACTACATCGACTGCTTCGACGGCGCGCACCCGAGCGTGTTCGTGCCCAGCGAGCGTCCGCATCCGGTCTTCGAGAGCATCGAGGAGATCACGAACTACCTGCTCGCTCACCCCGAGTTCGAGGCGCTCGTGAAGAGCAACGCGCCGCGCGGTCGCGGACACCGCGGCAACGCGGCCTTCCTGTTCTTCGACGAGGAGACCGAGGAGCTCTGCGAGCGGTTGGGCCTGAAGGTCTGCTTCCCCCCCGCCAAGTTGCGCCAGCGCGTCGACAACAAGCTCATGACGACGCGTATCGGCAACGAGGCGGGCGTGAAGAGCGTCCCGAACGTGCTGACGAAGGTGAAGAGTTGGGATCACCTGCGATCGATCGCGAAGCGCCGCAAGCTCAGCGATCACCTCGTCGTCCAGACGGCCTACGGCGACTCGGGACACACGACGTTCTTCATCTCGACCGAGCGGGACTACCGCAAGTACGCGGCCGAGATCGAGTGCGAGAAGGAGGTCAAGGTCATGAAGCGCGTGCGCTGCCGCGGCTCCGCGCTCGAGGCCTGCGTCACACGTCACGGCACGATCGTGGGCCCGCTCATGACCGAGCTGGTCGGCTTCAAGGAGCTCACGCCGTACAAGGGCGGTTGGTGCGGCAACGAAGTCTTCGCCGACTCCTTCCCGCAGAAGACGCGCGACTTCGCGCGCCGCTCGGCGTTCAAGATCGGCGAGGCCCTGAAGAAGCGCCATTACCGCGGCTACTTCGAGGTCGACTTCCTGTCCGACCTCGACACCGGTGACGTGTACCTCGGCGAGATCAACCCGCGCATCACGGGCGCGAGCTCGATGACGAACCTCGCGGCCTTCGCGCACGCCGACGCGCCGCTGTTCCTGTTCCACCTGCTCGAGTTCTCCGGTGTCCCGTTCGACATCGACGTCGAGGACATCAACCAGCGCTGGTCGAACGCCGACAACATCGACGACTGGAGCCAGCTCGTCATCAAGTACACCGGCACGGATGTCGCGCCGATCGCCTCTGCTCCGCGCTCCGGCGTTTGGGAGCTGGGCGCGAACGGCGGCGTCGAGTTCATCCGCGCGCAAACGCACCGGCGCACGGTGCGGCGCGAGGACCGCGCCTTCTTCCTGCGCATCGCGAAGGAAGGCGACTGGTTCTACGAGGGCGCCGACCTCGGCATCCTCGTCACGCCCGGACGCCTGATGACGCGCGGGTTCAAGCTGACCGCGCGCGCAAAAGGGTGGATCGAGGGCATTCGCGCGCACTACCGTCCCGGACGCTCGAACGCCGCGGAGCGTGCCGAAGTCACGGCCGCGGCCGAGTACTCCGGCTTCAAGCTCCTCTAGCACCCATGGGCGGAACCCAACGTCCGCGCCCCGCGATCCCGTTCTCGTTTCGCTGGTTGCGGGAGGAGCAACCGGGTGCGCTCTGGGCCGCGCTCTACGAGCGTACCTGGGCGTCGTACAGCAAGTGGTTCCTGCGCGACGGAGAGGACGAGCGCCCCGACCTGTCCGCGTGCCGCGTTGAGCTCGAGCGCCACATGCCCGAGCTCGTTCCGACGTGGGAGCGCTTGGTCGAGCTCACGGGAGACAACGAGCAGGCCGCGCGGATGCTCAGCCTCTACTGCCCGACGCCCTACATCACGGGTTGCTCGCAGGCGGTGTGGTCGCGCGGCGAGCCCGTGCTCGTCCGCAACTACGACTACCACCCGGGCGCGTGCGAGGGCACGTTTCTGTGGAGCGCGTGGAACGGCGTGCGCACGCTGGCCGCGAGCGATTGCCTGTGGGGCGTGCTCGACGGCGTGAACGAGCACGGCCTCGTGGTTTCGCTCGCCTTCGGCGGCCGGCGCGAAGTGGGCGACGGCTTCGGCATCCCGCTCATCCTGCGCTACGTGCTCGACACCTGTCGGAACGTCGGCGAAAGCGTCCACGTGCTCGAACGCATTCCGTCGCACATGTCCTACAACGTGTCGCTGCTGGACGCGTCCGGCGAGCGCGTCGTGGCGGCGGTCGCGCCCGATCGCTCGACCTCGATCGCCCACGAGGACATCGCGACGAATCACCAGCGCGCGGTCGAGTGGTCGCGCTACGACCGCTTCACGAAGAGCGCCGAGCGTGAGCGCTTTCTCGACCGGCTGCTCGACGATCCCGAGCTCTCCGCCGAGGACTTCGCGCAACGCTTCCTGCGCCCGCCGCTCTACAACACGCGCTACGACCGCGCCTTCGGGACGCTCTACACGGCGGTCTATCGGCCGCTCGGATGCAAGGCGACCTATCTGTGGCCGAAGCACCGCGTGGAGCAGTCGCTCGATCGCTTCGACGAGAGCGAACTCGTCGTGCGTTTGGGTGCGCGCGGCTGACGCGCCGCATCACCTGCGTCAGCGAAGCGGTGCGTGGTCCGCGCGCGAAAGGCCCCGTCGGCGACGCAACGTTGGCGGATCCCCGCGCCCCACGTCGTTCCTCTCGTCGGAGCACGAGAACACGCCACCTCGGAGGAGCCCGAGCATGAGCATCGACTTCGGAAAGATCGTCACGAACGCCGTCTCCGCCCTGGTGACCGCTGTGTTCGTCGGCGCGGCGGTCATCGTCTGGGACGCGGCGACGACCATCGACAGCCGCATCGACGCGGCCAACGACGGGCTCGAGTCGGCCAACCGGCGGCTCGAGGAACAACAGTCAGAACTGATCGCGACACAGGACACGATCGTCGAGCAGATCACCGAGAACGCGGCGCAGCTCGAGCTCCTCGCGAAGAGCGTCGCCCGCTTGGCGCCGCACGCGTTGGCGGGTGACGATGGGAGCGCCGCGGGCGAGCGCGAGCCGGTTCGCATCGACGGACGCGCGCTCGAGCAGTGGAAACTCGACGAGCGGACGCGCCTGAAGCGCGGGATCGACCTCCAGAAGATCGAAGGCCTGCGCGAGCGGGTCGAGCCCCTCGGAGACTAGGCAGCGAGTCGCCCTCGCGGCCCGTGTTCGAGTTGGGGTACGGGGCAAAAACCGAATCGGTCGCGTTCGATTCGTGGCCCGCGGCAAGGGAATCCGCGAGTCCCGATGAACGCCTCGTTCCGAACACCCGAGCTGCTCCTGCGGCAAACCACTTGGATCACCGCGCTCGCGCGGCGCATGGTCGACGATCCCGCGCTCGCGGACGACCTCGTCCAAGAGACGCTCTTGCGCGCACTCGAACGCCCTGCTCGCTTGCCGTCGTCCCCGCGCGCATGGCTCGCGGGGATCCTGCGCAACGTCATGCGTCAGGATCGTCGCACCCGCGGGAGAGCCCGGGAGCGCGAGCTGGAGGCGTCGCGCGAGGAGCGGTTGCCGCCGACCAGCGAAGCGATCGAACTGCTCGAGATGCAGCGCGACGTCGTGAGCGCCGTGCTCGCGCTCGACGAACCGTATCGCTCGACCGTCGTCGAACGGTTCTTCGAGGATCGGCCACCGCGCGAGATCGCGGCGAGGCACGGCGTTCCGGTCGCGACCGTCAAGTCGCGCTTGGCGCGTGGCGTGGCGCAGCTGAAGCGCCGACTCGACGACCGCTACGGCGACCGACGTGCGTGGGGACTCGCCTGGATTCCGTTGCTCCCCCTGCCGACGACTCGGCTCGGGTGGGCGTCCGTTGCCGCGAGAACTCTGCTCATGACCACGACTTCGAAGTACGTCCTCGGAACCCTCTCCGCCGTCGGCCTGTTCGCCGCCTGGCACCTCGCGCGCGCACCGCGCGAGGACGCTCGCTCGAGCGCCCCCGCCGCCGTGGAAGCGCGGGTTGCGGAGGCGCCGACCGCACCGACAGACACGCCGGCCGTCGCGCCGGCGGTCGATCCAACGACGCGCGTGGCGCTGCCGGTCGATGCGCCGACGTCACGCGCGGACGAGCCCGCGGAGACCGCGGCCTCCGTGCCGTCGATCCGGGGTCACGTGCTCGACCCGGACGGACGCGGGATCGGCGGACTGCGCGTGGTCCTACGCTCGGGCGACGACGCCGAACCGATGACCATCGCGACCAGCGGCGCGAGCGGCGCATTCAGCGCGAACGCGCCGCACGCGTCGGGCACGCTCGGCGTTGCCTCCGACACCTTCGCGACGCTGCTCGCCGCGAAGTACGAGCCGACGCGTACCGTCGACGATCTCATCGTCGTCGCGGCGCGATCCGAGAGCTACGCGGGGCGCGTCTTCGACCAGGACGGAGCGACGCTCGAAGGCGTGCGCCTCACGATCGTCCAGCCCCAGATGTACCGCGATCCGCTCGAGCCGCGATTGCATCGGACCGCGGCGATCGAGCACACGACCACGAGCGCAGAGGACGGCAGCTTCGACCTCGGACGTGTCCCGTTCCAGGCGGGCCTCACGCTCCGCGCGCAGAACGAGGGGTCGCGCGAGCGAACCTTCGCGCTGCCCGCACAGACCGATCGATCGCTCGAGATCGTTCTCGCCGAGGCGTCGGACGAAGAGACGTTTCTCGCCGGCGTTGTCCTCGATCCCGATGGCGACCCCGTGTCGGGCGCCCTCGTCGGCGGTGGACGCGGGTGCGTCCGAACGGATTCCGCGGGCATGTTCGAGCTCCCGCGCGCCGACGCCGACGCCGCACTCCGCGCAGCGGCCGAGGGCTTCTTGCCGGTCGAGTACGAGCCGGACGGCGACGACGCATGGCCCGACTTCATCGAGCTCTGGCTCGAGGACACGCCGCAGTCGATCGCAGGGCGCGTCGTCGACGTGCAGGGCGAACCGATCGTCGGCTACTTGGTGTGGATCGACGACGCGACGTACTTCGGCACGCGCGACGACGCGGTCCTCGCGGCTGAGTCGATCGCGCTCGGGAGCTTCGACGACGGTGTGCGCGACATCACCGACGCGGACGGTCGATTCGAACTCGGCGGCCTCGGGCGTCGCGCGTACAAGTTGCGCGCGATGAATCGGGAGACCGCGCTGATCGTCGACA
>JAJDEV010000010.1 GCA_029259605.1 Planctomycetota bacterium | reverse complement strand
CCCTCGAACGGCGCTGGATCCGCGCTGCCTGCGTTCCGCTTCCTCCGAGGTTCCACCAATACGCGTCGTCAGCGCGCCTTGCCAGCACGGATCCATCACCCTCCGACGATGGCGTGAGTTTCACCACGGGCTGCTAGCCCGCCGGTGCGACCTGCGAGCGCGACGTGATCGTGATCTCGAAGGTCCACTGATCCTGGCCGACTTCGCCCGGGTTGACCTTCTTGAAGGGCGTCAGCTTGAAGCGCGTCACCTTGACGCGACGGCTGTCGGCTTCGAGCTTGTAGAGGAAGTTGCCGATCTTGCTCTGGTGGTACTTCTGCGTCTTCTGCGCCGGCTTGATCGAGTAGATGCGGTCCTCGATGTCCTTGGCCGGGTTGCGCTGCGACGGGTTGACGAGCAACTGACCGATGCCGACGAACGGGCTCGCCGCGATGCCGCGGATGTACGGGTCGAAGTCGCCGTCCGCGCCGACCGTGTCACCGTTCGCGACCTCTTGATACTGCGTCAGCTCGACGCCGAGTCGCTGGATGTCGGTGACGAGATCGGGCACGCGCGCGAGCTCGCTCTCGATCTCCGCCAAGCGCGTCGTCTTCTCGCGCACGAAGTAGCCGAGCGCGCACGAGGCGAGCAGCGACACGACGATGACCGCGCGCGGGAACGACATGTTGCGAAAGAAGTCGATCATCAGCTGGCCCTCTCCGCTTCCTCTTGCGCGATCGCCGCGGCCACGTTGACCGTGATGCGCAGCCCCTCGTACGCGAGTCCGCCGCCGCTCGGGAACGGCTTGGACTGGCGCTCCTCGAAGTCATCGCACCAGACTTCTTCCTTCAACGAGCGCATGAGCGTCGTGTACGCCTGCGCCGCCTGAACGTCGGTGTCGGCGAAGAAGTCGATGTCGAGGCGCACCTCGACCCGATCCTCCTTGCCCGCGCGGTCCTTGCCCGCCTTGTACTCGGATTCGATCGAGCGGATGCCGAAGCGACCGATCTGCTCGCGGAGCTCTTCGAGCTTGCCCATCACGAGCATCGACCCGTGCAGCGCCGACTGCGGCAGCGTGACCTCGCTGACGACGCCGATCTCGGTCTTGAGCCGCTTGAGGCGGTCGTTCATCAGCGTGCGGATGGTCGACAGCTCCTGGAACTTCGTCTGCGACTCGATCTGCCCGGCCTCGGCGCGCCGGATGTAACCCAGCAGCTCTTCGTCCGGCAGCTTCAGGCGCCCCACATAGGGCGGTACCGCATCCGGCTGGGGCAGGAGGAACGCGTTCGACCACTCCATCCAGATCTGCATGTCGCCGGGGAAGCCTTTCTCGATGAGCCCCTCGTCGCGCCAGTCGATCTGCTTGATCGTGACGATCAGCTTCACGCCGAGCAGCGTGCACAGGAGCAACGCGAAGACGGCGAGCGGAAGCTCGAGCCGCTCGAACTTGCCGGAGAAGGCGAGCTCTTCGCGCCGCAGGTGCGGACGCAATTCACCGCCGCCGAGCGCGCGCAATGCCGCGCCGTACGCGATCGTGAGCTCTTGGCTCGACACCTCGTCGGCTTCGGCTCCGGGTACCGCTTCGAGGGCGCGCACCGGAACGCCGAAGAGCTCGTCCTCGGCCATCAACGTCTCGAGCGGGTGGCCGCAGAAGTAGATCGCCTCGATCTCGTGCGACGTCTGGACGCCGGAAACGGTGCGGCCGAGCTCGCGCCGAATCCGTTTCGCGGTCTGCTCGAGCCGCGCGCGACGCGCAGCGGCGAGCTCATCGTCGGACTGCGCCTCCGCGGGGGCGATGCTCGGCGCGTCGCCGAGCTCCGGATCGAGTTCGCCCTCGCCCTCTTCCGCGTCCACGTCCGCGTGCGGTCCCGCACCGGCCCGAATCGCGCGCATGGCGGCCAGCCGACCGCTGTCGACGACCGCGACCGTGGTCGACGAGTCCCCGACGTGAACCAGAACCTGCGACGACCCTTCGTGCAGGCAGCCGGACGCGTGCGCGGCCTCGAAGAGCGCCGAACCGTCGAGCTCGGCGTCGTTCGCCTCGAGGCCGCCTCGCTCGCAAGCGAGCAATTGACGCTCGAGGCGTGACTTGGGGATCGCGGTGACGAGCAGCTGCGACTCGACGCCCGGCTTCGAAGCCATCACGAGGTAGTCGACGATCACCTCGTCGATGTCCCACTGCGGCAGGTCGCTCTCGACCTCGAACTTCAGGATGTCTTCGATCTTCGCGCGGTCGTCGAACGGCACGGTCAGCGAGCGGAACGCCGCCATCCCCGAGTCGACCGCGAGCTGCACGGCGTCCGGGTTGAGCTTGTTCTTCCGAGCGAACGCGCGCAGTTCCTCGGAGACGGCCTCGACCGGGTCGTCGCCGTAGGGGATCTCGCCCGTCGCGCTCGCGACGACGCGGTGCTTCTTCGGGTTGCCGTCGAGCGCGACGACGTGGAATCGACGCTGATCGATGTGAATGCCGCAGGATCGAGCCATAGCGCGTCAGTCTACTGGGAGGTCACCGAGGAACCGAATTGGAGTCCGGCGCCGCGGCGGAATTCGTCCGCGCGCTCGGGAACGATGAAGCGGCAGATGCGCTCGACACACCGGTCCCCGGCCTCGACCAGCTCCGCGTCGAGGTCGCGCAGTTGACGCGACTTCAGGCTGTCCAGGCGCTCGTCGTACGCGGCGAGGATCTGGCCGAGCTTGTCCGCCTGCTCGGCGTCGAGGTCGTAGTCGCGCACCATGCGCGCGTGGTAGTCGGCGAAGGGCCCCGACGGTTCGGGAGCGAAGCGGCCCACCGAGAAGACGACCCCGCCGGCGACGCCGGCGAAGAAGCACGTCACCGCGAGGACGACGATCCAGACGCGTTCGCGCGTCATTCGTCGTCTCCGTCCGCCGCGGACTCTTCGTCCGTCCGCGGTTCGGACGCATCCAGCGCCTGACGCCGTTCGACCTTCCGACTCGCCTTGCTGCGCAGGTCGATCGCCGACTGCGACTCGAGGTCCTGCGCCTCGATGTCGTCGAAGAAGTAGCCGTCCTTCGCTTCGAGATCGTCGCCGGACGGGAGGCTCGCGCTCTGGATCGCGAGTGAGAGACAGAAGAGCACGGCGGCGGCGACGGCGCAGAGCTTCAGGACGAACGGCAGGATCGGCGCGCCTCGCGAAGCGGATTGCGCCTCGGCGTCGCCCGCCGGAACGAGCAGCCCCGGGTCCCCGGCGAAGGCGCGTCGCGCAACGCGCGCGGCGAAGCCCTGCGGAATCGCGATCTCGTCGCGCGGCACCAACCAGCGCCTGACGACGGTCCCCTCGTGAACCGACTCACGGCACGCGTGGCAGTCGATGAGGTGCGCGCGCATCGGAGCCGCTTGCTCCTCGGAAAGCTCGCCATCCAGATAGCTGGGCAGCAAAGAACGCACGTTGTCACAGGAGATGTTCACGACTGGATCCGTTGGGCCTCGGGAAGGGAAGTGGTGCGGTGCGAGGAGTTCATTCGACCGCGTACTCCGGGTGCAGACGCGTGATCGCGTCCTTGAATCTCGCGCGCGCTCGGAACAAGCGCGACTCGACGGTGCCGATCGAAATGCCGAGCAGGTTGGCCATGTCCTGATACGCCATCTCCTCGAACTCGCGCAGGATGAGCACGGTGCGGAAGATCTCGGGGATCTCGTCGAGCGCCTCGTACGTGATGCGCGAGACCTCCTCGCGTTCCAGGCGCGAGTCCGGCGCGGCGATCGAGCGCGCGGCCCCGCCGGCGACACCGACGGGTGGAGTGGTCGGCGTCGAGCTCGAACGGCTCGGATCCGCGACGGCGACCTCGGGATCCTCGACCGCGCGCACGGGGTTGCGCCCCGCGCGCTTCAGGAAGTCGAGTGCCGTGTTGACCGCGATCCGATAGAGCCATGTCGAGAACGAACTCTGATGCTGAAAGGTGTCCAGCTTCAGATACGCCTTGATGAAGGTGTCCTGCACGATGTCCTCGACCTCCACCGCGCTCTTCGCGTAGTGACGGACGAGTCCGAAGATGCGCTCCTGATAACGCTCGACCAATACCTGGAAGGAGAGCTGGTTCCCCGCGAGGCTCTCCTCGACCAGGGTGGTGTCTTCCGATACTGCGGGCTGCATGACCAGGGGGCCCATCGGCGACAAGGACGCGCGGGCCCGAGGTTCTATTCCCGAGCTTCCGGAACGGCGGGGTCGAGGTCCACCCCCCCGAGCAGGTGCCCGAGCTTCTCGCGCTTCGTACGTAAGTAACCCCGGTTGTTGGAGTTAGGCTCGGTGAACAGGGGCGCCTGATCCACCATCTCGAGCCCGTAGCCGGCGAGCCCGTGGATCTTCTTCGGGTTGTTCGTGTAGGTCCGCATCTTGCGCACGCCCAGGTAATGGAGGACCTGGGCCCCGAGGCCGTACTCGCGCAGGTCGGCCGGGAAGCCCAGGGCGTGGTTCGCCTCGACCGTGTCCATGCCCTCGTCCTGAAGCTTGTACGCCTTCAGCTTGTTGGCGAGGCCGATGCCGCGCCCCTCCTGTCGCAGGTAGAGCAACACCGCGTGCTCTTCCTTCGACAGGATCTCGAGCGCCTGGTGCAGCTGGGGCTCACAGTCGCAGCGCATCGACCCCAGCACGTCCCCCGTCAGGCACTCGGAGTGAACGCGCACGCCCACGATGCCCTCGACCGGTTCGCGCGGACCGTCGACGCCCGGCCCGGCCATGCCCTTGGTCAAGGCGACGTGCTCGTTCCCGTCGACCGTCGAACGGAAGAGGTGCGCTTGGAACGTTCCGTGGCGCGTGGGAAGCGGGACGTCCATGACGACCGGCTCGATCAAGCGCTCGTTCCGGCGACGGTGCTCGACCAGATCCGCGATCGTGCAGATCTTCATGTCGTGCTGCTTCGCGAAGACCTCGAGCTCGGGCATGCGCGCCATCGTCCCGTCGGCGTTCATGATCTCGCAGACGATGCCGGCGTCGCTCTTGGCCCCGGCCAGGCGGGCCAGGTCGACGATGCCTTCGGTCTGTCCGCCGCGGACGAGCGTCCCGCCCTCTTTGGCGCGGAGCGGGAAGATGTGCCCCGGCGTCGCGATGTCGCGCGGACCGGACTTCGGATCGGACGCAACGCGGATCGTGTGCGCGCGGTCGGCGGCGCTGATCCCGGTCGTGACTCCCACGGCAGCCTCGATCGAGTTCGTGAAGGCCGTCCCCATGCGACTCGTGTTCGTCGTCACCTGCGGCTGCAGGCCGAGTCGATCGCACAGCTCGCCGGACAGCGGCATGCAGATCAGGCCGCGGCCCTCGGTCGCCATGAAGTTGATGGCGTCGGCCGTGGCGTGTTCGGCGAGCATCGCGAGGTCACCCTCGTTCTCCCGCGCAGGATCGTCGACGAGGATGATCATCTTGCCGGCGCGGAGGTCGTCGAGGATCTCGGGAATCGGGCTGAGTGTCATGTCTGCGTTGGGACCGTCGCGATAAGCGGACAGGTTGGCGGTCGACCGGGCCCTTCGAACACTGGAGCGGGGTCGTGTAACCCGTCATAGTAACAGGGTTGGCCGTGCCGAGGTAGCGCAGGCCGATTCGACACCGATGCCCTCACGATCGCGGTCCGCATGAAAGCCACGGAAACGCTCTCCCTGCTCGTCGGAGTCCTGTTCCTCGGATGCGCCGCGTGCTCCGCGCCGCGACCCGAGCCGGCGCCCATCGTCGAGGAGCACCACCTCGCGATCGAAGGCCATCCGATCACGTTGCGACGCTCGAAGGCGCTCGACGAAATCGCCCAGATCGAGGAGGACCGCGCGGCGAACGACGGGGACGAGGCGCGGCTCATCTCGCTCCTCTCGCACGACGACGTGGTCGTCCAGCGCCGCGCCATCGTCGCGCTCGGACGCCTGCCCTATCCCGACTTCGGGCGCGAAACGACCGAGGCGTTGTGCGCGTTGCTCGACGAACCGGACGTCCGCATCGGCGCCGCCTTCGCGCTCGGTCTGCGCGGCGACCCGCTCGCGGCCGGCGTGCTCGCGGCGTACCTGAACGACGTCGATCCCGCCATGCGCGCGCGCGCGGTCGAGGCCGCGAGCCGCCTCGACGACCCGAGCGTGCATCGCGACGTGCTCGTCGCGCTCCGTGACGCCGACCTCAGCGTGAAGATCGAGGCCGCGCTCGCGACCGCGCGCTGGGATCCGAAGGCCGATAACGCGAACGACGTCGACCGCGCGCTGCTCGACACGCTGCGTCCGTACCGCATCGAACGCGGGGACGCGCGGACGACGCGCACGGCCATCGAAGCCGAGCTCGTTTGGCGCATCCTGTTCGCCCTCTCGCGGCGCGGCTCGCTGCTCGGACGCGGTGCGTTCCTGGAGTACGGCGACTCGGACGTGCCGCTCGAGCGGCTCTTCGCGGTGCGCGGCCTCGCGCGGCTCGACGCCGACGACCAGCTCGTCGCCAGCGCCG
Source organism: Planctomycetota bacterium (assembly GCA_029259605.1). Lineage (GTDB taxonomy): Bacteria > Planctomycetota > UBA1135 > UBA1135 > OFTM281. The sequence continues at coordinate 3,283 of JAJDEV010000010.1, read as the reverse complement.
TCAGCGCGCTCTCGTCGACCGACTGGCGCATCGCGTACGAGGCGACCGTCGCGCTCGGGCGCTTCAAGGATCCGTCGAGCCTGGACGCGCTCCTGGAGCTGATCACGCCCGAGACCGCGCACCCGAGCGTGCACGTCCGCGTCGGCGTCCTCGCCGCGCTCGGCGAGTTCGAGGGCGAGGCCAAACGCACGCTACCGGCGCTGCGCGCGGGGCTGGCGAACCTCGAGGTCGCGGTCCGCAACGCGGCGCTCGTGTCGATGGTCCGCACGATTCCGGCCGAGGACGCGGTGCAAACGCTCGAGCGCTTCGTGACGCGCGAGGACCCGTTCACGCGACTCGGCGTCGTCCAAGCGGCAGCGAAGCTGCCGGCGCAGCAAGCCGTGGCTTTCTTGCGCCGGATGGCGACCGATTCGAATCGACTCGTCGCGACGAGCGCCGTCTCCGCGCTCGGCGAACACCTCGAGTCCGAGGTGCGCGTGGTCTTGCACGAGTTCCTCCAGCACGCGGACAACGGGATGCGGCTCGCGGCGATCGGCGCGTTGCAGAACGCACCGGACTCGTCGGACGCTCCGTTCCTCATGCAGGCCTTCGAAACATCGACGGGCGACATCTCGGGCGAGATCGCGTCGTCGGTGATCGAGAGCCTCGGCCGCACTCCGACCGCAGCGCGCGCGCAGGAATTCGTTCGAGCAGCGCTCGTCGACAAGCGCCCGTACGTGCGGAGCGTCGCGCAGCGCGTGCTCGCGAAGTCGTTCGGGGCCGAGCTCGCGGTCAACCATGTCCCGCCGCTGCCGGAGCAGCGCCAAGTGCCGCTTCCCGGGCGCGACTTCCCCGCATGGACGAAGAACCCGTTGGTCGAGATCTCGACGACGCGCGGCAACATGGTGTTCGAACTCTTCCCGGCGGAAGCCCCCAAGCACGTCTTCAACTTCGTCCGACTGGCGACGCACGGGGAGTACGACGGGTTGACCTTTCACCGCGTCGTGCCCGACTTCGTGGTCCAGGGCGGTGACTACCGTGGCGACGGGAACGGTGGACGGCCGGCGCTGAGCAACGCGCTACGCCACGAGTTCGGACCGCGCAAGTACGTCCGCGGCTCGCTCGGCATGCCGCGCAACGCGGACGTCGATTCGGGCGGGAGCCAGATCTTCATCACCCACCGTCCGACGCCGCACCTCGACGGTCGCTACACGATCTTCGGCGAGCTGCTCACCGGCGGAGACGTGCTCGATCAGATCCAGGTCGGCGACCGCATCCTGAGCATGCGGACGCTCGACGCGAAGTAGATCGCGCGTCGCGGCCTCCCGCAGCCGGGTCGACTTGTCCACAGGCGCGTGTGGACGGGCGTGGAGAGCGGTGGGAAAGCGGCCTGCCGTGCGGCGTAAACGCGTTCTCCGCAGCGACTTACGCGCCCACGCCGCGGGAGCGTTCCCAGTCTCGGCATCGGACTCCAAAGCGGTCTCTGCAACGGCCGATAGCCAGGGGACGCCGCCGGTCCTCCACCCCGGGCGGCGCCAGCGCACCATGAATACGCACCAAGAGTCCCCCAAGCCCTCCAAACGCGCGGCCCGCATCTGGGCCTCGATCTCCACCGTCGTCCTGATCGCCCTCGCCGCGCTGCTCGTCGATCGACTGATTCAGGTCCAGACACGCCTCGACCAGCTCGAGGCGGTGCGGCTCGACGAAGCGCGCGCGATCCACTGGAACCTCGACGGGGTCCAGCGCGAACTCGAGACCGTGCGCGTCGACCTCGACGAAACGGACTCGCTCTCGACGCGACTCCAGACCGCGGAGACGCAACTCGGCGCGATCGGCGGCGCGATCGAAGCCCACGCGTCGAGCCTGTCGGAACTCGAGAGCGAGCGCGAGGTCTTCGGTCCGCAGGTCCTCGAGAAGCAGTTCGCCCAGCGCGACCAGAAGCTGCAGCAGGACTACGACTCGCTCAAGGGCCTCATCACGAACACGCACGCCACCGCGGAGGAGGCGCGCAACGTCATCCATCGACTCGAGTCCGAGATCGCCTCCGAGCGCGACCTGACGGTCATGTGGCGCGAGCTGCTCGGCCCGGTCGTGCAGATCGCCGGCGACACGAGCGTCGGAAGCGGCGTGCTCCTGAAGTCGACGTTCGACCAGGCGGGCGGCAACTACCGCACGTACCTCATGACGGCGTGGCACGTCATCCGCGACATCCAGGGCGACCTCTCGCACACGGACATGCCGGTCCCGGTCTTCATCTACGCGGAGGACGGCACGATCGAGCAGAACGAGGCCAGCTTGCTCGCGTTCGATGCGGACATCGACGCGGCGCTGCTCGAGCTTCGAACCGAGCTGCCGTTCCCGAACGGCGCCGACCTCGCGTCGCGTGCCCAGCTCGGAAGCACGCGCATCTTCGACGAGATCTACGCCATCGGTTGCCCGCTCGGCAACGACCCGATCCCGACGCGCGGCGAAGTCTCCACGCTCACGCACCGCGTGGACGGCGAGTCGTACTGGATGATCAACGCGCCGACGTACATCGGCAACTCGGGCGGCGGCATCTTCGCGTCGGAGACGCACGAGCTCCTCGGCATCTTCTCGAAGATCTACACGCACGGCACGCTGCGCCCGACGATCGTCCCGCACATGGGGCTCGTCACGCCGCTCACGGCGATCTACGACTGGCTCGAGACCGAGGGCTACGGCGCGCTCATTCCGAGCGACAACTCGAACGCTCGCGTCGCGTCGCTCCAGATCGAGGACGAGACCACGGCGGTCGATTCCTCGCTCGAACGCTAGCCCGGGTTCTTCACGAGGCTTCGCCGAGATCGACGCGGATGTGCGTCAGATCAGCGCTTCGCGACCGAAGCGCGTGCAGGCGACCTTGACAGGTCGTCGAACCCGGTGAGGGAGGGAAGTGCTGATCTGGCGCGTAGCTGCGTCGATCTCGGTGAAGCCTCATGAATCATCCGGGCTAGCCCGGGTTATTCATGAGGCTTTGCCGAGATCGACGCGGATGTGCGTCAGATCAGCGCTTCGCGACCGAAGCGCGTGCAGGCGACCTTGACGGGTCGTCGAACCCGGTGAGGGAGGGAAGTGCTGATCTGGCGCGTAGCTGCGTCGATCTCGGTGAAGCCTCATGAATAACCCGGGCTAGCAGCCCGTCGTGAAACTCACGCCATCGTCGGAGGGTGATGGATCCGTGCTGGCAAGGCGCGCTGACGACGCGTATTGGTGGAACCTCGGAGGAAGCGGAACGCAGGCAGCGCGGATCCAGCGCCGTTCGAGGGTGGCGTGAGTTTCACCA
>JAJDEV010000090.1 GCA_029259605.1 Planctomycetota bacterium | reverse complement strand
GCGCCATATCAGCACTTCCCTTCCTCACCGGGTTCGACGACCCGTCCAGGTCGCCTGCACGCGCTTCGGTCGCGAAGCGCTGATCTGACGCACATCCGCGTCGATCTCGGCAAAGCCTCGTGAAGAACCCGGGCTAGTCCCTGCGCGCCGCGGCGAACAGCGGCCCGAACTCGCGCGCGTAGCAAACGAACAGCACGAGCTGGAGCGCGGCGACGACCGCTCCGGCGATGATGCCTTCGATGTCGTAGCGCACGTGGTAGATCAGGATGTTGACCGTGATCGGCGCGAGCAAGAGCCACGCGAGCGGGATGCGCCCGGCCACGAGCAGCGCGGCGCAGATGAGGAACACGATGGCCTTCACCGGGAAGATGTAGGTCGCGTCGTTGAGCGCGCTCAGGAACGCGGCGCCGGCCTCGGGCGCTTCGGGCGGCGGCATGAAGCCCAGGAACTGGTTCAGCCCGAAGACCACGAGGATGAGCGCGAGAGTGAAGCGAGAACCCGTCTTGACGAAACGCATGGTCGACTCCTGTGGAAGCAAGGGGTGCGGCGCCCTGGCCGAAGCGGAGGCGTCGTCGCGTTGCTCCGGACCCTATCGAAACCGGTTGAACGAAGCCCGTGCCCCGATCGCGATCGACTTCGCGCGGTCCCCGTCCTGGGAACCAAACGGCGCGCGCTCCGCGTGAGCCGCGCGCGCCGTTCGCCCGGCGAAATCAACGCAACTCCGCGACCGAGCGGGATCGAAGTCGCCGCCACGGTCGTGCCCCTCGACCCGAACGCCGTCGAACAAGTGGCGCAGCGAAACTTCGGCCGACGGGCTCGCGGCCCGTCGGACTCTTCCGGTTCGTGCGTCCGTGGTGCGTCGATCCGGAAACGGCTTCCGGCGCCGCGAGCGCTTCCACCGCGCTTCATCCGGGAGCGGCTGTATCAGCGTTGCCGCCCGCGCGTAGCACCGGTAAGGTCGCCGACGAGACGCGATCGCCTGCGCGCCGATCGGGTCGACTCGACGCGCGCCACACGCCCGAACCCCGAACCGCTCGAATGACCGTCAAGACCGCCGTGCTCGCCGTCGCCGGACTGGGAACACGCTTCCTGCCCGCGACCAAGAGCCAGCCCAAAGAGCTCCTCCCGATCCTCGACAAGCCGGTCATCCAGTACCTGGTCGAAGAGGCGGCGCGTTCGGGCATCGAGAACGTGATCCTCGTCACGCGTCCGGGCGGCGACGCGATGCAGCGCTTCTTCGAGCGCTCGCCCGACCTCGAGGCGTTCCTCGAAGGCGTCGGCAAGCAGGAGATCCTCGCGAGCGTGCGCGCCGTGTCCGACCTTGCGAAGCTGTCGTTCGCCGAGCAGGGCCCCGAGCTGCCATACGGCAACGGCTCGCCGCTCATCGCCGCGAAGCCGTTCCTCGAGCCCGGCGAACCGTTCGTCTACATGTTCGGCGACGACCTGGTGAAGAGCGAACGCCCGTGCGTCCAGCAGCTCATCGACGTGTTCACCAAGCACTCGCCCGACGCCGTCGTCGCCGTGCAGTCCGTGCCGCAAGCCGAGGCTTGTCGCTACGGCATCATCAAGCTCAAGAACGATAGCGAGCCGCTGCTCATGGACTCGATCGTCGAGAAGCCGAAGTCGGGTGAAGAGCCGTCGACGCTCGCGCAGTTCGGCCGCTTCGTTCTGCCGTACGAAACGATCGAGATCCTCGAGCGCCAAGAAGTCGGTCAGGGCAACGAGCTGTGGCTCACCGACGCGATCGCGACGCTGTGCGCCAAGGGCAACGTCGCCGTGCACCCGGTCGACGGCATGTGGCTGACGACCGGCGATCCGTTGCGCTTTCTGATCGCGAACGTCGAGTACGCGCTGTCGCACGAGATCGCCGACGAGTTCCGGGCGTACCTGAAGGGACTGAAGCTCTGAGCGGACGGCCTCAGCGGCCGTCGATCGTGAGCAGGTAGCCGCCGTCGGTGTCGGTCGCGGTGACGACGAGCAGCGCGACCTCGCCGGCAGCCAGGTCGAACTCGCCCGTCTCGCTCCCGCTTCCGTTCGCCTCGAAGCGTTCGCGCAGCGTGCCCGCGGCGTCCGCGAGCCACACGTCGAAGTCGGCCGGCGCGCCCTCGGGTTCGAGCTCGAACCCGACTGTCGTCGCCTTCGCGGCGTCGAACCGGTAGCTGTCGAATTGGTCGGCTCCGAACGCGGACACGGCGCCACGGACGCGCAGGGATCCGCCCGGTCCGAGCTTGCCGAGGGACTGCGCGTCGCCGGGGGATTCGTTGCTCGCCGCTTCGACCTGGATGCGGCCGTCGCCGATCGGCGCGGTCGAGCTCTTGCCGTTGGAGCCGCCGTGACACGCGAGCGCGACGCACGCGAGGACGAGCGCATGGAGGGGATTCAGTCGCGGAGTGAGGTGCTTCATCTCGAGGTTCATTGCGGGGGCGATGCGCGGTGCGGGGTACTCATTCGATGAACGCGATGCCTTTGTACGCTCCGCCCGAACCGCCGCGGTCCAGGATCGTGAGCCGGTAGGTGCCGCTCTCGGGCAAGGCGAGGTCGATGCCGTCGACCGGTGCGCCGGTTGCGCGCGCGCTCCAAACGACCGACCCCGACGGCGCGACCACGGTCACGTCGGCGTCCGGTGCCGCCACGCTGCCGTTCGTTCCGTCGCCGAACGGGACGACGAAGACGCGCGTGAGCGTGTCTCCCGCCAGCGCATCGAACTCGAACGCGCGCGATCCATACGGGTCCAGGCTGTCGCTGAACTTGGCGAGGCCGGCGTCCAGCGTGCGGACACCCGTGAAATCGTCGACGAAGAATCCGCTCTCCTCGACGAGCGTCTCGCCGCCCGTCGTGAGCGTCACGTCGCGGAAGCCGAGCGGCGCTCCGACCGCGATCTCCACCGTCACCTCCGCTCGCCGCGGCGTGATCACGTCGACGGAGACGACCAGGACGCCGGGGCCGAAGTCGGCGGTCGTGACGCCGGGCGTCAGCGTCGCGTCCTCGGTCTCGACCGTGACGATGACGCGCGCACCGCGTCCGGCGCGGAGCGGCGACACGTCGCGAATGCGCGGATCGTCGGCGCGCGCACCGAAGACGAAGAGCGCGCGGTCCAGCGCGTCGTCGACCTTGCCGTTCGTCGACACCGTCGCGCGACGGAAGCCGATCGGCGTGTTCGCGTCGAGCGTGATGCGCGCGTCGAGGCGCGTCGCGGACAGGGTCGTCACCGAGTCGATCACGACGCCGGTTCCGAGGTCGAGCGTCGAGCTCGCGTCCCACGCCGTCGCGACGCCGAAGAGCGCGACGTCGATCGTCGCGCCGCGTTGCGCGCCGGTGGGCTGCATCGTCAGGGCGGTCGGCACCGCGATCGCGTCGGTGACCTCGACCACGCTCACTCCGCGCGCCATCTCGACGTCCGCGCCGATCGGCGTGCTGACGACCACGTCCGCGAAGCCGAGCGACGCGCCGGCTTCGATCGACAGCGCGACCTGGAGCTCGGTTGCCGAGGCGACCTCGACGCCGTTCACGGTGACGCCGGTCGCGAGCACGTCGACCGTCGTGTCCGCGCTCCAGTTCGTGCGGTTGCCGGTAAGCGAGAGCGTGAAGTCGGAACCCTGCGGGAGGTCGTTCGGGTTGGCCAGGATCACCGTCGGTCGGATCGTCCCGACCATGATGTTGAAGAGGCTCGAAACGTACTCGGTGATCTCGCCGTCGTTGACGCCGTCCTGGAGCGAGAACACGCCGCCCGTTTCCGCGGCGAGCGTGGAGTAGACCTCCTGCGCGGTGAGGAGCAGCGGGTACGGATCCTCCTGGAAGCGAATGTCGTAGTTGGCGCCGATCGTCGACATGCGCACGTAGTGGCGTCCGGTCGAGAGCGGGACGAAGGCGATCAGGTTCGTCGTCGACGTGCTCACGAATCGGATCACGGTCGTCTCGTCGACGTCGACCAGCCGCACGGTGACCGGGTTCGCGCCCGTGCTGTGAAAGCGGATCGCGTAGGGGAGTCCGGCCTCGACGTCGAGCGCGAAGAAGTCCGAGTCGATCGCCGACGCGTAGCCGAAGGTCGGCGCGGCGCGCTCACGGAGCAGCGTCGCGGTCGCGGTCGTGTCGCCGTGGTCGTCGATCGGATTCTGGCCCGGGTCGCTGATCGGACCCTGCGCCGGGTCGTCGTCGCCCGGTTTCTGATGCTCGGGACCATGGGACGACGAAGCGCCCGACTGTGCGCCGCCGAGGACGAGGCGCTCGCCGAGCACCGGACCCGCGGCGCCGATCCACGCCGGTCCCGGCTCGCGCGCGGACTCGATGTCGACGCAGTCCCCGGAGAGCAGCACCTGCACCGAGACGCCCTTGGCCTCGAGTTCGCTGATCGCCGTCTCCAGGTCGACGCCCGGTTGCGGCGCGGCGTCGGTCGCGATGAACAGGATGCCGTCGGTCGTGAGGCTCGCGCCGGCGAACTGCACGGCGAGCGCGCCTTCTTCGGGGCAGTCGTTGCCGCCGGACGCGACGAGCGCATTCACCACGCCGCGCACGGCGTCGAGATCGCTCGAAACGATGCGCTCCGTCACGTCGTCCTTGAACGTCACGACCTGGATCGTCGGCGGGGACTCTCCGGGTCCGAGCTCGCTCTCGAGCTCGTCGATGAAGAGCTGCAGCGCGAGCTGCACGCCCGCGATTTCCTCCGTCATGCTTTCGGTGTCGTCGATGACGAACGCGATGCCGATCCCGCCGATGCTGCGCGCCTGGCTCCAGTAGGTTCCGAGGGCGCCGCCGGCGGTCACCGGGCTCGTCGTGTTCTTGCCCTCGATCACCCAGTGGACGACCTCGTCGGCCGCGCGGATCGCGTCCCACTGGGGCTGGGTCGGCGTGAAGTCGGTGCGATTGCCCAGCTCGATCTCGAGGAAGCTGGCCGTGAACTCGCGGTCGTAGAAGACGATTTTGAAGTCGTTCAGCGGGTTGGGCATTCCGCCGCCGTTCGCCTTCCATCGGAAGACCGGCGGCGTCGGCGAGGGCGTGTAGCGGTCGGGAGGCGTCGTCAATTCGGGAGCGATCGTCGCCTGCGCCAGGACCGCGCCGGCCGCCGTGCGGTGGCGAAGTTCCATCGGCTCGGCGACCGCGCTCCACGCCTCGCCCATGCGCACGACGCCGTCGTTCTTGAAGGCCTGGAACAGGGCCAGGTCCGAGGTCGAGAAGTCGTCGAGTCCGTCGGGCTCGGTGTCGTAGAGATCCCAGAGCGCGGACATGATCGAGAGCTCGTCGTCCTCGCCGACGCCGTGCTGCGCCTCGATGTCGACGACGAACGGCGGATCGACGTCCTCGCCGTCGGTGTAGACCGTGTCGCCGACGCCGGGGATGCCGAGCGACGCGCCACCCATGCGTTCTTGCCCGACGGTGCCGAAGAACGTCGGCCAGCCCTCGCCCCACGCGAGTCGCCCGCCCGAGTCCTTGTCGCGGCCGGGATTCGCGGACAGGTTCCGGTTGAACTGATGGGCGCCGCCGGGGCTCATCACGAAGCCGTGCACGTTCATCACGTAGTGCCCGTACTCGTGGTGGATCACGTCCCAGTCGAAGCGGTCGCCCATCAGGATGTGGAGCTCGCGGGCCGTACTGCGGAAGAGCGAAGTCGATTGCGTCGTGGGGAAGAACACGTCGATCTGCGATGGCAGGCCTCCGGTGAGCGAGCTGGTGTAGCCGCCGATGAGCGCGAGCGCGGCGTGCACGCTGAACGCGTTCTCGACGGACGTCGTGTTCCCGATCGTCAGGTTGAGCGTGCCCACACCTCCGCCCGACACGTTGAGCGTGGTCGAGTCCGCGAAGTACGTCACGGCGCCCACCGCGTCGGGCTTGATGTCCCCGACCGAGGAGCGGGCGTAGACGCGCAGCGACGCCACGATCGGATCGTCCTCGGTCAACACGACGGCGTAGTCGCCCGCCGCGTTCGTCGACGCGGTGCCGAGCACCGTGCTCCCGTCGCGCAGCTCGACGTCGGCCATCGGCAGCCCGTGTGTGCCGCCTGCGCCGTCGGTCCACTCGACGTGTCCGACGACGATCGTGAACGCGCCGCCGCGTGGATCCGGACTCGGCCCGTCCGGCGCACCCAGAGCGCGTTCCAGTCGCGCTTCCGCCGGAGCGAGCGGACGCGCCGTTCGCGTACGGTGATCCGTGACCGCCGCGCCGCGGCTCACCGCGTGCAATTGATCCGCGTGTTCGCGCGCGCCCAACGCGCCCGCCGCGCGCAGTCCGCCGAGCCGCCGCAGCGCCGCGTCGGTCGCGCTCGAAGAACTGACCCACGTCCCGCGCGCGTCGGCGACGGCGTGGAGCACGGTGGCTCGCCCCTGGATCGTCGCGCCGAAGTCGTCGAGCGCGAAGACGCGGACGCGCAGCTCGCCGGTCGTTCCCGCACGGCTGGCGATCGGTCGCAGCGCGATCGCGAACGCGGTCCGCGCACCCGCGGACCACGGTCCGTCGAGCAGCGTCACCTGCTCGGCCGAGGCGAGGATGCCCACGCCCTCGGTGACGACGCGCAGCGCCGCCGCCGCTCCCAGGGACTCGATCTCGAGCTCGGCGCGCACCTCGACGCCGGGCGCGAAGACCTCGGCCGCGGGGACGACGTGGGCGCGCAAGCGCTCGCCCGGCTTCTGTTCACAGAGCGAATCGTCCGCGGCTGCCGTGCCGAGCATCGAGAGGAGGAAGGCCGCGCGGAGCGTGCGAGTGAGGGTCGAGTGGGGGAGCATCATGTTGTCCTGGTTCGCGTTCGGACGAGGGGACGCGCTCGGGGGCGGCGCGGACGGCCAGGCGATTCGAGAAAACCGCTCCGTCTCCGCGGATGGGTGGCCGGAACGCGCTCCGCGGGAGAGAATCGAGATGGTTGGCCGTTCGCGCGCCTCCCGAACGCGTCGGTCCCCACATGCAATCCCCCGGAGAGACGGGCCCCGGCCGGGCCGCGGCCGAGCCGCCCGAGATCACGCGCATCCTCAAGGATGTGGAGAGCGGCGCGGAGGGCGCGCTCGACTCGCTCGCGCGCGCGGTCTACGGCGACCTGAAGTCGATGGGCCGGCGCCACATGCGCGGCGAAGCGCGCAACCACACGCTGCAGCCGACGGCCGTCGTGCACGAGGCCTTCCTGAAGCTGGTCGAGCAGCGCGACGTGTCGTGGAAGGGACGCGCGCACTTCTTCGCGATCGCCGGCCGCCTCATGCGCCGCATCCTCGTCGACGCGGCGCGCAGTCGTTCGCGTCGCGAGCACGGTCTGCGCGAACGCACGTCGCCGCTCGAGATGCAGTTCGAAGCGGACGGCATCGTGGCGGACATCGAGGCGCTCGACGAAGCGCTCGATCGCCTGGCCGAAGTCGATCGCCAGGCGGCGCAGGTCGTCGAGCTGCGCTTCTTCGCCGACCAGAGCCACGCCGAGGTGGCCGAGGTGCTCGGCATCAGCGAGCGCTCCGTGCGCCGCAGCTTCAACTACGCGAAGGCGTGGCTGTTCCGCGACCTCGAGCGCGCTCGCAGCTAACGCGCGCCGCCGTCCCAGACGCGCACGTCGCCGTCCGTTCCGCCCGTGAACAGGACGCGTCCGTCGCCGCCGACCGCGATACTGCGGATCGAACCGCGATGGCCGTGCAGCGAGACGACCGGCGTCCAGCCGTTCGTTTCGAAGAGTCGCAAGAGCCCCGAGCGGTCGCCCACGGCGAGCCGCGAGCCGTCGGCCAGGAACGCGACGTCGACGATCTGCGCCGGGTTCTCGATCGCGGGATGCGCCGGCTCCAGTCCGTCCGTCTTCCACACCCGCAGGCGTTGGTCGCCACCGCCGCTCATGAGTTGGCGTCCGTCGGGCGAGAACGCGAGCGCGTAGACGCCGGCCGTGTGCGCCTCGCCGCGCGTCGTCTCGAGCGTTCGCGAACGCGCGTTCCACAGCGCGACGCCGCCGTCGTAGTCACCGACCGCGAGCCGTTCGCCGTCGGGCGCGAAGCGGACGACGTAGGGACGCCGCTCGTCCCAGACCATCGGTGCGCCGACGAGCGCGCCGGTGCGCGAGTCCCACAGGCGCACGGCTCCGTCGTGACAGGTCGTGGCGACGAGCGCGCCGGTCGGGTCGAACACGGCGCAGCGCAGCTCGGCGTCGTGGGGCAGCGTGACGAGGCGCTCGCCGGAGTCCGCGTCCCACACGATCGCGCCGCCGCGCGAGCCCGCCGTCAGGATGCGCTTCGAGTCGGGGGCGAACTCGACCGTCCACAGAACGGTCTCGTCCGGGACGACGATCTCGCGCACGACGGCGCGCGTCGCGAGGTCGTGGATCAGCAGGTACGACGTGACCTGCGCGAGCCCCTTGGCTCCCGGCCCCACGGAAACGAGGCGCCGCCCGTCCGGGGCGACGGCGACGTCGTAGGCCCACTCGACGTGCGGCGTCAGGCGCGGGACGTCCTGCGTGCGCGCGTCCCAGCGTCGGATCCAGCCGTCGAGTCCGGCCGACACGATCGTGTTCGTTCCGTCCTCCGGGGACTCGAACGCGAAGCCCGTGACCACGCCCGTGGATCCGAGAAACGTGTCGGTGCGCACGCCGCGCGGGAGCTCGTGGCGCTCGAGCGTTCCGCCGGATCCCGCCGAGAGCACCGCCGTCCCGTCCGGCGTGAACGCGACCTGCTCGACGCGCGCGTCGTGCCGGCGCTCGAGATAGCGCAGCCAGTCGCCGTGCGGATCGAGCAACAGCACGCGCCCGTCCCACGTGCCGGCCGCGATGCGCGCACCGTCCGGCGACCACGCGAGCGCGTTCAGTCGCTCGCCCGTCTCGATCGTGCGCGTGACTTCCCACGTCGACGTGTTGACCACGATCACGCGACCGTCCCAGCCGACCGACGCGACGAAGCGCGCGTCCGGAGACACGCGCACCTCCTGCGCGTCGCGCTCGTGGCGCGCGACGACGCGCTCTGCGCCGAGCGCGACCAGGTCCCACGAACGCACCGTGCCGTCGCTCGACGCCGAGAAGAGCACAGGCTCCGAGGGATGGAAGTCGAAGCCCTGCACCACGTCGTCGTGACCCGCGAGCTCGGCGACGACCTCGCCGTCTTCGAGCGCGAGCAGCGTGATCGGGCCGAAGCCGCCGCGACCGGAGAACCACGAACCGCGCGCGGCGGCGACCAGCCCGTCCGCGACGGCGAGTCCGCGAACCGTGAAGCTGGTCCCGAGGCTCGTCTCCCACAACAGCTCGCCGCGCTCGAGATCCCAAGCCCGAACGAAGCAATCCGTTCCGCCGGTGACGAGCGTGTTCCCGTCGGGCGCGAGTCCCATCGACTCGACCCCCGTGCCGTTGTCGATCAACGCGTCGCTGCGGTCGAGGCGCAGCGCGAGGTGCTGCCATTCCCACCCGCGCAGCGCGGGGTTCGTGGCTTTCATCCGCGCGCGCGCCTCGACGATGTCGGTGGCGAGCAGTGCGGCCTCGACCACGGCCATGTTCGATGCGTACGCGTCGAGCTCGCTGCGCCGCTGCGCCGCGACGGCCTCAGCCTTGGCGTTCTGCTCGCGCACGCGCAGCTCTTGCTCGCGCCATTGTCCGAGCGTCGTGACGATCACGCCGACGGTGAGGAGCACGATCAGCGTCGCGATCCCGGCGACGAGCGGGAGGTTGCGCGTCGCGAGTTTGCGCGCGCGGTAGAACGCCGACGGCGGGCGCGCGCGGACCGGCTCGTTGGCGAGATAGCGCCGCAGGTCCGCCGCCAGATCGCGCGCGGACGCGTACCTGCGCTCGGGCTCGCGCGCGATCGCCTTGTCGACGACGGTCGCCAGGTCGCGGTCGATCCCCGGCGCGACCACCGCGAGCGGCGGCGGCTCGTCCTCGCTCAGCGTGCGGATTGCCTCGCCCAGCGGCAACTCCGAGACGGGCAAGGGCAGCCGTCCCGACAGCAGTTGGTAGAGGATCACGCCGAGGCTGTACACGTCGGTGCGCGCGTCGATGCGCGCGGAGTCGCCGCGCGACTGCTCGGGGCTCATGTACGAAACCGTGCCGACGAGCTGTCCCGCCTGCGTGTGGATCGTCTGCACGTCGAGGTCCGCGTTCATCGCGCGCGCGACGCCGAAGTCGAGCACCTTGGAACGCCCGGCGCGATCGACGAGGACGTTGCCGGGCTTCAGGTCGCGGTGGATGACGCCCTGCTCGTGCGCGTGTTGCACGGCGAGGCACACGTCCTCGATCAAGCGCACGCGCCCCGCGACGTCGAGCTCTTCCCCGTCCGCGTGATCGAGCAACGACCGCCCGTCGATGCGCTCCATCGCGAGGAACGACTGCGGCCCCAGCTCGGAGTCGACCGTACCCGCGCCGTAGATCCGTGCGATCCCGGGATGCTCGAGGCGTCCGAGGAACTCGGCCTCGACGCTGAAGCGCCGGCGCACGCCCTCGTCCGCGAGCTCGGGCCGCAGCACCTTCAGCGCGACCACACGCCGCGGCCGATCCTGCCGCGCTTCGAAGACCAGCCCGACCCCGCCGCGCCCGATCAGCCGCAGGATCTCGTAGTCCCCGATCCGCCGTCCGATCCAAAACGCGCCCGCCGGATCGAGCACGGACCCCTCGAGGAACCCGCCGGCGCGCTCGAACGAACTGAGCAGCGACTCGACCTCCGCCCGCAGCGCCTCGTCCTCCGCGCAACGCCCGTCGACGAACGCCCCGCGTTCCTCGGGTTCGAGCTCGAGCGCGGCCTCGAAGATCTCCCGCGCCGCGGCCTCGAGCGGCGGTGTGGAGGCGGGCTTTGGATCGGGGCGGGTCGACATCGCCCACCAGTCTACCGCCGCCTCGGAGCGCGGCGCGGCGGATGGCATGAGTCCGCCGCGCTGGCGTTCCTAGCCCGGATCATTCATGACGCTTCACCGAGATCGACGCAGCTACGCGCCATCCCTCAGCACTTCTCTCCCTCACCGGGTTCGCCGACCCGTCAAGGTCGCCTGCACGCGCTTCGGTCGCGAAGCGCTGATCTGGCGCGTCGCTGCGTCGATCTCGGCAAAGCCTCATGAAGAACCCGGGCTAGCCTTCTCCGTTCCCCAGGTCGTCGGGATCGCCGGCCACGACGTGCGGGATCCAAGTCGTGCCGCCGGAGGAACCGCCCGAACCACCCGAGGTGTGCGGGCAGCCGGCGTTGTAGTCGATCGCGAAGGCGCCGACGTCGGCTCCGTTCACGATGCCGTCCCCGTTGTAGTCTCCCTCGGCGGTGCCGTTGAGGTAGCCGTACGCGAAGCCGTTCGGGACCGCGCTGAGGTCCACCGAGTCGATCACACCGTCGCCGTTGTAGTCCGCACGGCACGCGATCGGCAGGTATGCGAGCCAGGCCTCGACGTTGCCCGCGGGGTTCAAGCCGGAACCGGTGACGTACTGCCCGTCGCCCGAGATGTCGACGACCTTGGACAGCGTCCAACCGGTGAGGTCGATCCCGTACGTCGTCTCCATCATCGAGCGCAGCGTCACGGGATCGCTCGACATGGCCATCTCGTAGATCCACGGCGTGCCATCGTGAGCGTTGCCGACGATGCGTTCGCCGCGACCCGAGACCGCGATCGCGTGGTCGGTCTGGAAGCCGCCGGTCGAGTCGTCGATGGTCGCGAAGACGCCGTCGAACCAAACGGCCGCCACGTTCCGGATGCCGTCGTCGACATGCCCGACGACGAGCCGTCCGTCGGTCGAGATGCTCAGCGCGGCCGATGAGACGAAGCCGGTGTCCTCGAGAAGAACGGGCAGCGGGTCGTAGCTCCACCGTGCGGCGTGATCGACTCCGCCGATCTCTTCGGTGCCGACGAACGCGTCGCCGAACGCGGAAACCGCGAGCGCGCGAGCCTCGGTGTCGGGCGTCGCGGAGTTCTGGCTGTACGCGAGCCAGTCAAAGGCGAACAGCGCGACCTGGGCCGCCGAGGGGGTGCCGGGCCACACCGTCTCGAAGCCGCACACGTACCCGCCGGCGGCACTGATGTCGTTCAAACGGCTCGCTCCAGACGGTTGCCCCGACTGAACCTCCGTCATGCCGGTCGCCGAAGACCAGAGGAACGCGCGCTGGCCGTCCGCGGTCGACCCGACGCCGCACACCGTGCCGCCATCTGAATTGACTCCAAATGCCTGGCTGTAGAACGATCCTCCGGCGAAGTCGCCGAGGCCGATCAATCCGCCCGCCGCGTCCCAGCGAAAGGCCTCCGGACCGTTCGGCCCCTGGGTCAAACCGACGACCCATTGGCCGTTCGGGGAGAGAGCGGATGCGTAGCTGAGCGTCCCGCCGCCGGGCAAGTCGCCCAGGCCCTGGAAGGACCCGGTCTGCGAGGATGCGATGGACGCGAGGGCGAGAGAGAGAGCGAGTGTGGGGAACGGTCGTTTCATGGCTTGATTCTCTTCGATGTGGGCGTGAGCGCGACGCTTATCGACGTCGCTCGGACGCTACGAAGACGCCGACCGCGCGACGTGTGTGACGCGCCGCAGCGGCTCCGCGGGCGCGCTCGTTTTCGCGCGACTTTCTTGTCACGCTCCCTCGCCGGCGGACGTCTCGAGGCGCAGCAACTGTTGCCCGATACGCCATCGACGTGCGCGCGCGCGCCCACGCGAAAGACCCCTCGTGCTAGGTTGGCGTGTCCCCAGCCCCCTCATGATCGGCAGAGATCCATCCTTACGCCCGCTGCTCGACGAGTGGCCCTGGCTCGAGCGCGTGGCGTCGCGCGAGGCGTCCGATGACGCCACCGCGGACGAGCTCATGCAGGAGGTGCTCGTTCGCTTCCACCGCAATCCGCCGCGCTCGAACGAGGCCGCGTCGGTTCGGGCGTGGATCTCGGTCGTCGCGCGGCGCATTCTCGTCGACCGCTTGCGGAGTCAGGCGCGGCGCGAGAGTCACGAGCGCAGGGCCGCCGTCGCCGTGTCGCCCGAGAGCGCGTGTCCGCTCGAATCGACGCAGCGACAGGACACGCTCCTGCGGTTGCGAGACGCGGTGGACCGTCTGCGTGAACCGTACCGGTCGACGATTCGCGAGCGCTACTTCGACGAACGGACGTCGGTCGAAATCGCGACTCGGCGCGGGGAAACGCCGGCGGCGATTCGCCAGCAAGTCCACCGCGGCCTCACCCTTTTGCGCGACCGGCTCGACGGGGACGAGCGCGAGGCGGGGCGCGCCGGATGGCTCGCCTCGTTCGTCGCAGGGCTGCGGTTCGACCGCCCCGCGGCCGTTTCCACGTCCGCCACGCTGGTGATTTCGGTGGCGCTCGGCCTGTGCCTCTTCACGGCGATGCTCGAGCCCGAAGGCGCGCCGCGCGGGACCGTGGCTCGAACACCTGACGCACCCGACGCCGGCGCGCTGTCTCGGCGCTCGTTCGGCGCAGGCACGGCGCGCCGCGAGCTCGGAGCCCGCGAGTCGACGCCGGCCGCTGGGGCGACGCTCTCCGTTCCCGCTGCATCGGCGTTCGAGGCGCTCACCGGTCCGATTGCATCTCCAGGCGAAGACGACCGGGGCGGCGGCCTAGAGCCCGGCGATCACTTCGGACGGTCTATCGTCGCGCTCGGCGATACGAACGGCGACGGGTCCGACGAGTTCCTGGTCGGAGCCGACGGAGGCCAGCACTCGGGTGCGGCGTCGGGGTCGGTTTGGATCGTGTCGATCGACGATCACAACACGCTATCGGTGAACGCCGTCATTCGTAGCGGTGAGAACGGGTTCGAGGGGCACGCGCTCGCCGGCCCGGAGCTCTTCGGCTACGCGACGGCTCGCGTCGGCGACCTCGACGGCGATGGGGTGTCGGAGATCGCCGTCGGCGCACCCAACTTCGGCACGACGTTCAACACCTCCAACGAAGGCGCCGTCTGGATCTTGTTCCTGCGCGCCGACTTCACGGTCCAGCGCGAGGTGCGCATCACGCCTTCGGAGTGCGAAGCGTTCGATTGGATTCCCGGCGCGAACGACAACTTCGGCAACTCGCTCGCAGCGCTCGGCGACCTCGACGGCGACGGAACGGTGGACCTGGCCGTCGGAACGCACGACGCGGGGGACGAACGGGGCGAGGTGGCGATCCTGTTCCTGCGACCCGACGGCTCGTGCCGTGCGACGCGGCGCATCGCGTCGGGCCTGGGCGGGTTTTCGGGCGAGCTGCGCGTCGGCGACCACTTCGGCCGCGGGCTCGCAGCGATCGGAGACCTCGACGGCGACGGCGTGTCGGATCTCGTCGTCGGCGCGCCCGGCGACGACACGTTCGCCGCGGACGCGGGGGCGATCTGGGTCCTGCGGCTCGCTGCCGACGGCCGTGTGCGCGGCGAACATCGCATCCTCCCGAATGCCCACCCGTTCCCCGCGATCGACTGGCGCGATGGGGCCCTGGGCGGAAGCCTCGAGGCGCCGGGCGACCTGGACGGCGACGGCATCCCCGACTTGCTGAGCATCTCGCACAGGGGTTCGGTCGCGCTCAGCCTGCGCCGCGACGGTTCGGTGCGCGCGACGACGTGGAACGTTCCCCCCGGCCCCGCCGCGGTGCGTGGAGTCTCCGACGGAGGTCTGCGTCTCGTCCTCGGACACCCCAACCACGACGAGAAGAGGGGAGGCGTCTTCTTCCGCACGCTGCCCCTCGAGTGGCACGACTCGCCCCTCTCGGCCGAGGAGCAACGCGCCGCCGGCCGGCGGTGAGATCGCCGCAGGGTCGGGGCACGCTTCGACGACACAAGCCGTGGACGTCCTCTGCGACGGAGTGCACGTTGGCGCAGCCCCGCTAGGGCCATCCAACCTCCCGACGCGCCAAGCCATGAGTCGCATCTTCTTCTACGGCCTCTTCATGGACCCGAGTCTGTTGCGAGGCAAAGGACTGCATCCGACGCTGGTCGGTCCAGCCGAGCTCCCCGGGTATCGGCTCCACATCGGAAATCGAGCGAGCCTGGTCCCGAGCCCCGACGCCACCGTCTACGGCATGCTGATCGAGCTACCGGATGAGGAAGCGACCGCGCTCTACTCCGCGCCGGATGTTCGCGACTACGCTCCTGATCAGGTCAACGCCGTTCTCCTGAGCGATCGCAGCGTCCAACCTTCGCTGTGCTACAACCTGCCCGCCGACAAGCTCGGCGACGGAACGAACGCCGCCTATGCGGAGCAGCTCTCGGCCCTCGTGCTCGAGCTGGGGTTTCCACCGGCGTATGCAAACGCGATCACCGGTCGCGGCGACGCCTAGCGACTGGCAGCAACGGACGCACGGGAGCCTCCCCGCGATCGAACCTACGAACCGGCGCCCGCGCCGCGCGTCCTGTGGGTATGACCGGTGCGACGCCTCCCAGCGCGTGGGGCGCGGCCCTGCGCTCCGCGTTCCACGCTGCGATCCGCCGCCGCCACCTCAGCCCGAGGACGGAGAAGGCCTACGCCGGTTGGATCCGGCGCACCATCCGCTTCCACCCCGGCCGCAACCCCGCGGAGCTCGGCAAGCGCGAGGTGGAGGCCTTCCTCACCGCGCTCGCGGTCGAACGCAAGGTCGGCCCGTCGACCCAGAACCAAGCGCTCGCCGCCTTGCTCTTCCTCTATGGAAAGGTCCTCGAGCGCGAGCTGCCGTGGCTCGACGAACTCGTGCGCGCACGCAAGCGCCGGCGCGTCCCGGTCGTGATGTCGAGAACCGAGGTCGCCGCGGTCCTCGGCCAGCTGCACGGGACATCGCGCTTGATGGCCGAGCTCCTGTACGGCGCCGGCCTACGGCTGCTCGAATGCGCCCGCCTGCGCATGCACGACGTCGACTTCGAACGCCACTCGCTCGTCGTGCGCCGCGGCAAGGGCGGAGGCGACCGCGTCGCCCTCCTGCCGAGCGCGCGCATCGAAGCCCTGCGCGAGCAGCGCACCTTCGTCGCCCGCCTGCACGCCGAGGACATCGCGCGCGGCGCCGGATACGTCGAGCTCCCCGAGGCCCTGGAGCGCAAGCTCCCGAGCGCGTCCCGCGAGCTCGGCTGGCAATGGCTCTTCCCCGCGACCCGCACCTACCACCACCGCGAAACCCACCGCGTCCGTCGCCACCACCTCCACGAGACCGTCCTGCAGAAGGCCGTGCGCGCGGCGGCCATCGCGGCACGGATCCCGAAGCGCGTGACCACGCACACCTTCCGCCACTCGTTCGCGACCCACCTGCTCGAGGACGGCTACGACATCCGCACGGTCCAGGAGCTCCTCGGCCACAAGGACCTGAAGACGACCATGATCTACACCCACGTCCTGAATCGGGGACCCGCGGGCGTGCGCAGCCCGCTCGACCGCCTCGCCACGCACCGGGAACCGGCGCCCTATACAGACCTGTCTAAATGACCGATGGCCTCGTCCCTCTCGCACCGATCTCGTGGTATGACAGGACCTTGCGCCAACCGCACGGACCGACGGAGGAACGATATGCAGACCACCACGCCGTCCATCACCCGCTACCCCAGGTCCGTCTAAGACGCGTTAGGAGGACTGATGGCGAGGATCGACGGACAGCTAGCCCGAATCGAAGCGGCGGAGGCGAGAGGGTGGGTTGTTCTGGTGACGTGGAACGGGGGTCGAACAGCCCACACGCGGAGGGTGGTCCTCTTGTGGGGCGGGGAGGTGTCCGTGCCTTCGGACCGACCGACCTTCAGTGCCGACGGCGACGACGTCGTTGCTCTGCTTACGAAGGGCCTGGACTGGGCGGAGAACCACACTTCTGGCAAGAGCGTCTTAGTCGCGTCGCCGGCCGGCAAGGCCGCCGAAGCACGACGTCCCATGATCGACGAGAACATCGGCCGGATTGAGTCGGCCGAAGCGGCAGGGTGGGTCCTACTCGTGAAGTGGGACGGGGCGCGAGCAATCAACCGGAGAACAGTGGTTCTCTCGATGGCCGATGAAGCGGCCGGCGCCGCCGACCCTCCGACGTTCAGGATGGACGGAGACGACGTCGCAGCGCTACTCTCGCAAGGCCTCGACTGGATCGACGACGCTGCGCACCGGAGGCACTCCTAACAAGCCGCTGCAGCGGACGGCCTTCGGCCGCCGCTGATCGGCGAGGCATTAGCCAGGCATGAGAACTCCTCAGGAATGACCAACGACGACAATCCAAGCGATCCCAAGAACTTGGCCTTCTACTCGTCAGTTGTCGAGGCGTGGATCGCGACCAAGATGCAGAAGGACCGGTCACTTCTGACGCTCTCGAGCGCTGGCGTCGGATTGATCGCTACCCTGGTCAGCGCCCTCAGCCCATCCTCATGGTCGGTGCTCACGCTTCTCTCAGGTGGCGCTCTCGCATTCCTCGTCACGATCGTCTCCGTGATCCGCGCCTATGAGCGAAACGCCGACCACCTCAAAGCGATCGTTAACGAAGGCACCCGAGAGGACGACCCGAAACTTCTGCGTCTCGACAAGACGGCCTTCTGGGGATTCGTCATAGGTGTCGCGCTGACGGGTATCGGAGCGCTAGTATCAAACCTTCAAGATCCAACTGCCACGGATGAACCAATGACCGCCGACAAGTCGAAACCCGACAACGCCCCGAAGACCGATATCCGCAGCCTTTCAGGACTTGGAGATCTTGCCCCCAAGACTCCCCAATCCGAATCGTCCGGTGATGGCAGTGCCGCGAGTGCTTCCGGGAGGACGCCGTCTTCCGAATCTGGCGGCTCGCGCGGGGCCTCTTCATCTGGCGACTCTCAAGGCGAGTAGGACTGATGCTCGCCAACAGTCCGATACAGACGGACGCCGCTTCGCGGCGCCGCTGATCGGCAAGGCGTTATGTCGACCTTCGATCCGGAGTCGTTGGAAGAGCTATTGCGCGAGAGCGGACTTCGTCAGGGCGCGGCGGCAGCGCAAGCGCTTGAGGCTGGAGCAAGACCTCGACCGAGACCGAAGGACGTCCCGGACGAAGTGCCGACTGAACATCTTCTGACGATCTACGAGGATCGGGCTGGCTGGCTCCACACCCGCTCGGAGCCCTACGCCTTGCGGCTAGCGTCCGAGATAGACGAGTTTTGTGGCCGCTTGCGGAGTGCTGAAGGCGACTGTCGCATGATCTATGTCCCCGCAGATCGGCCGTACTCGTTCCTGATCGTGACGACCGTAGATGGATCACGTATCCTCGGATGCATGCGAGTAGCGCCCAATGATGATCGCGACGATTCGGGGAACTCCGCACGGACATAACAAGCCGATGCAGACGGACGCCGCTTCGCGGCGCCGCTGATCGGCAAGGCGTTAGGCATGCTAGAACGATGGGAGGGCACTCGTGAGCGGCGCAATTGATGTCATCCTGTTCTTGGCTGGGGTGATCGGCGTCGTTGCCGGAGTGCGAAACCTCTGGCTTTGGCGGCGGGGTGGGTATTGGATGCCGGCACGTGCCCACGCGTATGCGGGTGCGGCTGTCATCGTCTGCGCCCTCCTAACGGTATGGTGGTACTGGTCCGGGCAAGATCGGCTGTGGGCGATCGCGTCGATGATCGTCGTAGTCCCACTTCTGGTCTATGCGGTGTGGATCGTCCATGGAGGTGTCGAGGATGCACGACGTCGGGAAGCAAACCACGAGGATGCCTAACAAGCCGCTCCAGCGGACGGCCTTCGGCCGCCGCTGATCGGCAGAGGCGTTAGATGCACATGAGATCGATGGTCATACTGGCGGCCGTGGTGATGCTGGTCCCGGCGTGCGTGACACCGTCCGACACTCGTGGACTAGGTGATGACGTGTCCTGTCTAGTCGATCAGCTTCGAGGTACGTCCGAAGAGCAGGCGAATGCTATGCGGGGACTGGAGTCCATTGGGGCGCCATCGGTTCCATGGCTCGTAGAACACCTTGCGGATTACCGAGGACTTGAGAACCAGTGGATTAGTTTGCCCAACCCTCCTGGCGCATTTGAATCCCGACGCCAGTATTCGCCCGAAACGGTTCATGATGCCGTTGCAGCGATACTCAACCACATCACCGGGCAGTCCTTTGAGTTCGTGTACAACGGTGCCAGCCAAGAAGAACGCATGACGAATCGACGCCAGTGGGTTGAGTGGTGTAAGGAAGTGTACCCAGGCCATGTCTCTCACGACGCGGCATCTAACAAGCCGTCTATGAGAAGGCCCGTCAAGTGACGAGGACGTCGGTTGGCGTCCGTTCGGTTCGAGGCTTCCGGAGAGAGATCCCTACCCGCACGCGTCTATCCGCACTCTGATCGGCTCGTATCGTAGCCGGGTGCA